>CANBSW010000129.1 GCA_947372235.1 Chitinophagaceae bacterium | reverse complement strand
TCTTCCACCAGAAAATAATCATTCTTCAAAGCCATTTTAATAAAATGATCTTTTCTGTGATAAGGTAAAAGTACCGCAAACAACCCATCCTCCGCCAAATGTGATTCCATCAACGCAATCAATTCCTCAAACCCCAATGCCTCACTATGCAAGGCAAGATTTCTTTTATCATCACCACTTTTCAAATCATTTTCAAAGAAGGGGGGATTGGAAATGATCAGTTCATATCTTTTTCCCAAATGCACCGTTCTTGCATCGCCACAAATTACCTGCAACCGATTTTTCCATGGCGATGCATCTATGTTTTCAAAAGCCTCTGAGGCAGCAGCTTCATCAATTTCAACTGCATCAATTATCGCATCCGTTTTCTGCGCCAGCATCAAACTTAATAATCCGGAACCTGCCCCAATATCCAAAACCGTTCGTACCTCGTACTTCAAACCTCGTACTTTCTCCCCAATCCATGCTCCAAACAAACAGGCATCTGTACACACTTTCATGGCACAGTGTTGCTGATGTATGGTAAATTGTTTGAACTGGAAATAAGTATTAGACATACAACAAAGCTAACCATGTTTTTTATCTGGTATATGGCATTTTGACTGCTATCAATTATCTTAGGGACGAACTTTGAAGAATATGATTTTCCAGGGCTTTAGAAAAAACAAAACTATCTGGTTGTATGGTGTATCACTTGCCATACTGTTATTTTTATTGAAATGGCTCGAATTGCGCTTTGTGATATACGATCATGCATTTGAAATTTACGCCGGTGCCATTGCCGTTCTCTTCACTTCATTGGGCATCTGGCTGGCAATAAAACTAACCAGGCCAAAAGTAAAAACGGTTATAATAGAGAAAGAAATATATCGTGATCCTTCAATTCCTTTTGTGCCAAATGGAAAAGCTTTGGATCAATTGGGCATGAGTAAACGTGAACTGGAGGTTTTGAAATTGATGGCAGAAGGCCACACTAACCAGGGAATTGCAGAGGCATTATTTGTTTCCTTAAATACCATCAAGACTCATGGCTCAAGAATTTTTGAAAAACTCGATGTAAAAAGCCGAACACAGGCCATCGATAAAGCAAAAAAACTGGGTTTGATCGCCTGATGATTCATACTTTGGTATGAAATCAGGCTGAAAAAACAAAATCACCCTAAAGTATGAGGGTAAAATGATAAGAGTAGTTGATTTTTACAATTACAAACCAAAACCTAATCAAATGAAAAAAACAGTCATTGTTTATGGCATTATCGCCGGACTGATCGTTACCGGTATGATGGCCTTTTCCACTTCTTATTATTGTGCCAAAGGAGATTTTGAGGGGGGTATGATCTATGGATATTCAGCTATGATCATTGCGTTCTCTATGATCTTTGTAGGCATAAAATCTTTTCGTGATAAACACAATGAAGGGGTGATCAATTTCGGAAAAGCATTTAAGATCGGTCTTTTTATCTCATTGATCGCTTCTACCATCTATGTGATAGGCTGGCTGATCAATTACTACTGTTTTATTCCTGATTTTATGGATAAATACGCTGCCGCTATGATTGCAAAGTATAAAGCCAGTGGTATCAGCGCAGCCGAACTTGCCAAAAAAACCGCCGATATGATGCAGATGAAAGAGTGGTATAAAAGCCCTTTCTTTGTTATTTTAATGACCTATGTAGAAATATTACCTGTAGGATTGGTTGTTGCACTTATCAGTGCGTTGGTGTTGAAGAGGAAGAAGGTTGTAGTGGAGTAGTAAGTCAAAATTAAAAAGTCAAAAGTCAAAAAAAATGCTTTGACTTTTGACTTTTTAATTTTGACTTCAATATCCTAACTCCCCCTTCAGGGGGCTGGGGGGTATTACTCCGCAGTCAACCCCGCAAACAAATACTCCTTATTCAACCTCGCAATATTCGTTAAAGAAATTTCTTTCGGACAAGTGGCTTCGCATGCACCGGTATTGGTACAGGCGCCAAATCCTTCTTTATCCATTTGGGCAACCATATTCATCACACGGCTTTTACGCTCAGGATTTCCCTGTGGCAATAAAGCGAGGTGAGAAACTTTGGCACTCAGGAATAACATGGCACTGCTGTTTTTACAAGCCGCTACACAGGCACCACAACCTATACACATAGCAGCAGCAAAAGAAGCATCCGCATCATCTTTAGGAATGGGAAGTGCATTACCATCCACCGCATTACCGGTATTTACACTAATATAACCACCTGCCTGTATAATTCTGTCAAATGCACTGCGGTCTACCATCAAATCTTTAATAACCGGGAAAGCATCAGCTCTCCAGGGTTCTACCACAACGGTATCGCCATCTTTGAAAGCACGCATGTGTAACTGGCAAGTGGTATTGGCCTGCCATGGTCCATGCGGTTTACCATTAATGTACATGGAACAGGCTCCACAAATACCTTCACGGCAATCATGATCAAAAGTGATCGGATCATCCCCGTCACGGATCAGTTGCTCATTCAGCACATCAAACATTTCCAGAAAACTCATCTCCGAAGAAATGTTTTCCACGCGGTACAGTTTAAACTCACCCTTGGTTTTGCAGTTTTTTTGTCTCCAGACTTTTAGGTTCAGATTCATGTGGTAGTGTTCCATATCGAAATTTGAAAATTTGAAAATTTGAAAATTTGAAAATGCAATTCGGCAATTATCCTTTTGATGTAGCAATGATCCTGGAGAGGATTCGAATGATCTCTGCGAGATTATTCGTTAGCGCTTTTTCAAATGGGTAATGTTTACTTCGCTCACAGAGTATAAGCCAGTAAAGCGTTTCGCTTGCTTCTTTGGCTGCAATTTTCATCTTGTGAATGAAGTCTGCCCGGCTTTCCGCATTCTGTGCCTCGAATACATTTGCACCTATCGAGGTTCCGGAACGCAAAAGCTGTTTTGCAATTACATATTTCCTGTCTTGTTCAAGAACTTCCGTAAACTTTATGACTGCTAAAGAAAAATCAACCGATTTTTCAACAATCACATTCTTTTTATCATCCCGCATAACTTGAAATTTGAACACTAATTTAATTTTCAAATTAGCACACTTTCAAATTTTCAAATTATCTGCGGTAAATACCTGTTACAATTACTTGTAATTCCTCTGCGTCGGCTTAATCACATCATACACCAACGGCTCTTTATGTAAATTCCAGTTACTGTCCCCTGCATATTCCCAGGCAGCTACATACATATAACCATTGTCATCACGCAGTGCTTCTCCATCCGGTGTCTGGTACTCTTCACGGAAATGGCCGCCGCAGCTTTCATTTCTGTTCAGTGCATCTTTACACATTAGTTCTCCCAGTTCTATGAAATCGGCAACGCGGTTGGCTTTATCCAGTTCAGGATTCATTTCTTCAATGCTTCCCGGTATCTTAACATCATTCCAGAATTCTTTTTTCAATGCCTGTATCTCAACGATCGCTTCTTCTAAACCTTTGGCGTTTCTTGCCATTCCACATTTCTCCCACATGATCTTTCCCAAACGTTTGTGGAAACTTTCTACGGTCTGTGATCCTTTCACATTCATCAGGTGATTGATTCTATCCGATACCTCTTTCTCCGCTTCTGCAAATGCAGGATGTGAAGTTTCAATGGCTTTGCTATAGATCTCATCAGCCAGATAATTTCCTACTGTGTATGGAATTACAAAATATCCATCGGCCAATCCCTGCATCAATGCCGATGCGCCTAAACGGTTGGCACCATGGTCTGAGAAATTGGCTTCTCCTAATGCATATAATCCGGGAACATTAGTTTGTAATTCATAATCTACCCATAATCCACCCATGGTATAGTGTACGGCAGGGTAAATGCGCATCGGAATTTCATACGGATTTTCGCCAGTGATCTTTTCATACATATCAAACAGGTTACCGTATTTCTCTTTCACCACTTCTTTACCCATACGGATGATCTCTGCTTCACTTACATTGGCAAGTCCTTCTTTACCCGCTTCAATTTTTCCGTAACGGATAATGGCTGCACTAAAATCTAAGTATACCGCCTGCTTACTGCTTCCAACACCATAACCTTCATCACATCTTTCTTTTGCTGCTCTTGATGCCACATCACGTGGTACCAGGTTACCAAATGCAGGGTATCTTCTCTCTAAATAATAATCTCTTTCGTCTTCAGCAATCTCACTCGCCTTTCTGTTATCGCCTTGTTTTTTGGGAACCCAGATCCGTCCATCGTTACGCAATGATTCAGACATCAATGTCAACTTCGACTGATGATCACCACTCACCGGAATACAGGTAGGGTGGATCTGTGTAAAACAAGGGTTCGCAAATGTGGCGCCTTTCTTATGTGCTTTCCATGCCGCGGTAACATTGCTGCCCATGGCATTGGTTGATAAATAAAATACGTTTCCATATCCGCCACTGCATAATAAAACGGCATGGCCAAAATGTCTTTCCAATGTTCCATTAACCAGATCGCGGGCAATGATACCACGTGCTTTGCCCTCAATTGTAACTACTTCAAGCATTTCGTGGCGGCTATACATCGTTACATTACCCAATGCCACCTGACGCTCTAAAGCCTGGTAAGCACCAATCAATAATTGCTGACCGGTTTGCCCGGCCGCATAAAATGTTCTTTGTACCTGCGTACCGCCAAACGAACGGTTACTCAGCAACCCACCATATTCGCGGGCAAAGGGTACACCTTGTGCCACACACTGGTCTATAATATTGGCGCTTACTTCGGACAAGCGATGCACATTGGCTTCGCGGGCACGGTAATCGCCACCTTTGATCGTATCATAAAACAAACGGAAAACGCTGTCGCCATCATTCTGGTAGTTCTTTGCAGCATTGATACCACCCTGTGCGGCAATAGAGTGCGCACGGCGCGGAGAATCCTGAAAACAGAATGCTTTTACCTTATAACCCAGCTCGCCCAAAGCCGCAGCTGCAGAAGCACCCGCCAAACCGGTACCTACAATAATTACTTCCAGCTTACGCTTATTGGAAGGATTAACCAGTTTACAGTGCCCTTTATAGTCCGTCCACTTATCATCTAAAGGCCCGGAAGGAATTTTTGCTTCTAACATATGAAAGGTTTGTCGTTTGTAGATTTTTTGTTTCCAGCTGTATCACTTTTCTCAGCTGTGGTTGTGTCACTCACTTGTGCGTTCTGTTCGCTGTTGAGCTTTTTCGTCAGCCGTGAGGCGTCAGTCGTGAGTATTTTTTACTTTTGAATTTTTACTTCCACTCACATCTCACGCCCTTAACTCACCCATCCCAGATAAAAACTCACCGGCATCATGGCAAATCCTAAAGGAACAATGATGGCGAATCCGTATCCGATGCAGCTCAGCATCACATTATATCTTTTATTATGCACTCCCAATGTTCGGAATGCACTCTGAAAACCATGTGCGAGGTGGTAGCCTAATGAAAGACATCCCAACACATATACAATCACCACCCAAAGGGCGCTGAATTCTAATTTCATTTTTTCGAAAAGATTGATCTCTTCACCCAATAAAAATCCCTGATTAGAGCGGTTAGGCAGCCAGAAATGATACAGGTGTAAAACAAGGAACAATAAAATCAATGTACCCAGTAAGCCCATGCTTCTGCTGTACCATTTACTGCCGTTATTACCATAGTCGATCTCATATTTAACCGATCTTTTGCTGCGGTTGGCAAACTCTATCATTAATCCCTGAATGATGTGTAAGAAAAGCCCGGCAAAAAGCCCAACTTCCAAAATGCGCGGAACCCAGTTGGCTCCCATAAAATGGGCTCCTTTGGTAAACATAACGCCACCGTCGCCAGCCCAGATACAGGCATTCAGACCAACATGGACAATCAAAAACAGAATTAGAAAAATACCGGTAAAAGCCATAACCAATTTCTTTCCTACCGAAGAAGTGAAGACTTGTTTCCAGGTCATATTGCAAGTTTAAATTGAAAAATCGATGCAAAAATAGCACAGGAACTGATGCGTATTAAAACTTTTTTGGTGTTTTCTGTTGTATATCAGCCTCATAAGGCTGGTTATAAGTTGTAAGTAGTAAGTTATAAGTTGATTTTATTTAATTCGTTCAACAAAAATGGGAGCTGATGATGGTTTATTTCTTAGCCGCGAAGTTACCATGGCGCGAGGATTGATCAAATCATACTTCGCGAACCCTTCGCCCTCGTTTCTTTGCGGTTAAAAAATCACCATGTACTTATAACTTACTACTTGCAACTCCCACCCGCCGTCCACATAAAAATCCAATCCTCCAAACAAATACTGTATTACATTTGATTCATGCTCAAACTACTCAGCATTTTATGGAACAGTTTCCGGATGGCCCTGCAGGAATTGCGGGTTAATAAACTGCGTACTTTCCTGTCTTTGTTTGGTATCACCATCGGGATCTTCTGTATTATCGGCGTTTTGGCAACAGTCGACAGCCTGGAACAAAAAGTACAGAACGATTTGAAAACTTTGGGAAACAATACCATTTATGTAGATAAATGGAACTATGGCGGTGGCAATGATTATCCCTGGTGGAAATACATGAAAAGACCGCCTATCCGTTATGAAGAGATGAAATTCATCAAAACAAAAAGTCAGCTGGCCTCCAATGCGGCCATGTTTGTTTCGAGCAGTGTGAGCCTAACCTTTAATGATAATATTCTAAGTAATACCAGTTTGTATGGCGTAACAGAAGAATACAATAACATTCAAACCCTTGAAATTTTTCAGGGACGTTACCTGAACGAAACAGAATTTAGCCGGGGAACGCCAACCGGTGTAATTGGATATAAAGTAGCAGAAGAATTGTTCGATTTTGCAGAAAGAGCAGTAGGTAAAGAAGTTACCTATAATGGGAGACGTGTGATAGTGGTAGGTGTAATTAAAAAACAGGGACAAAGTTTTGTGGGAGGTTTCAATTATGACGAATGCCTGATTGTTCCATACCGCTATTTTGCAGGTGTTTATAACCCGGATAACAGTAATCCTTTTATTATGGTAGAAGGAAAACCGGGTATCGTTTCCAAAGCACTACAGGATGAACTGGTGGGCATTATGCGCCAAACCAGAAGGTTAAGTCCAAGAGAGGAAGATAATTTTTCCTGTAATGATGTAGCCATGTTTAGCGAACAGGTAAAAGGTTTTTTTGGCCAGGTAAGTGCTGGTGGTTGGGCCATTGCCGGGCTAAGCTTGATTGTGGGAGCTTTTGGTGTTGCCAATATTATGTTTGTAACCGTTCGTGAAAGAACCAGTCAGATAGGACTTAAAAAAGCACTTGGCGCCAAAAGAAGAACCATACTTACTGAATTCTTAATTGAAAGTGCATTTTTATGTATTATCGGTGGGTTAATAGGTCTTGGTTTGGTTTGGGTACTATCGCTTGTGTTAACTTCAGTCTTGCCATTTCCTATTTTTATAGCGCCTAATATTATAATTCTTGCATTAAGTATTTGTATTATTCTGGGCATTATTTCGGGGATCATTCCGGCGTCTATTGCTGCTAAGATGGATCCGGTAGTGGCGATCAGGACGAAGTAAGCCCCCCAGCCCCCTGAAGGGGGAGTTAGTATTGTAATACTTTATTTGAATTAGTTTTGTTTCATGTTCGGTAATAGTGATTTAACTTTTGAAACGAATAGCGCCCCGCCCTTTAGGGGCGGGGGGGTAACCATTCTAGCTATCGAATCTTCCTGCGATGAAACATCTGCTTCTGTTTGTGTGGATGGAAAGATTTTATCCAATTTCATCGCCAATCAAACAGTACATGAGCAATATGGCGGTGTGGTGCCGGAACTGGCCAGCCGTGCGCATATGCAGAATATTGTTCCGGTAATAGATGCAGCACTAAGTACAGCATTCCCCCAACTTCCAACTCCTAACTCCCGACTCCAGACTATTGATGCCATTGCGTTCACACAGGCACCCGGACTGATCGGAAGTTTACTGGTAGGAACACAATTCGCAAAATCACTGGCCTTATCATTAAACAAACCTTTGATTGCCGTGCACCACATGCAGGCACATGTGTTGGCGAATTTAATTGGAGATGATAAACCGGAATTTCCCTTTTTATGTTTAACCGTTAGTGGCGGACATACACAAATTGTTCTGGCTAATTCCCCATTGGATCTGAAAGTGATCGGTGAAACGATTGATGATGCAGCGGGTGAAGCGTTTGATAAAAGTGCGAAAATACTTGGTTTGCCATATCCCGGCGGACCATTGATCGATAAATATGCAAAGGAAGGGAACCCGCTTGCTTTTAAATTTGCAGAGCCACAAATTCCTGAATTGAATTTTTCTTTTAGTGGATTAAAAACATCCATTTTATATTTTATACAAAAACAAGAACCCGGTTTTATCGAACAAAACCTGAATGATTTGTGTGCATCTATTCAATACACCATTATCAATATTCTTCTCAAAAAAGTAAAGAAAGCAGTACAGCAAACCGGCGTGAAAAATATTTGTATCGCCGGAGGCGTTAGTGCAAATAGCGGCCTGCGAACCGCCTTACAGGAAATGGGAGAGAAGCATCATTGGAAAACTTTTATCCCTAAATTTGAATACTGTACTGATAATGCGGCGATGATTGCGATTACTGCGTATTACAAATATTTCGCTGGTGAATTCAGTTCACTCGAGGTAGGTCCCACTGCAAGAGCAGAATGGTGAAAAGTAAAGTCAAAATTAAAAAGTCCAAAGTCAAAACACAATTTTTGACTTTGGACTTATTCTTCAATACTTCATTTCATTCATCCTCACATCCGGATTCATCATATACGTAATCATCGAATTGTCTTTCATCAATTCCACTACACGGAAACCTTTGTACTCCGTTCCCCAGTTGCCACCGATATGAGAATCAAATAAGAAGGGAATATTCTTGCTCATTTTTACGCCATCCTGATCATGTTCATGGCCATGAAAAACGGCCTTGATGTTGGGATAATTTTTGATCAGTTCAAAAAATGCGGGGTTATCAATTCCATTGGCGGTCCATTTAGCTTGCGGGATATGGAGAAACATAAAAACATGTTTTCTTTTTTTATGTTCTTCCAGTTTATTTTTAAGCCATACCAGATCGGGTGAGAGGTAAGTGCCTTTTTCATTAGAAGTATCCCCTAAGATCAAAGCATGTTTTTTAATCAGGGCGGTATTATTCAGTGGGGTGCCCCAAACCTTAACCCATTCCTCTTCTGTAACCATATCATGGTTGCCACGGGTTACATACCAGGGCATTGTTAAAGCATCCAGTTTGGTTTTTGCAATGGGCAGTAAGGGCTTTTCATTATGAATGATATCGCCATTGATCACACAAAAATCGAGAGGGTTTGATTGATGAAATGTATTGATCTGGCTGATGATCTTTTCGATCATCGCATCAAACTCTGTTTTGGGTTGGCCGTAATGTGCATCTGAAGCCACTACAAAACGCAGTGCCACATTGTCTTTTAGACTTTCGACTTCTGCCGCAGATAATTTTTGCAGCGAACCACCTGCGAGAAATGCCGTGGCAAAAGATATATTCCGGATAAAAGATCTCCTGGAAACCCGATTTGTTTTTTGATCTGTCATACTCGTATGATTCACGTAAATCTACTTAGGATTCTATCAACTTTATCCGATATATAAGGTATATGATAGTAATTTAATACGCACAACAGACGATTATGATTTTGGAATATTTCTTTCGTCATCTCTTGTCATAAGCCAATAGGTCAGATACAGTATGGGCGGGATCAAAAAAATGACTAATACGCCAGTTGCCGAATTGTTTTCCGCTCTGATAGCTGCGAGTATATTAAAAATTATAAAACTCACAAACGAAAGAATTCCTCCTTTTTTCTCATCCCATAGGGCCCAAACCAGTCCAACAAGACCGATTCCCCATATAAAAAAAGTGAATAGTAAATTAGTGTCGAATGAGGTGTTAGAATCTTTTTTGTTGATTCCTTCAATTAAATTGCCGATACCAAATACTAAAGTGAGTACTACAAAGGCCGTTCCTGTAATACGGGCCGACCATCGTATTGTTTTTGCAGGTTGATCATTTTTTTTCATTGTAATAGATTTTGAACAACTATTATACGAATTCATGATCACCTGAAACATGATATTTGTCATTTCAATAACAAAAAAAGCAGATTATTTTTTACAGTTTTATGTATACTCTTTATCCTTCCTATTGATCAACTTCATTTCTTCGCTTCAAACATCGTCCAGGGGTAGGCTTTCATATTCTTCAAATACTTCGATTGCCATTCAAATTCAGGATGTGCTTTGTAAAAGGATTCGCCAATAAAATCCTGTCCGCATGGATGGCCCATGTGTGCCCATAACTGCATATTCTTTGCAAGGTCTGCTGTTGTTACTTTTCCCTGTACGGCTCCCATTGGATAAAAAGCCGGCAAATCCCATTCTGCGCAGCCTTTGGCATCTTCATCAATATGGCCACAGATCACACAACGGTTATTGGCATTTTTATTTTGCAAGGCATCCACATGATCACCTTCAATTTGTTTACCTGTTTCAATGTTGATCTTTCCTTTCAGATCAATCAATACCAGTTGTTCCATCCTAAGTTTGCGGGCATTGGGAGAAGTGGTCTTATCATTCACATTAAAAGTAGTTTCTTCTTTGATCAGTTTTTCATCACTTGGGAAATTTGAACCGATCATGGCAGTGTCTTTTGATCGCCATACTTTATAATTTTTCAAACCCAGTTCAAGCTTGGCTACTTCGTTGGTTTTGGTATCACCAATCAGCCAGTCATTAGCGTATCCACCATTGTTCCCTTCAGTAAAATTTTTGATCACATCATCAATGCTCTTGCTGTACTGCGCTGCTTTTCTGGCACGCATAAATTCGGGAACAGCAGTGGTATCAAACCCTTTGAATTGGGTGATCGTGGTTTCTGTAATGAGTAACCCATTATCAGTAATTAGAAAATCATCTCCGCTATGAATAAAGCCGGGCATACAATCCATCAGAATATGATTGCCTTTTTCAGGTACGATATCTGCTATCACATTCCAGTGTTGTCCGGTGATATAAGATGTCCAGTTATTATGCCCGATCACAATTTTTCCATCCGATGTATAACTGCCGGTGGCAATAAATGCGCTGCAGTTTCCGGGTGCTTTATTATCGCCGCTTCCGGCTTTTATTTTATCATCCTGAATGGGTACATAATAATATGCCAGTTCTTCCATTGCGTTCAGGGCAGTGATATCAAGACTGTCATAATTTTTTTGCTGGGCCTTCAATCCTTCCACAATACCATTGATCTCATCTTTGTATTCGCGGTCTAATTTATCCCATAAAAAATTCTTTGCCGCTGCGCGATAGAATGCCCAGTCGCGTTTGGTTTCATGGGTTAACAAATGAGCAACCGCTTGTATGGTTGTGTCTATATCATTTGCTAACAAATAACCATGCTGATAGCCAATGGTGGAAGGGTTTCCTTCGAGGTGCACATAAATCCATCCGTTTTTATTTTCGCGACTGGCTTTATCAAGACGGGCGTCTTTTGATTCGGTTTTACAACCTCCAAGAATGAGCAATAGAAATAAAAAGTTAATACTTGTTCTCATGATGTATCGTTTGGATGAACGGTTTAAAGATATTGCTTATTCCGCTTAACTTTATACGGTTAATCAGCAAGAAATGAACAAATACAACAAGCTTATTTTTTTGTTGGCAACCCTCACTGTCGTCACAATATTTTCCTGTGATAAACCGGATAGCGGATTAGCCGGCTGTACAGTTTCACCTACCGGAGATACTGCTGTATTTAGCCTGAATAAACCCATGGCTATTTTTGGAGCCTGCATAACCAATCTGCAGGCAAATGTTACCAGTATCAATGATTCACGCTGTCCGAAAGGAGCAACCTGTGTATGGCAAGGAAATCTGACCGCTGTTATTCAATTGGGGCCTCAGTTTACTGTTAATCTGGAGCAGGGGAAAACCAAGGACACTGTTTATTTGAATAATTCCTACAGTATTACACTTGTGGATGCCGGTCCATATCCATCTGTATCGCCTCCCACTACTCCCGGCCAGTTTGCACAGATTCGGATCATTAAAAAATAGTGCCTGATAAGTATGCTTTTGTACAAAAACGTTTTGTTAGTACTTGATCTGCAAAAACGAAGGTCAGATTGAAATATCGGCCATAAAATCCCTGCTAAACCTTACTTTTGCCGCCGAAAAACAGCGCAAATACATGATCAGTGCAAGAAATATCACCCTGGCCTATGGCAAAAGGGTATTGTTTGATGAGGTGAATATCAATTTCATCAAAGGCAATT
>CANBSW010000128.1 GCA_947372235.1 Chitinophagaceae bacterium | reverse complement strand
CTTTTGAGATAAGGTGGATCCACTTCACGGATATACCCCAATACATGCGCTGCCACACTGTAAGGATAGGTTCTCATAGAACGTTCATTTAAAGAGAAACCGGGAAATTTATAAATGTTCTCATTCAACCTTGCATACATTTCAACAGTAAGCAAAGATTCAAATACACCGGGCTTTACATAACCGTTCTTAAAGATCAGATCGCGGATTCTTTTTTTGTATTCGGCTGTATCAATATTTAATAATGTGCAAAGGGATGCCGTATCCACACCTTTTGCTTCCGAAGGGATCACAATTAAATCGTAACTATTTGAATTTTCAAGAATAGCCCTTCTTTTTCTGTCGAAGATGATTCCCCTGTCGGGATAAATTACTTTACGGAAAATGGCATTGTTCTCTGCCGCCAGTTTATACTTAACGGAGAATAACTGGAGATTGATCAATTGCCCTGCAATCACTAAAAAAACAACTGCAAAAATGATCTGGATGATCCGCCCCCTGCTCTGATTAAATACCGGCATATAGTTTAGTAAGAAAATGAATTGAGTGGTTGGTGATAGTTCATGGCATATGGTTCATGGTAAATTGGCAATTAACTATGAACTATATGCCATAAACCATACGCTGTAACACAACAAAGTTGATGAAATGAAATGATGCCTGTATCAGTATTGTAAAAAAAGTTATTCATAGATGTTGATGGGAGTGAATGGTGAATGGGCAATGGTGAATAATGAAAATACTTCTTACGGTCGTCTGTCGTCCGTCGTCTCCCTCACTTTGCCCTAAACTTTCCTGTACGATTAAACAACATTTCTACCAAAAAGATCATCAGTAAACTGATCGCTGTGGTTGCGGTTACTTTGCCTAAGAAATAAACAAAATTCCCAAACTGCAGCCACTCGATCAGTACCAGGTAGAAATGATGAATAAAAGTTAAGATGCTTACATACAAAGCATACGGTGCCCAACCCATGCTTTTACGGCCGGGCTCGGTATAGCTTTGTTCGGTAGTGTCTTTGGGGATCAACAGGTTTAACAGGAAGGGCCTGATGTAGGCAATCAGTACGCAGGGTGCGGCATGTAACCCGAAAGTGCCGGTAAAATAATCAAGACTTAGTCCAAATACAAAACTGATCAGCAGTAAAGCAAAACGGTTGATACTGAATGGTAGCCAGAGTATGAACAAAAAGTATAGATAAGGAACGATGAACTGATGCAATGGCGGAATCTGGTTCAGGATATATACCTGTACCAGTATGAACAGAAAAAAACGGATAATATTTTTCAGCAGGTTGCTCATGGATTTTTTGAAAGGGTTGTTTCTAACTGAACCTGTTCTGCATACCGCACATTTTCTATCAGGTATACATATTGTACACTGAAGAAATTGGTGGCCGATTTTATTTTCAACGTATAAAAGTTACTGGCCGATTCGGAAGCGATCTCTGCAACGGTGCCTATCACCAGTTGTGACGGGAAGTTGGCAGAGTAATTACTCGTTAACACCGTATCGCCTTTTGCCACTTTGGCACCTTTTGAAACATTTCGTAAAGTAAGGTAAGAAGGGTCGGTTCCATCCCACTCCAAACTGCCGGTGGTATTGTCTTTTTTCAGCATCGCACTTACTTTGCTGTTGCGGTGCAAAAGACTCATGATCTTGCTGAAATTATTGTTCGTTTCAACCACTACTCCCACAATTCCCTGCGGACCCATCACGGCCATTCCTTTTTTTACACCCTGATTACTACCTCTTTCTATATAAATAAAGTTGGCTTGCAAAGCGTAGGAATTGCCCACCACTCTTGCAGGTAGCCAGGTGAACTTGCGGTAATGGCCACTGCTGTCTTTAACCAACGTATCTACCCAATGTTTTTTAGAAGTATCAGGAGAGATAAAGTTTGCAGTTAACTGGTTTCTTAATTTTGCATTCTCTTCTGCCAGCTGGCGATTGGTTTCTTTTAAAGTAAAGTATTCGCGAAAACCGCTGTATTGTTCATCAATTCTGCCAGTTACCTCATTGGCAGCCGAGGAAAAAAAGGATTGGTGCGATTTACTGCTGTTGCTCAACATCACAATAGCCGCCACCTGTAACAGCAAAAAGCTGAGAAAGGAAAGGTATCGTCGTATGAAGAGGAAGATGTTTTTCACGTGGAAAGCAATGAGCCGTGAGCCGTGAGCTATGAACTTGCCAATCAGGCTCGCAGCTCATAGCTCACAGCTGATAGCTTAATTATCTCATTATAAAAGGAAATCGCTGGTAATTCTTCAAAGCCAGTCCTGTACCGCGTACCACACTTTTCAGCGGATCGTCGGCAACATGAACCGGAAGTTTGATCTTGGCACTTAGTCTTTTGTCGAGGCCACGTAATAAGGCACCGCCACCGGTAAGGTAAAGTCCTCTTCTGTAAATATCGGCTGCCAGTTCGGGCGGGGTTGTTTCCAGGGCTTTGAGGATGGCTTCTTCAATTTTGAAGATACTTTTATCTAAGGCCTCGGCTATTTCCTGATAGCTAACCATGATCTGTTTAGGGATACCCGTAACCAGGTCACGGCCATTTACAGGAAGATCATCGGGCGGATTGTCCAGATCTTTCATTGCAGCACCTACATTGATCTTGATCTGCTCAGCAGTTCTTTCACCAATTAATAAGCTATGGTAACGGCGAAGGGCTTCCATGATATCGGCAGTAAATTCATCTCCGGCAATCCGGATACTCTGGTCGCACACAATACCGGCAAGGGCAATCACGGTAATACCGGTAGTACCACCGCCAATATCAATGATCATGTTTCCAACGGGTTCTTCTACATCAATCCCGATACCCAAGGCGGCTGCCATAGGTTCGTGAATCATATATACTTCTTTGGCACCGGCCTGTTCGGCACTATCCCTAACCGCACGTTTTTCAACCTCGGTAATGGAAGAAGGGATACAGATCACCATTCTCCAGCTTGGTGGGAAAAGGGGTTTTTTAGGATAGATCATTTTGATCAACTCCCTGATCATCAGCTCGGCAGCGTTAAAATCGGCAATAACACCGTCTTTCAGCGGGCGAACGGTTCGTATACTTTCGTGCGTTTTTTCGTGCATCATCAGGGCTTTCTTGCCCACTGCCAAAACCTCCTTCATATTATTGCGGTTCAGGGCAATAATGGAGGGCTCATTTACAACCACTTCATCGTTATGAATGATCAGGGTATTGGCGGTACCCAGATCCATGGCAATCTCTTGAGTGAAAAAGTTAAACAATCCCATTGTATATAAAAAGTTCGAATGTGTTTAGTAATGTTGGCAAAGGTGATTGAAAAAATTGAATTATAAAGCCTAAAATACTGATTTTTCGACGGTTTTGTGAGAACTTATGTTAATCGTCAGTCATGAGTCGTGAGGCGTGAGTAGTGAATAGTGAGTAGTGTGTGGTTTATGGAGAGTAAAAAAATCACTCCCGACCGACGACTGACGTATCACGATCACACAAATTCATACCCAATATCCTTTCTGTAATTCATCCCTTCAAACGAAATTTGTTCCAATACTTTTTTTGATTTGATCACTGCTTCTGTGATGTTATTTCCATAAGAAGTTACTGTTAAAACCCTTCCTCCGTTTGTTACCACTTCATCATTGATTTGTTTTGTACCAGCATGAAAAACAATGGAATCCTCCAATTGTAAATCCGCTAACCCGCTAATCCGCAAATGTTTTTTATACTCACCCGGATAACCGCCACTTACTGCCATCACGGTTGCGCAACTTTGCGGATAGAATTCAATGTTGGCATCAACCAATGTTCCGTTATCCATCGCTGCAAATAACCCAACAATATCAGTTTGTAACAAAGGCATCACCACTTCTGTTTCAGGATCGCCCATGCGGCAATTGTATTCGATCACATAAGGTTCACCATTTGTATTCATCAATCCAAAGAAAATAAAACCATGGTAGTTCAGGTTTTCTTTTGATAATCCGTTAACGGTTGGTTTGATAATTTTTTCCTCCACTTTCTGCATGAAAGTTTCATCCATAAATGGTACCGGACTTACACAACCCATGCCTCCGGTATTCAATCCTGTATCGCCTTCGCCAATTCGTTTGTAATCTTTTGCGTGGCCGATGATCTGGTACACTTCCCCATCTGTTAAAACAAAAACACTTACTTCAATGCCTTGTAAAAATTCTTCGATCACTACTTTACTGCTCGCTTCGCCGAATTGTTTGTTGATGATCATTTCTTCAAACACATTTAATGCTTCTTCGTACGAAACCGCTATCACAACGCCTTTTCCGGCAGCAAGGCCATCGGCCTTTAATACAACGGGTAAGCTGTGTTGTGAAATATATTTTTTTCCTTCTTCAAAAGTATCATGTGTAAATTCTGCATAACCTGCTGTTGGAATATGATGGCGTTGCATGAATTTTTTACTGAATGCTTTGCTGCCTTCCAATTGTGCAGCTTCGGCTGAAGGTGCTACAACAATAATGTGTTGCAGCGCTGCATCCTTCTGAAAAAAATCATAGATGCCTTTTACCAAGGGCTCTTCCGGACCAACCACCAGCATATTTATTTTTTCTGCTAAACAAAGTTCTTTGATGCCTTCAAAATCAGTAACAGAGATTTCGATATTTTTTCCAAACTGAGAAGTACCCGCATTGCCGGGAGCTATAAATAAATTATCGCAGTGATGACTTTTCGACATTTTCCATGCCAATGCATGTTCACGTCCGCCGGATCCGAGTAGTAGAATGTTCATGTTGATTGTTTGCAGCGCGAAAGTACAGCAGTAACTAATAAAACCGTGCCTTTGTGCCTTTGTGTGAGATTTATTTTTCTCACAGAGGCACAAAGGCACGGTTTATGACTTATAAAATATCTTTATTTGAATCTTTACGCAGGTGTATCTTCTACGCCCACATAACTTTTCTCCGGCAATCTTTTCGCTACAAAAAGATATAATACAAAAAATCCGGTGATGATACCTATGAATAACCAGTAATATTTGGCACCGGTGTATTGTGCAAAAAATCCGTTGTTGGCTATGCTTTTATTTACCAGGCTGTCAAAATAGTTGCCCAATGAGATACCCAGTAAATACAAGGCACTCATGGTACTTTTCATCGATTTTGGTGAATGTGTATAAGCATATTCCAGACAGGTCATGGAAACCAATATTTCTGCAACGGCCAATATCAGGTAAGCCAGGATCTGGAACCAAACACTGGGATGGCCGCCCTTATCAATACTTTCCTGAATCAATGCAATAATTACAAATGTGATTCCGGTAAGCAATAAACCGGCACCTATTTTTCTTAAAGGTGTGGGTGTCATTCCCATTTTTTCAAATAATGGGAATACGCCATAAGTCATTACCGGAATCATACTAACAAGGAAAATGGGATTGAAGGTTTGGATCTGTTCCGGTAATAACTGATACCCAAATAAATTACGGTCTAATTTTGTAGCCTGTAATACCCACTCAGAAAGATTTTGGTCCCACATAGCCCAGAAAATTGGGGTAAAAGCAAAGATCATCAATATGCGATAAACAGCCTGTATACCATCGATGGATTCGGCTGAGAATTTTTGTCCAACCACTTCCCAAACGGTTTGTCCGTTGCGATTAGAAAAAGATGTTTTGATAGCATACCATGTGATGCTCATAAAATTTTCTTTCTTGATACCGGTTGGTTTTACACGCACATATTTTTTTCTGCCCGACCAGAAGATGATGGTGGCAATACACATTAAAATACCCGGAATACCAAAAGCCAGTTCAGGGCCGTATTTGCTGTAAACAAGCGGAATGGCAAGGGTAGATAAAATAGAACCTGTATTGATCGTAAAATAGAACCAGCCATACATTTTTGAAAGCAGGTGTTCATTGGTTTTAGTAAACTGATCGCCCACATTGGCCGATACGCATGATTTGATTCCTCCCGCTGCGGCTGCAATCACAACCAAACCGATAGTAAAGAAAGTAAGGTTGTGTGTTGACAAAGCCAGTACCAGATTTCCTGTTGCATAAATGATCGATACATATAAGATCACTTTGTATTTGCCAAAGAACCAGTCGGCAAGGATACCCCCTACCAATGGCATAAAATACGCCAGTGTTACAAACAGGTGAACCATTTCATTCGATTTGGCTTCTGCTACACTTTGTAATGCCGGATTCATGGATGGGTTAAAGAACTGAGCCACCAGAAAAGTGCTCATGATAGAACGGATGCCATAAAAACTAAATCGTTCCGCCGCTTCGTTACCAATGATAAACGGAACTGCTTTTGGCATACCGGTTTTTGTAACCTCGCTTTGTATTTCACTCATAAGTTGTATTTTGGGTTTTTAAAGATAATGGGAAATTGAGTATGGATTTCATTGGTGGGTGGGGAAAGTAAGTAAAGTTTATAAGGTAGTTAAAGTAGTTAGAGTGGTTAAAGTAGTTTTTGTTATTGAATGCTTTAAGCTTGAGATTATTTTATACAAACTATTCTACCTCTTTTAACCTCTTTAACTACTTTAACCCTTTTAACCAATTTAACCACTCTAACCCAGTTTAACGATTCCTTTCACTAAATCACCCCTCTATGTCAGAAGACAAAAAAACGTTCAAACCTTTTGTGGCGCCCGAAACGAACATGAAAGAGCTTACCGTAAAGTCTATATTAATAGGCAGTTTGTTCGGTGTTATTTTTGGTGCGTCTACGGTGTATCTGGCTTTAAAAGCCGGACTTACCGTTTCTGCGTCCATTCCCATTGCAGTAATTGCGATCACTTTGGGGAGGAGGTTTTTGAAAACTACCATCCTTGAAAATAATATCATTCAAACAACCGGTTCTGCTGGTGAAAGTATTGCGGGTGGCGTTGCGTTTACTTTACCGGGGTTTTTGTTTCTTTCTTCGCCCAGCAGTGCAGAATATTTTAATTACCTGACTATTTTGATCCTTGCAATAGTTGGTGGTTTATTAGGTACTTTATTAATGATACCATTGAGAAAAGCACTGATTGTAAACGAACATGATACACTTCCTTATCCTGAAGGAACTGCCTGCGGCGATGTATTAAAAGCCGGTGAAAAAGGCGGCGATTTTGCAAAAACTGCTTTCTGGGGATTGGGTGTTGCCTTTGCCTACGCCATTTTGCAAAAAGTATTGCATGTAATTGCAGAAACACCTTTTTATGCAACCAGGCAACTCAATAAATTTTTTCCATCAGCGAAAGTGAGTGGCGAGATCACACCCGAATATATGGGTGTGGGTTATATTATTGGTCCGCGTATTGCCGGTGTATTGGTAGCAGGTAGTGTGCTGAGCTGGCTGGTATTTATTCCCTTGCTTTCTTCTTTGGTTCCGGGAGATGTGATTGCCCGGCAGTTAATGAAACTGGGCTACCTGGCCGATGTTACCAAACCCGGCGGCAAAGGCGGATGGGATCCGGTTACACACACATTTGCCGATTATGCAGCGGCTGTTTATTATGCTTTTGTACGACAAGTGGGTGCGGGTGCAGTAGCGGCAGGAGGTATCATCACTTTATTCAAAACCATTCCTACCATTATCAAATCGGTAAAAGGAAGTATGGGTTCTTTAAAAGCAAACAAAGAAGCAGGTGCACCACAGGTACTTCGTACAGAAAGAGACCTCAGTTTGAAATGGGTAGGCTTTGGAAGTTTAGGGTTGGTAGCATTGATCGCTTTCTTACCACAGGTTCCCGGAGATACCATCATGCAGAAATTACTGATCGGGATCCTTGTATTATTCTTTGGTGCTTTGTTTGTAACAGTGGCTTCGCGTATTGTGGGATTGATCGGTACTTCCAATAGCCCCATCAGCGGTATGACCATTGCAACCGTGATGGGAACGAGTTTGATCTTTTTAAGTGTGGGTTGGTCGGGGCAAGCTTACGAGCCATTGGTATTGGTAGTAGGAGGAATGATCTGTATTGCGGCAGCCAATGCAGGCGGTACTTCGCAGGATCTGAAGAGTGGATATATTGTGGGAGCTACACCACGCAATCAGCAGATCGCATTATTTATTGGTGCGATCGTTTCTTCTGTGGTAATTGGGATCACTGTAAAATTCCTCGATAAACCTACTACAGAAATGTTGCAGCAGGGCATTCATCATGCCATCGGCACAGAAAAATATCCCGCGCCACAGGCAACATTGATGGCTACTTTGATCAAAGGGATCTTATCACAAAACCTCGACTGGCAATATGTGGTAGTAGGAATTTTTCTGGCAGTAACGATGGAGTTGTGTGGTATTAAAGCATTGAGTTTTGCCATTGGTGTTTACCTGCCATTGGCAACAACTTTACCTATTTTTATTGGCGGTGCCATTCGTGGAATTGTAGAAGCCAAACAAAAGAAAGCGAATATTAAAGTTAATGCTGAGGAGGAAGAATTGGGCAAGGGCAATTTGTTTGCAACCGGATTGGTAGCAGGCGGTGCTGTGGCAGGTGTGATCATTGCCTTCTTTGCAGGATCTGACAGCGGAGAGAAGCTACTCAACAAAATAAGTCTGGAATCAGGCTTTAGGGAAAGTTTATCAACCGGGGGCTATTTCCTGCTGGGTACGGCTTTCTTTGCTTTGATGGGATGGATGTTGTACAAAGTTGCTTTGAAAAAAGCAGAAGAATAAATTATCATATAATATCAACAGAGATCCCGGTGTTACCAAAACACCGGGATTTTTTTTATCTAATCATTCAATTAAACTATCTTCTCTGTCATTCGTCAAACAACAAAGCATAAGTTATGAATTTCAGGCGCATGTATAAAACTTTTACGGTTGGAGCGTTGCTCACGCTTTTATCAGCTTTTGTTCAAAAGAACAATACATCTGCATCATCAGAGCCACGTATCAATCTTCCATATAAAAAAATGGGTTTAACCAAAGAACAGGCAGCAGCACACTTACTGGGCCGTTTTACTTTTGGTGCCACCCCCGGGCAGATCAAACAGGTGGTAGATATGGGTCTCGAGAAATGGCTGCAGGAACAACTGGATGCCAAACTACCCGATGAAGAAGTAACCAAACGTTTACCCGCCGATAATTATGAAGCACTGGCTTTGAATAATGAAACAATTGTAAATACATATTTGAATGCCGGACAGATTATTCGATTAGCAGCTAAGAATAATTTACTGGATAAAGATTCGATCAGAAATTTAGAGAAACCCGAATACCGACAACAGTTAAAAAAACTGATGGATGCACAGGGATACAAAGCGCCGCAGGAGTTACAACGTCAGATCGTTAACCAAAAAATTGTTCGTGCAGCTTACGGACAAAACCAGTTGGCTGAAATATTAACTGATTTCTGGTTCAATCATTTTAATGTATCACTAACAAAAGGTCAGTGCCAGCAATTTGTTCTTACCTATGAACGTGATGCAATTCGACCAAACGTATTGGGCAATTTTGAAACCATGCTGGAAGCCACTGCCAAGCATCCGGCCATGTTGGAATACTTAGACAATGCGCAAAGCGTAAGTATGGACAATGATATGGCGCGCGATCAGGAAAAAAGTACCCTTGCACGTATTGCTCGTCAACGTTTACAGGCAGCAGCCAATGACACTTCCAAACCCGGCGCTAAAATTTTACAACAAACACTTGCCGCCAGAAAAACACAGGGATTGAATGAGAACTATGCCCGCGAAATTATGGAACTGCATACATTGGGTGTAGATGGTGGATATACACAAACAGATGTTACAACGGTTGCCAAAGCATTAACCGGATGGAGTATCATGCCGATGTATAAAGATGGTCCCGGCATGAAACTGATACAGGCTGCAGGTCCGGGCCTAATGGCAAAAAAAGGATTTGTAGTAGAAGGAGATTTTTTATTCCGTGCCGATAAGCATGATGAAAATGCAAAAACTATATTAGGAAGAACCTTCCCAACCAATGGCGGATATGAAGAAGGTAAGCAGGTTTTACAAATGCTGGCCAATCATCCATCTACTGCAAAATTTATCTGTACAAAACTGGCTACACGTTTTGTGTGTGATACACCCTCTGTGGAATTGGTTTCAAAAATGTCGGAAGCTTTTTTGAAAAGTAATGGCAATATCAAAACAGTTCTGATCACCATGGTAAACAGCCGCGAGTTCTGGGATGGAAAAGCTTTGCGGGAAAAAGTAAAATCACCCTTTGAATTTGCCATCAGTGCCATTCGCGCTACCAATGCAGATGTGCAACAACCTTTTCAGATCTACAACTGGTGCACCAGAATGGGACAACGTTTTTATTATTACCAGGCACCCACCGGTTTTCCTGACAGGGGAACGTACTGGATCAACACAGGCTCTTTATTAAACCGTATGAATTTTGGACTGGCATTTGCGACTGAAAAAATACCCGGGGTAAAAATCAATCTTGCTGCATTAAATGATAATCACGAACCCGAAAGCGCAGAAGCTGCACTCGCTATTTATAGTAAAATATTATTGCCTGAAAGAAACCAGGATGATAATATCAGAAGATTAACTGCATTGGTAAAAGATACCAATCTCGAAAAAAAGATCACAGATGCTGCTGCAAAGAATACACCCGCAACAACAGAAATGAATAATATGGTGCAGGATGATATGATGGCTGCTGCTGAATCTGCACCCAATAAGAAAAATAGAAAACAGAATGAAAGAGCTGCATTAAGTAAAAAGAATGTTCCCGTCACTACTTTGTATGTGGCAGGTAATACAAATACAGTTTCACAGGTAGCCGGCATTATCATTGGCTCGCCAGAGTTTCAACGTAAATAAAAACCGCGCCTTTGCGCCTTTGCGTGCAAAATTTTCTCGCAAAGGCGCAAAGACGCAATAAAAAATACTACTATGGTAAATCGCAGAGCATTCATGAAATCAGGCGCACTTGCGCTCTTCGCCGCAGGCGTTGGCGGTGTGCCCACATTTATTGCGCGTGCCGCAGACAGCAGGAAGATCTTATCTCCCTACAAAAAAAACAAAATACTCGTTTGTGTATTTCAACGCGGTGCCATGGATGGATTGATGGCGGTAAGCCCATACACAGATCCTAATTTAAAAACACTGCGACCAACTTTGTATATGAGTCCCGCAGAAACAGAAGGCAAACTGATTGATCTGGATGGACGATTTGGATTGCATCCTGCACTTAATGCATTCGATCCTTTTTTTAAAGAGGGCCGTATGGCTATTGTTCATGGTGTAGGAAGCCCCAATACAACGCGAAGCCATTTTGATGCGCAGGATTATATGGAGAGTGGAACACCTTTTAGTAAAAGTACCGGCAGTGGTTGGTTAAACAGGGCAGCGGGCTTACTGGGACATGATGGAACACCTTTCCGTGCAGTAAGTTTAACCAGTTCATTACCCAGAAGTTTGTATGGTGATAATGAAGCTTTGGCCATTAATAATCTTACAGAATTTGCGATACAGATGCGTGGAAATCCACTGGCATCTAATCTTGCATCCAAATCATTTGAATCATTGTACGATCAAACATCGAGTCAGTTACTGAATAAAACCGGTAAAGAAAGTTTTGATGCGATGAAGATGTTGAATGTAAATAATATTAAAAATTACCAGCCTGCTGCAGGTGTTGTATATCCTGCAAGTGCACTTGGAAATTCGTTGAAGCAGATCGCTACATTGATCAAAATGGATGTAGGTATGGAAGTAGCCTTTGCCGAAAGTGGTGGATGGGATACACATTTTAATCAGGGTGCTGCCAATGGTGCACTGGCAAGAAATCTGAAAGATTTCAGCGATTGTATTGCTGCTTTCTGGAAAGATATGGAAGCCTACCAGGATGAAGTTACGGTTATGACAATGACCGAATTTGGCCGCACCGCCCACCAGAACGGAACCGGCGGAACCGATCATGGCCGCGCCAGTTGTTTATTTGTTTTAGGTAATGATGTGCAGGGAGGAAAAGTTTACAACAATATTAAAACGCTTGCAAAAGAAGATCTGGAAGATGGAAGAGATTTACCGGTGAGTACTGATTTCCGTTCTGTATTCAGTTCTGTTGCAGGTGGGCATTTGAAGGTGAATGATTATAAAAAATTATTTCCTACATGGGAGGGGCAGTCGTTGGGGTTGATGAAAGGATAAGAAGAGTTATTTGATAAGAGTAAAGCCGCAGATTCGCAGATTAAAATAATCCGCGAATCTGCGGCTTTACTATGTAGTAATAAATTGAGTAAGTACTTTAATGTCAGTAAAAAATATCGTCCATCTCAATTGGAAACATTGATCCTTTTGACCCTGTTATTATAGTATCCAACGTTCTCTGCAACACCCTCATTATTTCTGGATTGTTTTAAAAGCCCCTTGGTTCCGGATGTTATAAAATGAGTACTATCATAACCAATTTGTTGATATCCCCTACCCAT
>CANBSW010000127.1 GCA_947372235.1 Chitinophagaceae bacterium | reverse complement strand
CTCCCGGTTGTAATAAGAGTAAGCCCATCCCATTATTAAAATTATCAGGTGCTCCACTCAGGTTTTCAATCGCAATACTTGTGCGGTGTGGCGGGATATAGATCTGCAGGATCGGATAATTTTTACCAGGTTCAATAGTTAGTTTGAATAATTCATTCTGCAATACACATCTCGGCTGTACTGCATTAACTGATAATGCAAAGGAATTATCCAGTTCAATTCCCGCTAATGAACATCCATTACTAAATCGGGTATCAGAAAATTTTTTACCGGTGGGTAACAGGTCTGCATCGTATTCAAGCTGTGTATCGCTGTCAAATTGCAACGTCCACTCATCTACTTTTCCACCCAAACTAAAATACGGGTGCCAGCCATCTGCCATTGGAATGGTATGCGGATTGTTATGCGAAATAGTAGTAGTAACACTGAGTTTGTTTCCGGGTTCCAATGTCCATTGAATGGATATTTTATACGGGAATGGATACCCGGCATCAGTTCCTTCATACAAAAATTCCAGAGTCACACTTGCATGATCATTAGTTGCATCCTTTGCTTTTATTTGAAAGGGTGCATCATAAATCAATCCATGAATAGCATGTGCTCCCAGAAAATGTTTTTTAATGGTATAATCATTTGCCCCGAATGTATAATGCCCCTTGAACATTCGGCAAACAAACGGACTCAGCTTGGTACTTTTAAAACCATTGGTAATATTCGTAATTGCATCGTTAACAGATTCAAAAGCGTGTATCACATTTTTGCCGCCTTGATTTCCCGGTATTATAAATGCATTCAACAATCCTCCAAAAGTGTAGATCTCTGCTTCACATCCACTGGAAATATCTTTCAAAATAATAACCTGGTAACCTGATTCTTCGGTAACAATCGTTTCAAAATTCATAATGAGTGTTTGGAGTTTCAATGTAAGAATATTTTGAAGAAAACAGGATTCGCTAATGAAAAGCTAACGATTGTTAACCTTTGCCTGTAATCCTGTAAATTTGCCTAGTTCAAAGAGAATCCATGGCTTATACACCTGTAAATAAAGTTCGAATTGTTACCGCTGCCAGTTTGTTTGACGGGCATGATGCTGCCATCAATATCATGCGCCGTATTTTACAATCCAAAGGCGCCGAAATCATTCACTTGGGTCATAACCGCAGTGTTGTTGATATTGTTGAATGTGCCATTGAAGAAGATGCCCAGGGTATTGCCATCACCAGTTATCAGGGCGGACATGTAGAGTTCTTTAAATACATGAAAGACCTGCTTGACCAAAATGGTTGTGGTCATATTAAAATTTTCGGAGGCGGTGGCGGGACTATTTTGCCGGAAGAAATTCGTGAACTGCATCTCTATGGAATCACAAGAATTTATAGCCCCGATGATGGCCGCCACATGGGCCTCGAAGGAATGATCGAAGATGTGATCAAACAATGTGATTTCAGTTTGAATGGAAATGGCGAGTATAAAAATCCCATGACACTTGGCGAAGTAAAAGATGTTCGAAAAGTTGCCAGACTAATTACCAATGCAGAAAACGGCCAACCAACTCCAAACTCCAAACTCCAGACTCCAAACTCAAATATTCCCGTGCTTGGTATCACCGGCACAGGTGGTGCTGGTAAAAGTTCGGTAACAGACGAAATTGTAAGACGATACCTGCATTCATTTACGGATAAAACCATTGCCGTTATTTCGGTTGATCCATCCAAGAAAAAAACCGGTGGCGCTTTGTTGGGCGACAGGATCCGCATGAACGCCATCTCAAACGGCCGCGCTTATATGCGAAGCCTTGCAACTCGCGATGATAATACCGCACTCAGTGCTTATGTACAGGATGCCATTGATATTTGTAAGAATACGGGGTTTGATTTTATCATCCTTGAATCAGCAGGTGTAGGACAAAGCGATGCATCCATCCTCGATTATTGTGATGTGAGTTTATATGTGATGACACCTGAATATGGTGCAGCTTCTCAATTAGAGAAGATCAATATGCTGGATTATGCAGATGTTGTCTGCATCAACAAATTTGATAAGGCCGGTGCACTGGATGCATTGCATGATGTTCGTAAACAATACAAACGCAATCATAATTTGTGGAATGCAAAGGATGAAGAACTACCCATTGTAGGAACCATTGCAGCACAATTCAATGATGCCGGAATCAATGAACTATTCGAAAAAATAGTTGACACCATAGAGAAAAAATGCACAGTCATTTTTTCAAATACTCCCTCTTTGCGAAGCAGAGAGAGCCGGGCTGAGTCAACTACTACGAAATCGCAGATCATCCCTCCAAAACGTGTTCGCTACCTCTCAGAAATCACCGATAGCAACCGCAATTATGATGCATGGGTAAATGAACAAACCACCATCGCATCCAAATGGTACAAAATAACCGGCACATTGCATGAATTGGAAAATGCGCCGAAAAAAAATCAGGAAGTCATTCAGTCAATTACAGAAATGAAACATCATTTCGAAAATCAATTGCATGCTGAATGTAAAAAACTGATCGATCAATGGCCATCCGTTGTTAAAAAATACACGGCCGATTTTTTTGAATACCAGGTTCGTGATAAAGTGATCAAACAACCATTAACAGTAACCTCATTAAGCGGCTCAAGAATTCCTAAAGTGGTATTGCCTAAGTATAAAGACTGGGGCGATATTTTGCGTTGGCAATTACAGGAAAATGTTCCCGGCGAATTTCCATACACAGCGGGTGTATTTGAATTAAAAAGACAAGGCGAAGATCCAACGCGAATGTTTGCCGGTGAAGGTGGCCCAGAGCGTACCAACAAACGCTTTCACTATGTTTCACTGGGGCAGCCTGCTATCCGTTTATCTACCGCATTTGATAGTGTTACTTTATATGGAGAAGATCCCGATCATCGTCCGGATATTTTTGGTAAAGTGGGTAACAGCGGCGTAAGCATTGCAACATTGGATGATGCTAAAAAATTGTATAGCGGATTTGATCTGTGTGATCCAAAAACATCGGTTAGCATGACGATCAATGGACCAGCCCCCATCATTCTCGCTTTCTTCATGAATGCGGCTATTGATCAGCTTTGTGAAAAATATATTGAAGCAAATGGACTATGGAATCAGGTAAATGAATACCTCAATAAAAAATTTGCACAAGCTCCTAAAGCAGTGTATTACAATCCTGCATCTCCCGAACGTTTACCCGAAGGCAATAATGGATTGGGATTAAAACTGCTGGGTGTAAGTGGCGATGAAGTTTTGCCAAAAGATGTATATGAAAAATTAAAAGCCGAAGCACTTTCTCAGGTTCGCGGAACAGTACAGGCAGATATATTGAAAGAAGACCAGGCACAAAATACCTGTATCTTCTCAACAGAGTTTGCACTAAAATTAATGGGCGATGTACAATCTTATTTCATCGATCAGAAAGTGCGTAATTTTTATAGTGTGAGTATCAGTGGATATCATATTGCTGAAGCGGGGGCTAATCCAATTACGCAGTTGGCTTTTACTTTATCAAACGGCTTTACGTATGTTGAATATTATCTGAGTCGTGGAATGAGCATAGATGATTTTGCGCCTAATCTTTCCTTCTTCTTCAGCAACGGCATGGATCCTGAATATAGTGTGATTGGTCGTGTAGCCCGCCGTATCTGGGCAAAAGCCATGAAATATAAATACAAGGCAAATGATCGCTCACAAAAATTAAAATACCATATTCAAACCAGCGGAAGAAGTTTGCACGCACAGGAAATTGATTTTAATGATATCCGAACTACCCTGCAGGCTTTGTATGCGATATATGATAACTGCAACAGTCTACACACCAATGCTTACGATGAAGCCATCACCACACCCACTGAAGAAAGTGTAAGAAGGGCAATGGCCATACAACTAATTATTAATAGAGAACTGGGTACTGCTGTTACAGAAAATTTTATCCAGGGAAGTTATGCCATCGAAGAATTAACAGATCTGGTTGAAGAAGCGGTATTAACTGAGTTTGACCGTATTACCGACCGAGGCGGCGTTTTGGGTGCTATGGAAAGAATGTACCAGCGAAATAAAATCCAGGAAGAGAGCCTTTACTACGAAACATTGAAACATACCGGAGAACTGCCACTGATCGGCGTTAATACTTTCCTCAATAAAAAAGGAAGCCCCACAATTTTACCCGGCGAAGTGATACGAAGTACCACCGAAGAAAAAGAGCAACAAATTCAGAACCTCAAAGCTTTTCATAAGAGAAATGCTGCAAAAACTAGAGAAGTGATGCAAAGATTAAAACAGGCTGCCATTAAAAACGATAATTTATTTGCCGAGTTGATGGAATCTGTTAAATATTGCTCTCTTGGCCAGATAACCCATGCACTGTATGAAGTAGGAGGTCAGTACCGCCGTAATATGTAGATGGAATATTCTTATCTTACGTGCCCGTTTAAAAAGAGACTATATATGTATAAAAAATACCTTGTTTTGTTTTCTATTTCTTTTTTGTTTGGGATTGAACTACTTACAGCGCAGGCACCCCTCAGAAGATTGGATACAACCATGAAAGCCGGAAAAGCAGGCTATCGGTTAAATTGCACTAACAGAAGTGTTGATAGAAACCTGGCTACCATTACACCCATCGGCTTTGATAAGGATGTTCGTGAGTTTTCTTTCGAGATCAGGGGCCGTGTTACAAAAGCAGAAGTAGATGATATTAACCGTGACGGCTTTCCGGATCTGGTTTTTTATGTGTACAATAACAATGATTCAATACCAAAAGGAACGGTAATAGGGGTGAGTTCAGAAAATAATGAAACCGTATCACCCATTATTTTTCCCGATATATATGATGATCCCAAACTTCGTATCGGTTATAAAGGATATGATGAATTTTTTCTGATGGAGGGATACCTGGTACGTCGTTTTCCGGTTTTCTCTTCAGATTCTACCCAGGCCGCACCAGCTAAAAAAGGAACCCTTATGCGTCAGATTCAATACATGGTAGTGTCTGGTGAAAGAGGAGGAAAAAAATTTAAACCCATGAGGAGTTATGAATTTACAAAGCAATAATTTTCAGAACTCATTTTGAAAATTATTTACACGTACCAATAGGTGTTTGTTGTATTATTTTATTGTTGTCTGGTTATTCTACAACTTGCTATTTGTATCTTTAACAACCCTCAACAAATAGCTATTTATGAAAAAAATTTTGCTTATTGCCAGCGTACTTGTTTTTTCCCTATTCAGTTTTGCCCAAACCATCGAACAGGTTGAATCTAACAAAGTAACCCTCCCTAACGGATGGAGCTTAACACCCATTGGCCGTAATTTTCCATTAGGAGATCTGCCTTTGAATATCGTTGCCAGCAAGTCAAAAAAATTGATGGCAGTTACCAATAACGGACAAAGCGTACAAAGTATACAACTCATAGATCCTTCAACAGAAACAGTACTTGATACAAAAATTGTTGCAAAAAGCTGGTACGGACTTCAGTTTAGTGCTGATGAAAAGAAATTATACGCTGCCGGAGGACATGATAACTGGATTTTAGAATTCGCTGTTGAGAATAACAAACTGATCTTAAAAGACAGTATCATTCTCGGAAAAAAATGGCCCAACAAAATTGCACCGGCTGGTATTGCATTGGATGATACCAAACAGATCTTATATGTAGTAACAAGAGATGATAAATCGCTTTATATCATCGATCTGAAAACAAAAAAAATCACCAAACAATTTTCATTAGGCGGAGAAGCCTATGCCTGTGTATTATCGCCCGATCAAAAAGAACTATACATCAGTTGCTGGGGTTGCGATAAATTATATGTGTTTGATACAGAGAAAGTGAATGTTACTGCAGAAATACCTGTTGGCGATAATCCTAATGAGATCTGTCTTACTAAAAATGGTAAACTCTTATATGTAGCTAATTCAAATGATAATTCTGTTTCTATCATTAATGTAGCTCAACGAAAAGTATTGGAAACCCTTAATGCTGCATTGTATCCCGATGCGCCGAATGGTTCCACTACAAATGGATTGGCATTAAGTGCCAACGAAAAAACATTGTATATCGCTAATGCAGATAACAATTGTGTAACAGTGTTTGATGTATCAAATCCCGGCCAAAGTAAAAGCCGTGGTTTTATTCCTGTAGGATGGTATCCTACCAATATAAAAGTGATCGGTAAAAAATTATTTGTATCAAATGGTAAAGGTTTTAATTCGATGGCTAATCCTTATGGACCAAATCCATTTGGCAATAAACAGGAAGTTGTTTACCAGCAAGGCGATCCCAATAAACCCAAAGAAGTACAATACATAGCCGGATTATTCAAAGGCACTATGAGTGTAATAGATGAACCAACGGATAAACAACTTAGTGTTTATTCCCAGGTAGTGTACAGAAATACACCATACAATAAAGTGAAAGAATTAATAGCCCAGGGTGAAACAGGAAATCCTATTCCGAGAAAAGTGGGTGAACAGGGCCCTATCAAATATGTATTCTATGTGATCAAAGAAAACAGAACCTATGATCAGGTATTAGGCGATATGAAAGAAGGAAATGGCGATCCGCGATTGGTTTTGTTTGGAGAAAATGTAACACCTAATCAGCACGCACTTGCAAAGGAATTTGTATTGCTCGATAATTTTTATGTAGACGGAGAAGTAAGTGCCGATGGACATAACTGGAGCACCGGCGCCTATGCAACAGATTTCTTAGAAAAAAACTGGGTAAGCAGTTATGGTGGCCGTGGCGGCAGTTATGATGCAGAAGGAAACAGACCTGTGGCTAATAATAAAGGTGGATTTATCTGGGATCATTGCAAACGCGCAGGCATTACTTACAGAACCTACGGCGAGTTTGCTGATAATTACAAACCCAATATTCCTGTTTTAAAAGACCATCTCTGCCCTTACTTTACCGGCTTTGATGGAAAGATAAAAGATACCACACGCTTTGGCCAATGGAAAAGAGAATTTGATTCCTTACTTTCAAAAAATGCCGTTCCTCGTTTTAATAGTGTACGTTTTGGAAACGACCATACAGAAGGCTTACGTAAAGGAAGACCAACACCATATGCACACGTGGCAGATAATGATCTCGCAGTAGGAATGTTTGTTGAATACTTAAGCAAAAGTCCGATCTGGAAAGAGACCGCTGTTTTTATTTTGGAAGATGATGCACAAAATGGTGCCGACCATGTTGATGCACACCGAAGTCCTGCTTATGTTGCAGGCGGATTTGTAAAGCGCGGATTTGTAGATCATACCATGTATTCAACTTCTGCAATGCTGCGTACCATTGAATTGATCCTGGGCATTCCTCCAATGAGTCAGTACGATGCAGCAGCACAACCCATGTGGCGGTCATTCAGCAGTACACCCAATCTTACACCGTTTACAGTTCGCTCAGCTAAGGTTGATCTAAAAGAAACAAACACCGCTATGAACGAATGGCAACTACGTTCCGAAAAATTTGATCTTACCAAAGAAGATGCAGTACCTGATCTCGAATTTAATACGGTTTTATGGTATGGATTAAAAGGAGATAACACACCATTCCCCGGCCCTAAACGTGCCGCATTTTTTAAACCTATCAAAAAAGTAGATAAAGATTAAAGATTTATCTGCCTGATGTGATCACAACTTTTGTTACTATTTTTTCATTGCCAGTGTCGTCTCTCGCAATCACGAGATAAATGCCACTGGCAATTTTTTCGCCCCTGTAATTCCTTCCATCCCATATTGCTTGTCCGCCCAACGCTCTTGTCTGATAAACCAATCTGCCATTGAGTTCTGCAATCTTTACCAAAGCATTATCCACCAAACCCTTAATGGCAATCGTTCCATTATACCCCGGGGGCACAGGATTTGGAAATACAAGTACATTGCTGTTTATAGTTCCACCTTCAGTTGCTGTACTTCTAAAACTGCAAATCCCATTTAAAGTAGAAATGAAAACCTCGCCTGTTGCAGGATCAATAGCAATTCTTTTAACATCATTACTGAACAACGGACTATTGTTTTCTGTAAAACGATAAACGATTTTATCACCATCGGGTGATATCAACCACAAACCATTTTTTGTACCTACCCATTTTCTGTTAGCACCATCCACTGCTATACATTGCACCATCTCATCTTTAAAAAGCAAACCTGCAAAACGGTCTAACTGCACAATCGGTAAAACAGCATCGCAGCTTTGCGAACTGAACACATCAGACATGCATTGAATAATTCCAATTCCCTTATCAGTTCCCACCCAGATAAAGCCGTTTTTATCTTTCGCTAAACATAAAATAGTATTGCTTGGAAGATTTCCATTGCCGCTTCCCTGTTTGTAAAATTTCCATTTATCGTCCAGAATATTATCAATGCTTTGTCCATAGTTAAAACAAAACAAACCATTGTTTTTCGGGCTAATGATCCATAATTGATTAAGATCATCAACCAAAATCTGACTCACAGCATTTTCCAAATGAGTAAAAGGAATACTGAATGCTTTCCAGGTACTATCTGTTTTTCTGACATGTAAATTTTGAACAGCTCCGTAATTACTAACCCAGAGATTTTTATTCTGATCAAATGCCAATCCGCTAACACGATAACTGCCGGGATCGCCAATGGCAGCCTGTAAACTGCTGTTATTTTTTTTGTAGATAAAAGGCTGGGTTCCATCAACAAAATTTACCAATCCGCCACCATAACTGCCGGCCCACAAACTTGAATTGTTAGGATCGATTGCAACGGTGATAAAATCTAAGACAGAGTCAAGTTTTGGTACGGTCAAATTACTTTTAAAACTCCATTCGTCCTTTTGAAAATAATATACTCCGTTTCTATTGTATTGATAATTCCAAGCAGCATTCACACTTCCTGCACCGGCATAAAGAATATTATTTGTAACCACAATTTCTCCATCAGCTGTTCCAGGCGGCCCGTTTGGAATAAAACGTTCAAGCGTTGTACCCGATTTGGATAGCCCACCAAACTGGTCTGCTACCCACACAGCACCATTATCCAATATGGCAGATCTTGGTAACGAGATTACATTGCTTTGTGCAATTGTTTTTTCGACCAGCCCCGCTGTTGTTAAAACAATCACTTTTGCATTACCACCTGCAGTTCTCTGGCAAATGAGGATTTTGTTTTCTGAAGAAGTGCTATTTACTATAGGCCAGTTTTTATCACCATAAAGAAAACTCCAGGTATTTCCATTTAAAATAAATAGAGAATCATTTTTTTCAGCAATGATTTTATTGTTGCTAAGGAGTATGTTTTTAACAGAACCGGCACTTAAACCATTAATGCCGCTAATCGATTGCCAGTTGGCAAAATTGGAAAGGTTGGATGAGTTTGCAGGAATACTTTTTACTCCTTCTTCTGTAGCGGCATAAAAGCTGGTACCATCATTGGTTACAGCATTTACTTTTATTTGTGTCCCATTCGTTCCAATATACCATGTGTCTTTGATCTCATATTTGGAAAGATTCACAACAATAATTCCCAATCCACTGCTCAAATAGGCAAAACCATCTTTGCAATAAACACTGTACACGGTTTTATTCCCCGTAACCGAACTCCTTTTTATATCGCTGATATTCTTTATGGTGGAATTTTTGATCACATCAACATTGCTATTAATATAAACAACAATTATTTGTTGAGTTGATGCATCCCATCCAATGCATTGCACGCCAATATCATTCAGCCCCGAAATCTTACTGTAACGTCCAACCTCATTATTGGCGTCAATTGAAAAAAGATTTGTGTTAGTAGCGCTATAGATTACATCACCTTTCAGAACCTGAATGCATTGCTGGTAATTCAAATGCTCCCGCCATTGTCCAATGGGCGGAATGAGATTTTGTGAGTATACTTCTGGTTGTTGTATAATGGAAAGACTTAATAACAGAATCAACAACCTTATTCTGCTTTGGATTTCTTTTCTGACAACAGCATCTGGCATACTAATAGTTCTACAGGTAAAGCCGTATGATATAGAAAACATGCTTGTCAGATTAATGATCCATTATAACTGATCAAATATTTACTATGCCATTTTTAATAGCAAAAATTGCAAGTCCAACCCTTGTTTTCACATCCAATTTTTTAAAAAGGTTATCGCGGTAGGTGTCGATGGTTCTTGGACTAAGGCACATTTCATCTGCAATTTCCTTATAGGTTTTTTCAGTACAGATCCATTTCAGGAAAGTAGATTCGTTTTCACTTAAACTACTCAATGCAAAAGCATCACCATCAAAAACCTCTTCATGATTGATGTAATGCATCAATTTATTACTAACCAGTTCATTGATAAAATAACCACTATCGCGGATACTGTCAAGCGCATCTTTAAATACTTTTGGTTTACTGTCTTTTAAAATATAACCTCTGGCTCCATTTTTAAGCATGCGGATGATTGCGGTATCATTCTCTAACATACTTAAAACCAACACTTTTGTTTGAGGAAGATTGGTTTTTATCCAGCTGGATGTTTCATATCCATCCATAACCGGCATAGTGATATCTAATAAAACAATATCAGGAGGTGTTTTCGATTTTACTTTCTCTATAAATTGTTTGCCATTATTAGCCTCAAATACCACTTTGAAACCTTCAAAAGAATTGATAATCGATACCAATCCGGTACGTAATAATTCATGGTCATCAACTAATGCAACAGATGTCATACTAAAGCTGATTTGGGTTTAATAAATAAAGTTATGGTAGTTCCGCTTCCCGGCACGCTTTTTACATCTACAGTTGTATTGATCATTTTTGCCCGGTTAACAATGTTTTGAAGCCCAATTCCTGGTCTGTCCTGCTGTAACAGACTGGTATCAAATCCAATACCATTATCGCTTATACGAACGGAGATCATGTTAGAGTTATTGTTAATTTCAACATCTATCGAATTAGCTGCAGCATGTTTAATAATATTGTTTACAATTTCCTGAATCATTCGATAAAGGATAATATCTGTATTGACATCAAGAATATGAAAGTTATCCGATGTACGAAATGTAGTTTTAAATCTACCTGTTTTTTCAAGTGAGATCAAAAGCTGTCTAATAGATTCAATGATACCTATTGAGTGGATACGGTTATTTTGGAGGTTATGACTAAGATCGCGCAGGTCTTTAATAGCTTTTCCAAGTAACTCGTCGGTCTGGTTAATTCTTTCTTCCGTAACGATGCTATCAAATGTATTTAGATTTAAGCGTACAAGGCTAAGTATCTGCCCGATATTATCATGAATTTCCTGACTTATATAAGCGAAAGCCTGTTCCTGAATTTCCAGCTGGGTTTTGAGAAGGGTTTGTTCAAACCTATTTCTCATCTCTTCTTTCTCTTCTTTATTTTTCCTCTGTCTGCGTAAAAAAACAAATACGATCAATAACAAAAAACTACCGATCAATATAAAAAAGACGGAAGCAACAACGATGGTTATGAGGATATCTTCCTGTTGTCTCGGCATAGAAAAAAGGCAATACAGAATGAACTGTATAAAATTACGTTTAAGGTACGATTTATCAATTGATAAATTTTCTTTCCTTGTTCCTGGAGATCATTTGAACGTAAATACTCAAAAAGAGCATTTATTATTACCGATCCTAAATAAAAAATTAGTAAACCTGTGCAAACCCAAAAAAAAGGTTGTTTTGCTAATTGCAAGTCTATTCGATCCGGTAGTACTGATTCATAAAAAAAACAGCAGCAAAAAATTACTAAAAAAAAAGAACCTAGTAAGAAAGTATATGTATTAAAAGTCTTATTAAAACCTTGAATAAAGAGTACATTAATAATAAAGCATAAAAGGAAAAAAGGAACAAATAAAGCAACAGCGTTTCTAAAAAAAGGTTTTTTTAGATGAAAATAAAAAAGGGAAGAATAAAAGACAAATTCAATCGTAGTGAAAATATTATAAATCTGATAGTTTTTTATCCCTTTAGAAAAATACCAATTACCTGTTAATTCTACAGATACTGTCAAAAACAAAAAAGGAATAAAAATTAATATTAATTTATTCCTTTTTTTATAAAATAAAACGAAAGATGTAAGTAAACTGATAATCTGAAATGCGATTGATAATGAAATCGACATAATTTAAATACTATGGATAAATTTCTCCATGGTTCAAAAATTCATCATCCAAAAGATCCAAAAGACCTTCAGTTCTTCTTTTAATAGTTGCCGGAATTTTATTTCCAGTAAAAAATACAGTTAATCGTCCATTATCTTTTGATTTTACTGCCGGAGCACCTTTACCATATACACCAAAGTTCACATAGATATAATCAGACTTATAATGTGCTTTTAAATTCTGTAAAAAAGCAATCAGTTCATCAGCTTTAAATGAAACATATTGAACCTGATTATCTTCATCGTACTTTCTGGCATAATT
>CANBSW010000126.1 GCA_947372235.1 Chitinophagaceae bacterium | reverse complement strand
GAAGGGTTTTCTGTGGTAGCACCAATTAATGTGATGGTTCCTTTTTCAACTGCACCCAGCAAAGCATCCTGCTGCCCTTTGTTGAAGCGATGGATCTCATCAATAAATAAAATGGTGCCAGTATTTTGTTTGGCTTCTTCAATCACTTCTCTTACTTCTTTTACACCACTGCTGATGGCACTTAATTGAAAGTAAGGTTGCTGTAAAGTATGGGCAATGATATTGGCGATAGTAGTTTTGCCAACTCCCGGCGGCCCCCATAAGATCATGGAAGGGATACGGCCATGATCGATGGAATTGCGCAAAATGCTTCCCTTGCCGGTCAGGTGCTCCTGCCCAACCAATTCGTCCAGCGTTTCAGGGCGCATTCTTTCGGCTAAAGGGATATTACTGTTCACACCTGAAAAGTAATGAAAATTCGGAAGGGTATTATGGGCTTTTATTGCTAAAAAAAATTATTCTTTGGGAGCAATTCCAAACAGGTTCTGGTATTGCTTCATCAGTTTGAAATTGAGGAGGATATGACTCAGCAGGATCACACTAACAAAAAACATGAAATAAGCCATTCCTTTCATAATGCTGAGAAATAAATCCAGATTCAGCATCGGGGGTTTATTGGGAACCGTTTCCAGAAACTGCGACAGGTATTGGCGAAGTGTAATATCACTCGTAAAGAAAATGCTAAGTGCATTCAACAGGAACATGGTTCCCAAAAAAGAAGCAACAAAACCGTTAACACGGATCCAATCGCGCAATGATGGTTTGCAATCTCTTGCAAGATCAATTCCTTTTGTAAGAAATTTCAGACTGGCAAAAGTATAGATCACAAATGCTGCGATGATAAATGCCACAAATAATAAAGCCGGATTGGCCATGGCACTAATGATGAAAATAATATCAATAAACCCAAACATTGCTGCAATGGGTAATAAAGTAAACGTGAGTATGCGGAAAATAGTTAACTGTTTCATATACGACAGGCGCTGGCAGTTTATTGTTGTTGCTGCCCGGCAAAGGTATCGATTATAATTTCAGCATCATCGGCAGCAGATTGCTTTTCCAACTGAACTTTGGTCAATTCTTCAAATGTTTCACCATCTTCATAGCCCACGGAAACATAAACAGACAATGATTGTTTGGCGGGTCCTTTAAAAGTTCCCTTAATAGGTGTACAGTCTTCAAAACTTCTGCCCACGGCCAGTTTTACATGATGATTGGCTGCCCAAACATTATTGGTAGGATCAATGCCTGCCCAGCCATAGCCGGGAATATAGGCTTCTACCCAGGCGTGTGTGGCACCTTCGCCACGCATCCCGTTTTTGTTGGGACAAATATATCCGCTCACATATCTCGAAGGGATCCCCATCATACGTAGCAGTTCCAGCATCACATGCGCAAAATCCTGACAAACACCAGCCTGTTTTTCCAATATTTCATCAACCGTTGTTTCAATGGTAGTAATGCCTTTGATATAAGTGAAATGCGTAAATATAAAAGCACAGGTGTCTTCAATAATAGTGGCAATGCTTTTGCTCTCATCAAATAATCCTTTCACATATTCCTGCATCAAAGAAAGGTCTTTAACATCTGAAACCCTTGCCAGTTCTAATAAGTGTACATCATTATCAACATGTTTTGCAATATCTTTTTGATATGTATCTTTTGGCAATTGCAGCGGTTGCGGAACCAGCGTACGTATCAATAATTTACTTTCGATCACCAGTTCTTTGTGTGGGGACATGAGGTTAAAAGTTCCTGCTTTATTGCCCCAGTAATCAGTATAAGAAAAAACTTCAGGTTTATCTGTAATGAAAAACTCCTGTTCTAATGTTTCCTGATCAGCAGATTGAAAAGGGAAGATCATTATATTATTCATGCTCTCTTTAACCGGCCTGTCGTATTCGTATTTAGTGATGTGGTGTATCTTAAAAATCGGCATTCGAAGCTTGTTTGTTTAGGCATAAGAAAAATAGATCTGTCCCAGCATCCTGCTAAACTCATTCATCTCTTTTCTTATATGTTGTAAATAATCTTCCATACCAGTTTCTTTTACGATGGAAATGTCGGCAAATTTAACATAGCTGTGCAATCTGCCAAATGTTCTATATAAGGCTGCTGTACCTTCTATGGGGCATGAATCTGTTATTTCTATCAGGTATTTGTTTGCTCTTTCCAATGCATAATGTAGGGAACGTGGAAAATTTTTATCAAACAAAACCTGTTGTGCTACATTACAGTTGTGATTAAAATTGCTGTAATTCTTCAGGTGAAGTTCATACCCCGATAATGCCAGCAGCAGGCTTCGCCAGTATAGGATATCCTGTTCATCTTCCATGTTGCAACCGATACTATCAAAGAAGGTATCGGTCATTTCTACCGTAAGTAAACAACGCTCTGTAAATTTTCCAAGATTCATGTAATTCCAGCCCAGTCCGCGTGGCATGGTACTGTCCGTAATTCCGCAAAACTGGTCGCTGCTGTTGATAAGTGTATCTATCACAACAATTGCATCTGGCCCTGATAATTTTTCAGAAATGGATGGATGATTAATAAGATGGTACAAATGATTTACCTGTTCCCATACTTCTTTGGTGATTTGATCCTGAACACCCCTTGCATTTTCTCTCGCTTTCGTGATAATTACTTTCAGAGAATTGTAATTGGCAGTATCTAATAAAAGATAATTCAATGCTGCTGTATCATCTTTTTTGAGCGATTCAATTTCCTCTTCTGATAAAGCCGTAAATATTTTTAAAGCCGGTTCCCAGGTAATACTGTTAACCTGAACCTTATCGAATGATAATATATAACTGGTTTTCATCAAACGTAATAATCCATCCGCTCTTTCCATATAGCGATGCAACCAGAATAATGAGTCAGCGATTCTACTTAGCATATTTGAAACTTGAAGTGTGTAATGTTGTTTATTGTGTGGAAGGTTTTTCGTGAGTCGTCAGTCGTGAGTGAGTATTTGAATAATTTCTTTACTCACGACTCACGACTGACGTCCCAAGATCTCACACCCCCGGCATATCAACCACCCATGTATCTTTACTTCCACCACCCTGTGAAGAATTTACTACCAGCGATCCTTCACGTAGTGCAACCCTGGTTAATCCTCCCGGAACAATTTCAATTCCATTGGGACCGCATAAAGCATAAGGGCGAAGATCTACGTGACGGGGTTGTAGTTTTCCATCCAGTAAACAAGGAACGGTTGATAATTGAATGATCGGTTGTGCAATAAAATTTCGTGGGTTGGCAAGTATGGCTACTTTGGCTTTTTCAAGTTCGGCTTCGCTTGCACTATTGCCCATTACCATTCCATACCCACCGGATTGGTTGGTTTCTTTGATCACCATTTTATGCATGTTTGCAAAAACATGTTCGCGCTCCTCATCATTTTTCATTTGATAAGTGGGTACATTGGGCAGGATGGGATCTTCATTCAGATAATATTTGATCATAGCCGGAACATATGCATATACAGCTTTATCGTCTGCAACGCCATTGCCCAATGCATTTACAATAGCAACATTTCCTTTACGGTAAGCACTCATTAAGCCGGGTACGCCCAATGCACTGTCCGGGCGAAATACAAGCGGATCAAGAAACTCATCATCCACCCTTCTGTAAATCACATCTACCTGGCTTAAGCCCGAAGTAGTTTTCATATACACTTTCTGATTATCAACCAACAGATCACGTCCTTCTACCAATTGTATACCCATTTGACGGGCAAGAAAAGTGTGTTCAAAATAGGCTGAGTTAAAAATGCCGGGTGTAAGTAAAACAACTACAGGATTTTCTGTTTGTCGGGGTGATAAAGCGATCAGATTATCATGCAGTATCAGCGGATAATTATTGATCATCCTAACATTGCTCGTTGCCAACAGATCAGGAAAGATCCGTTTGGTTACTTCACGATTTTCCAACATATACGAAACACCGGAAGGAGTGCGAAGATTATCTTCCAGAATATAAAATGTTCCATCATCTCCACGTATCAGATCAATGCCGGCAATATGAACATAAATATCATGCGGTACCTGGATGCCAAATACTTCACGGGTAAAATGCGGACAGGAAGAGATCAACGCTGCAGGAATAATTCCATCTTTAATGATCTGCTGCTCATTGTACACATCTTTCAGAAACATATTCAGCGCCTTCAAACGTTGTTTGATGCCTGCTTCCACATGGTTCCATTCTGCTGATGTAATAATGCGGGGAATAATATCAAAAGGGAAGATCCTTTCAATACCTTCGTTATCACTGTACACCGTAAAAGTGATGCCCTGGCTCATAAAAAGCTCGCTGGCTAATTTGTCTTTTTGTTGCAGGTCCTGCAGGTTAAGCTTGCTTACGGCATCATAAATGGTAAGGTATTGCTGCCTTATGCTTTCCGCATTTTTCATCTCATCCCAAATATGGGGTGCCACGGGGTACTGTTTGAAGAGTGCGTCTCCAGTCATAGCTAGTTAATTTGTATGGTCAGGTACAAATAAAAAAATGCCAACCCATGGTAGGGGTTAAGCAAGTATTGACAAGATAGCATAAAAACCAAAAGACGCCAACGAATTTATCGTCAAAATTACATATACCTAATTTGATTATGTATATGTAATTTAGGTATATTCGATATATGAATAAGTCAACACTCTATAAAGGCTGTCTGGAACCCATAGTGATGCGTCTTTTGAAAGACAATGGTCGTATGTATGGCTACCAGATCACCCAAATGGTAAAAGAACTGACTAAAGGCGAATTACAGATAACGGAAGGTGCACTATACCCGCTGCTTCACAAACTGGAAGAACAAGGGGTGGTAGAAACAGAAATTGAAAATATAGGTAACCGCAACCGTAAATATTATACGCTAACCAAGTCGGGTAAAAAGCAAACTGCTGTTGCCATGGATGAGTTGAAAATGTTTATGCAAAGCCTGAATTTGATTGTAAATCCGAAAATGGTTTGATAATGTTAAGTGATGAGCAAATAGAACAGTTATTTACTTTTTGTAAAAAACACCATGTTGGCCATTATGATGTACAGGTAGAACTGGTAGACCATTTAGCAAATGCTATTGAAGAGAGAATGGCAAAGGATAAAAATTTATCATTTGAAGCAGCCCTTACCGGTGTTCATGCAAGTTTTGGTGTACTTGGTTTTGCGGGTGTGGTGAATGCCCGTTCACTGGCACTTGAAAAACAGTACCGGAAAATGAAGTGGCAATTATTCCTTTCTTATTTTACCTGGCCCAAAGCAGCTTTGACCGTTTGCCTGTTTTTGGCATTTTCTTTTCCAATAAAATTTTTAAGTGCAACAGGCTTATCCTTTTATACAACTATCCTTACGTATTTGCTATTTGGTTTTGAAGTTTATGTTGGAATACGATCAATCATTCTAACTAAAAAACAAAGCCGCAAACTAATGATGACCTATGCCGGGCCGCAACAAACCTGGTTCTTATCTTTTTGCCTGATTCAATTTATTGGTATTGATTTTTATGATCTTTTCAAAGGCAGCCCTGTCAAATCTTTTATCGAATTTGAAGTGGTGATGCTGATCGCTGTGATCATTTTTGTAGGAGTAATGGCCTTTCGGGATGTGATTAATCAATTACATACACTTGCAAGAAAACAATACCCGGAGGCTTATATCGTAGCGAAATAAAATTGCCACAGAAGACACAGATTAACACAGAATTTTTCTGTGCCATTCTGTGTCTTCTGTGGCAAAAAATTTAACTAGTGGAATTTTATATCCGGAAGCATTTGAAGCAGCACAATAAAAAAGCCGCAGACTCGCAGATTTTTTTGAAGTAATCTGCTAATCTGCGGCTATATTTTCAATTACACCTACGCTTTCAAATCCAACTTTATCTGCAACTCCTCAAACTGCTTAGCATCAATACTACTTGGTGCATCCAGCATAACATCACGTCCACTATTATTTTTAGGGAAGGCAATAAAATCGCGGATACTTTCACTGCCACCAAGGATAGAACACAAACGGTCGAAACCAAATGCTATACCACCATGTGGTGGTGCTCCATATTCAAATGCTCCCAACAGAAATCCAAATTTGTGTATCGCTTCTTCTTCGCTCATTCCTAAAGCGGCAAACATTTTTTCCTGCAGTTCTCTTTGATAGATACGAATAGATCCCCCGCCAATTTCATTGCCGTTTAATACCATATCATAAGCATTCGCTTTGATATTGGAATAAGGATGCTCTAAATATTTATCTGCATTCTCGATCAATGGATTGTTGTCGATCATTACCGAGATCTGATCAGGCTTTGGAGAAGTAAATGGGTGGTGACGTGCAACCCATCTGTTATCATCTTCTGCATATTCAAACAATGGGAAATCCATCACCCATAATAATTTGAATTCATTGTCTTTTCTAAAACCGAGTTTCTTACCCATTTCCAAACGCAGTTCACTCGTAGCTTTTCTGGCCCTTTCTTCACGCCCTGCTAATATTAAAACAAGATCCCCTGCTTTTGCGCCAGCTGCATCTGCAATGGCTTTCAGTTTATCTTCTGTGTAAAATTTGTCTACACTGCTTTTATAAGTGCCATCTGCGTTGCATTTGATATACACCAATCCCTGCATACCAATCTGTGGACGCTTTACCCACTCGGTCAATTCATCGGTTTGTTTACGTGTGTATTCGCCACAACCCGGTGCCGCAATGGCAAGTACGGTTTCTGCATTGTCGAATACGCCAAAACCTGTGCCATTGATCAGTTCACCGGTGGCCTGTATTTGTCCGTCTTTCAGAAAAGCCGATTTTAAGTTTGCGATCTGCATGCCAAAACGGATATCGGGTTTATCATTGCCAAACTGCCACATGGCATCTTCCCATGTCATGCGCTCTACTTTCTCCGTGTAATCAATATTCTTAACATCTTTAAAAATGCGTTTGATGAGATTCTCAAACATATTCAAAATATCTTCCTGCTCTACAAAAGACATCTCACAATCTATCTGTGTAAATTCAGGCTGTCTGTCGGCACGCAGATCTTCATCCCTGAAACATTTTACAATCTGGTAGTAACGGTCATACCCACTCACCATCAATAATTGTTTGAAAGTTTGTGGCGATTGTGGTAATGCATAAAACTGACCGGCATTCATTCTCGAAGGCACCACAAAATCTCTTGCGCCCTCAGGGGTAGATTTAATTAAGAAAGGTGTTTCAATATCCATGAAATTATTCTCATGCAAATAATTTCTGGTGCTACGGCCAACCGCATAACGCAGTTCTAAATTTTTCTTAACTGCATTTCTTCTCAGGTCAAGAAAACGGTATTTCATTCTCAGGTCATCACCACCATCCGTATCATCCTGAATCGTAAATGGAGGAACGGCCGATTTATTTAATACTTTAAATGATGTAACTGCGATCTCAATTTCACCTGTTGCAATATTTACATTCTTATTAGTTCTTTCAGAAACGGTTCCGGTTGCCTGAATTACAAACTCACGCCCCAGTGGATTGGCATCCAAAACTGCATTCAGATTTTCGCCCAATAATAACTGGGTAATGCCATAGCGGTCGCGAAGATCCACAAAAGTGATCGCGCCAAATTTCCGGATGGTCTGTACCCAGCCGGCAAGGGTTACTTCTTTTTTTACATCACTGATTGTTAACTCTCCACAGGTGTGCGAACGATACATAGAATGGCTGTTTTTTCGATTGCGTGTTTCGTGAGTCGTGAGACGTCAGTCGTAAGTGATTGTTATTTACTCACGACCGACGTCTCACGACTCAGGTTTCGGACCGCAAATATAACCGAAATGCCCCAAGCCTCCCTCATTCAACAATTTGAGCCTGAAAAAGGGGTTGAATTATGATTTTGATAGCATCTTTGTACCAATGAACACCTTTACTGTTTCCAGAAAAGCCAACCGGGGTGCGGTAGCTGCCTTATTTTTTATCGTAGGACTCTGTTTTGCCAGTTGGGCCAGCCGGATCCCTGATATTAAACTAAAACTGCATTTGAGTGATGCAGCTTTAGGGGGAATTCTGTTTGCCCTGCCCATTGGATCAATGGTTAGTTTGCCCTTATCCGGCTGGTTAGTATCAAAATTTGGAAGCAGGAAAATTGCCACCGTAGCAGCCACAGCTTATGCATTGGTACTGATCAGTATCGGATGGTCATCAACAGTATTAGAATTATTGGCCTGTGTGTTTTTTTTCGGGTTGCTGGGCAATATGTGTAATATCTCCATTAATACACAAGCAGTTGGTGTTGAATCTTTATACGGACGTTCAATCATGGCTTCCTTTCATGGTACCTGGAGCTTAGCAGGGTTTGCAGGGGCAGCCATCGGAACTTTTGTGGTTTCTCAGAACATCTCTCCTTTTTTTCATTTTTTAATGATCGCTGCTTTGTTGATCGCCATGGTTGTCATCATTCGAAAATACACGTTAGAAAAAGATGCAGTTCATGAAAACCAACCCCTGTTTGCCAAGCCTGATGCCATGTTATTAAAATTGGGAATGATCTCTTTCAGCTGTATGGTTTGTGAAGGAACCATGTTCGACTGGAGCGGTGTATACTTTCAAAAAGTAGTGGAAGCACCTAAAGAGTTGATCACGCTTGGTTACGCAGCATTTATGGGAACCATGGCCACCGGACGTTTTTTGGGCGACAGATTGGTTACTAAAGTGGGTAAACAAAAAGTATTGCAGGCAAGTGGTATTGCCATCATCATAGGTTTATTGATCGCAGTAATTTTACCTACAATTGTTTTTGCAACCATCGGATTTTTATTGGTAGGATTTGGCGTTTCATCCGTAGTTCCACTCGTATATAGTGCTGCAGGAAAAACAAAGACCATGTCTGCGGGTATGGCTATCACTGCTGTATCTACAATTGGTTTTATTGGTTTTTTAATTGGGCCACCGTTGGTGGGATTTGTTGCACAGGCTTTCAGTTTGCGATGGTCATTTACCATCATTGCAATGCTGGGATTTTGTACAACTGTTTTGGCTACTTTGATAAAGTGGGAAGACTAAAAAATCATTATAGAAAAACGCCACAGATTCACAGATTAAATCTAATAAGTCTGTGAAAATCTGTGAATCTGTGGCAAAAAATAATGATATAAAAATCACCCCATAATCAAATGCGGAACAAATCTGCTCATATTATCGGTAACCAATGTTTTGGCTTCACGAATACCCATGCCCGCAGGCTCCTGCCCAACAATCCAGCTGCCAATCACAGGATAATGATCTGAAAAATTAGGGAGCGTACAAAGATCCTGATAGATATACCCTTCTGCCCCATAAGCACCTTCTGTTTTTTGTAAAGAAATATTTTTCATCACCAGATCTATATTCGCTCCTTCGCGGGAGAGAATAGGTTTCTTTACATAATTGGTGAGTTTGCCTTCTTCAAAATAAGCAGGTAATAAATGCGGACAATCCGGATACAATTCCCAAAGAATAGGGAGGATGGCTTTATTGGATAAGATCATCTTCCATGCGGGCTCAATCCATGAAGCACGGTTACTGTCTTCCGGAATGTGTTTTCCAAATTCATCCGTTAACAACCATTCCCATGGATAGAGTTTGAAAATATTTTTGACGGGCTCATTTTCCAGATCCACAAATTGTTTGTTGTTATCATCCCATCCAAGATCATCAATAAAAACCAGTTTGGTTTCCAATCCGGCCTGTATGGCGCAATCGCGCATGTATTCAAGATTGGTAAGGTCTTCCAGTGTTTCTTTCAAACAGGTAAAATGAAGTGCCCCGGGATTTAAATAGTTCTTCAAATATTTCCAGTAAGCGATCAGTTTTTCGTGAACGCTATTAAACTGGTCTTTGTTCTTATCAAAATCCTGTAACCAAAACCATTGAACAATACCGGCTTCGTATAAACTGGTGGGTGTATCGGCATTAAATTCCAACATCTTTACTTCACCATTCTTATAACAAAAATCAAAACGCCCATAAATGGCAGGATGATCTTCGCTCCAGCTTTTTTCTATCTGTGGAACGATCCATTCGGGTATCCCAAATTTTGAGTAGAGATTATTATCCATCACATGCTGAACGGCACCCAAACAAAGATCCCACAGTTCTGCAGTGGCTTTTTCGATGAACAGGATTTCACTCATCTCCATTTCATAATACACACTCTCATCCCAATATGGCACATTGGTGGTGTGAAACCCAAAACCCAGTTTTTCTACTTCTACCTGCCAATGATTTCGCGGTGTTGTTGTAATTCGTTTCATATCTCACCCCCTAGCCCCCTAAAGAGGGAATTGTTTTTTGTATTAATGATAAACTGATGTCAATGATTTTATTTAGTGATTTCTACATAACTCCCCCTTTAGGGGGTTGGGGGGTGTTTAACTACTCACACTAAATCCCCCTCTTCCAAAACCACCTCTGCTCACAGCACTTTTAAATCCGTTACTTCCAAAGTTTGACATGGGACTGATACCTCCTGAATAATAACCGGAACGTCTGTATTCGCCATTCCTGTAATTACCATAAGGCCTGAAAGCATAATACCAAAGTAAAGCAGTACCGATACCTCCACCGCCATAGTGATGAACCCTTGTGTATGGAGCAGTGCTGTCGCTTCGTACATGTACTTTGCTTGTGTTATCGTCGCCCCAGTCATTTTTCTTGGGTTGATTACAACTGGCCAATGCAGCTGTGATCAAAACCAACTCTATGTATTTCGATTTCTTCATTGGTTGATTTTTACTTTACAGTGATAAAAATTTCGTAATCTTTTTTCACGTGTACATTTTTGGTTTCACCCTCTGCATTTTCTGCAAGGGTATGTTCTGTACCCAAGGCAGGTAAGGTATCATGATAGGTAATGGTTTTTATCTGTTGGTTCTGTGCCCAGATTTTATGGGTGGTTACCAGTACATCATGTAAACTGTCTAAGTGTTCTACCTGAACGGCAGTTTCTATGGATCCTTCTTTGTTTACGGTTTGAGTGATATCCTCATTCTGTTTATCATTACTGCAGGAAAAAAGAAATAATAAAGCAGCAGCTCCTAAAATCGCTAAAACGATTGGTTTCATTTTGGTATGCATAAATTGTCAGTTTGTAATTGGTTAATACGGTTCCATTGCTCCCGCAGTATTGCGGAACGACTGCCATTTGTAAAGTGTTGCGTAAATATAAGTGTATCGGTAAGGATATGATGATATCCCTAAACAAACTGTTTACGTACTTTCTTTAACCGGAAGGTTACTGGAACGGGTAGAATTAATTTCCTGGTGGTTTGATGTGCTGACGAAATCTAAAAAGCAGGAATTCGAGCAAGTGGTTCATATGTCATGGGAGCGAGGCTCCGTTTACTTTGATACAGTAAAGATGATACACTGGCGCGAATTGTTAAAGGGGAACCGTGCCAAACGGGACTTGCGGTTTCACAAATGGTAAAGCACGGTTGATGAGTGGTAAAATGAACGTTTTTTCGGCGTTTTTGCTACATGGTTTCAAGTTCGTTCTTGTGGCGGGGCTTCCAGTAACCATAATAGAAGGCTAAAATAAGTAAACCGATACTGAATGGAATGAGCGCGAGGTGTTTGAAAGTATACTGTCCGAAAAGGTGTTTGTTATCAAATCCAACAAACTCACTGATCATCCAGTAAGAATTGGCGGTGATCCAGATAGTGATGGCGAGGTTATGAGCCAGTTCCGACATATATTGTCTGGTTCGCCATGCAATCACAATAGAAATAATCAGCGTAGGAAAGATCATCGCAATACCCAATGGCCGCCAAACCATGCACCAGGCAACATCTTTAAACAGCCAGAATACAATGTGCAGGTTTTCCATCTTGCGGTAACGAAGCGGAATATTATAGGAGTTATTCGATGTTTCTTCCGGAACGGTGTTTGCGCTTGCCATGTATTCAACATTTGAGTTAGACAGTAGCTACAATATTAATTTTTTGTGAGCAATCAGCGGCTTAAAATCTTTGTAAACCTGCGAACATCAACAATGGGCATTAATGGCGTTTCGGTAAGCAAAAAATCTGCCAGTTGTGCACTAAAAAAAGGGGCCAGCGTGCAGCCCTTGGTTCCAAATCCATTAAGGATGCCAAGAGAGGGCATAAGTGGATGAAGTCCAACAAATGGCCGCCTTTCCATATTGGCGGGACGTTCAGAAGCTTGATGATCAACAACTGTGTAGGGAAGTCTTAGCCAGTAGCGTAACTGGTCTTCCATTTTTTTGCGAAAGATTTCAGTGGGTTCATTATTCTCAAAATTCCATTCATAAGAAGAGCCTACCCAAAACAAACCATCCGACCATGGTACAATATTGATACCCTGTTTAAAAATATGATTATCGGGAAGGCCGGGAATATCTACGATCAATGCCTCTCCTTTGTTTCTGGCATAAGGAAGCATTTTGAAATAAGGATTCTCAAATCCGCTAACGCCATCACAAAAAAATATTTTTTTGGCGTTGATGTTTTGGTAAGTGATGTAATCGGCAGTTATTACACAATCTTC
>CANBSW010000125.1 GCA_947372235.1 Chitinophagaceae bacterium | reverse complement strand
CCTACAATACGCAGCCCTGCCCAAAAACCAAAAGCCAGAGTTGGGATCAATACCAGATCTGTTTGTAAACTATGTGTATTTATATTTTTCCAGAAGAAAATTTGAAACGGCAGTTTAAATAAATTGATGAATAAAAAGATCCATGCGGCAGTTCCAATAAAATCATTCTTTGGCATGCGCATGGCCAGAAAATACAAATTGGCAAAAGCGCCTGCCAGATTACCCAGCATGGTTGTAAAACCTGCAGCCAATCCGGTTGTAGCGGCAAACAACGGATGTTGCGGTACATTGGTTGATTTACGGTATTCCATATACACTACAATCACAATAGTAATCATAATGATCACCGCCATGATCTTTCGGAAGATGGCTTCGTTCATATCTTTACCAAGATACACCCCCAGTAAAATACCCATTATCATCCAGGGAACCAGTTTCCAGAAATGTTTCCATTGAGCGTGGCGGTTGTAATAAGATACTGCCGCTATATCTGCCATACACAGAAGCGGTAAAACAATACCGGTGGATGATTTACTGCCAAATACAAAAGCCATCAGGGTTACACTCAGCATATCAACGCCTTTTAATCCGGCCTTACTCATGCCAATGATAAAAGAAGCCAAAAGGATCAGTATCCATTGTGTAACGGAATAGAAAGAAAATATATCCATTGTAAGATTAAAATGGGAAGATACAATTGTTCATTAATCAATCTGCAAAGTGGGAGATGCATTTTATTAAGTAATCTGTTTCCTATTATTTCTTCTTCGCCACATCATATAACTGAGGAATCCAAACACAGAAATGTGATGTTTCATCATGCGTATTTCCGGCAGAAGCATAATCGCATAAGGTTAATTGCACAGGTTTACTCCCACCTTCTTTATGCGATTCCAACAGAAACTTTGCGTTGAACTGCAGATAGATCCCCTTTGTGGTTTTACCGGTTGGCTCAAGATCTATAAAGCCTTCTTTGTTTACAATAGGCATGGCAGCTTCATCCACAGAAGCATCGCCCAATCGTATATCACGAGCCAAAACAAGTGGACCGCGCTGAATAGAAATATGCTCAGGTAATTCACCCAGGTGCACAATTCGTCCGCGCATATCCAGCAACACATCTATCTGATCACCTGTTTTCCATTCACGGTTGATCGCAATATATTTTCCGGATACGACACTGGTTACGGCTTCTCCATTTACTAATACTGTGTTACGCTGGCTCCATGCCGGTATACGAATATGCATGGTGAATTTTTCATTTTTGGCGATGCTTATTTTTACACCGATATTTCCTGATGCAGGATAATCTGTTCGTTGTATAATATCGATCTCCTGTTGTTGTGGTGTTTGTAAATGATACTTTCCTGCTGCAAAAAAATTGATCTGTAATCCATCACTCCCACTCATCACTGCTGTTAATGGCAAAGTAAATAATCCGCGTGGGCCGCTGGCTACGCAGCAATTCAATCCCATATTGCATTGCTCATCTCCTTCCAATCTAATGCCCGCCAATGGAGAATATTTTGCCCAGTCCGATCCGTCTGTTTTCATCGCACCCCATAATGCATTGTAATAAGTTTGTTCAATGGCATCTGCATATTTTGCATCGCCGGTTAATCGCAATAATTGCTGGCTTAATTTTATCCATGTTGCAGTAACACAGGTTTCCTGGTAATGTGCAATGGGCATGGTTTGTAATGCTTTGCCGCCAAACCAGCATTCTATTGCTGCACCTGAGCCTGCTATATTGATCTCTTTTTCGTTGATATTATTCCAGGTTCTTTCAACAGCTTCTTTATACAAAGTATTACCGGTTATTCGGTATAGCTCTAACAGGCCTTCGTAACAAGACATCATTTCATACGCTTTCTGTCCCTGCTCCCAACCAAACCAGCTTTGGGGTTTTGGAAAACGGCTGGATACATCAACACCAGATTTAGTAATCAATTGCGGCCCATCTACGGTTTCCCATTCTGCTACGATCTCTTTGGCAAAATCGAGATAGCGTTTCTCTTTTGTTCTGTTATATAATAATGTAATTGGCTCTAACACAGAGCTTGCTGCCATTCCTCTGTGATTGCCCATTTTAACTATTTTAACCTCTTTAACTACTAACTCCCCAATTAAATGATCCGCTACTTTTTTTGCTGCTTCCAGACTCTTTTTATCATTGGTAATATCATAGTAAGCCAATAACCCGAGCATACAATATTTTCTTCCCCAGATATCCCATGATTGTAAATGATTGGCATCAGCATAATTACCAATGTATCCATCGGGTGTTTGTGTTTGCAGTAATCCGGCAACTGCTTTATCCAAAGCTGTTTTCAGTTTAGGGTCAGGGCGATAACGATAAGCCAGCACTGCCGATGTAAACCATTTACCCCAGAATTCAGACTGCCAGCAGCTGGTTTCGGTACGTTTACTAAAAGGTTCTATCAAACGGTTTACATTCTGGGCCAGTATGCGATTTTGATAGGAGGCTTCCAGTTTTTCTGCAGTATATCCAGCCATTTGAACAGACTGTGCAGCTTGTAAACGATCCGGAACAGTAGTGTTATTTTGGGCTGATAAAAATTCGGTTGCTGTAATAATGATCAGGCAAATGGAAAACAATCGTTTTGAAAACATGTAAGAGAATTTATTGGGGTTGATGACCTGGCTAATTGCATGCATAAGGTAAGAATTTACATGTGGTACTGTTAAAAAACTCTTTAATATTCGAGTTTCTCATCGCTCACGGTTCCGGCCTAGCCGGGAACTCCGTCTCTGTAGCCGGATTATTTAGGTATCAGAAGAGAAAAGCGATTACCATTAATTGGTCATCATTTGGGTAATATTTTTTTGAAACACATAGTGACATAGGTTAAGCATAAGGAAACATAGTAGTAATTCTATATGCCCTGAGTGTTAACCTATGTCACTATGTGGTTCAAAAAACAAATTATAGCTTCTCAAACTTAGCCTGAAAAAACCGAAGGTATTTTGGTTCGTAGATCATTTGTAATCCTTTGATAGATCTTCTTCGTTCATAAACCCTTGCTGCAGATTCGGCTATTACATCCATATGTGCCTGTGTGTAAACACGACGAGGAATGGTAAAACGAACCAGTTCCAGTTTGGGGAAATAATTTTCTCCATTGGCTTTTCTTCCGGCAGAAACCACACCGCGCTCCATTGTTCTTACACCGGAATCTAAATACATTTCTGCTGCCAGCGTTTGCGCCGGATAATTTTCCTGTGGGATATGTGGGAGAAATTTTTTCGCATCAACAAAAATACCGTGACCGCCAATGGGTTTAACGATAGGCACTTCATACTCCATCATTTTTTCTCCCAGATAAATTACCTGCCCAATTCTTGCACGGATATGATCATCACAAACACTTTCTCCTATACCAATAGCCATTGCTTCCATGTCTCTGCCTGCCAATCCTCCATAAGTATGCAATCCTTCATACACTACTACCATATTTCGGGCTTCTTCATAAATATTCCAATCGTTCACTGCTAAAAATCCACCAATATTTACCAGAGCATCTTTTTTGGCACTCATGGTTGCACCATCTGTTAAAGAGCAGATCTCTTTAACAATGGCTTTGATGGTTTTACCGGCATAGCCTTTTTCTTTCTGTTGAATAAAGTAAGCATTCTCTGCAACCCTTGTCATATCATGTATCACCAGTATACCATGTTTCTTAGTAAGTGAGCGCAGCTCTTTCAAATTCTTCATACTGATGGGCTGACCTCCCGCCATATTCACACTGGTTGCCATACTTACATACGGAATTTTTTTGGCGCCATGTTTCTTGATCAGTTTTTCCAGTTTATACAGATCAATATTCCCTTTGAAAGGAAATTCGTTTTCAGGATCATGTGCTTCATCAATGATCACATCTTCAAATTTTCCGCCGGCCAGTTCCTGGTGTAACCTTGTGGTGGTGAAATACATATTACCCGGAATAATATCTCCTTTTTTAATAAGGATCTTCGACAAGATATTTTCTGCACCTCTACCCTGGTGTGTAGGTATTAAATATTTATAACCATACACTTCTCTCACTACTTCTTCCAGATGATAAAAATTACGGCTGCCTGCATAGGCTTCATCGCCCAGCATCATGCCGGCCCATTGTCTGTCGCTCATGGCCGATGTTCCGCTATCAGTTAAAAGATCTATGTAAACATCTTCCGATCGTAAAAGAAAAGTATTGTATCCGGCTTCTTTCATTGCTTTTTTTCGTTGTGCCTCGGTGGTCATTTTCAATAACTCCACCATTTTGATCTTGTAGGGTTCGGCCCAGCTTTGTTTGATTGTTTTCATGAGTTGTGTTTTATCAATGTTATTCGATGGATTTTAATTTTGCAGTAAAGTGCCTTAACATAGGTGCTTCTTCGATGATGGTTAGTCCTTTGATCTTTTCTTTTTCCTGAAATACTTCAATGATCACTTCGGAAACATAATCGATATGGCTTTGTGTATATACCCTTCTCGGAATGGCCAGCCTTACGAGTTCTAATTGTGCAGGGATCAGTTTTTTATGGTCGTCATATTTTCCAAACATTAAAGAACCGATTTCTACACCACGTATGCCGCCATGTACGTATAATGCACCTACCAATGCCTGACCCGGATATTCATCTACCGGAATATGAGAGAGAAACTCTTTGGCATCTAAATAAATAGCATGCCCGCCGGCAGGTTGCATTACAGGCACGCCCGCTGCGATCAGTTTATTACACAGGTATTCAATACTTCGAATGCGGTATTGTAAATAATGTTCATCCATCACTTCTGTTAAACCGATGGCAATGGCTTCCAGATCTCTGCCTGCAAGGCCGCCATAGGTGGGAAAGCCTTCTGTCATGATGAGCATATTGCGGCATTGCTGTGCCAGTATTTCATCATGCATAGCCAAAAAACCACCAATGTTGGCAAATGCATCTTTCTTAGCACTCATAGTGCAGCCATCTGCATAAGAGAACATTTCGTGAACGATTTCAGGTATCGGTTTATCAGCATAACCATCTTCGCGAAGTTTTATAAAAAATGCATTCTCCGCAAAACGGCAGGCATCAATAAACATGGGGATCCCGTGTGTTTTACAAATCGCTTTTACCTCTTTGATATTCTGCATACTTACCGGCTGGCCACCGCCTGAATTATTGGTAACCGTAAGTACACAAAGCGGAATATTTTCAGCCCCTTTTTCTGCAATAAATTTGAGTAATGCAACAGTATCCAGGTTTCCTTTGAATGGTGCGGGAATGGAAGGATGTTTGCCTGCTTCGCAAATCAGGTCAACACCTGCTGCTCCTGAATATTCAATATTGGCTCTTGTAGTGTCAAACAATGTATTGCTAACAAAATATTTTTCTTTACCCCCCAATATGCTGAACAGAATTTTTTCTGCAGCTCTTCCCTGATGTGTAGGAATTACAATTGGCAAGCCTGTAATATCCTGTATGGTTTTTTCAAAACGAAAAAAACTGCTGCTGCCGGCATACGATTCATCGCCCTGCATAATACCGGCCCACTGGTTACTGCTCATGGCACTGGTACCGCTATCTGTAAGCAGGTCTATCAAAACTTTATCTGCATGTATGAGGAAGGGATTGTAAAAGGCATTTTCAAGAATCTGAATTCGCTCTTCTTTGGTTGTAAAATAAACAGGCTCAACCGATTTTATTCTGAAAGGTTCTATAATGGTTTTCATCAGTATTTATATTAGAGGATCACTGCCATTGTTATAGGACAGCCTGTTTACACAAGCAATGCAAAACATCATACGAATAATGATGCATGAAGCAGTGTAAACACAATAAATTTTAGAAAGAGATTAGGTATCGGGTAAAATAATCCGATGAAAGAAGAGTGTGATCAGGAAGGGCGACTGATGATATTTTTCCAGAGTTGTCTGAAGCAAACGATATGTTTCCAAACTTGCATAACGCAAAGGTCTGAATTTTTTGAATACCTGATCAATTTATTCAGATGATTTTGGTCAGGTTTTAATGCACTGATTCTGCTTTTTCTTTTTGAGCCACCTGTTTTTCAATTTGTAATAAGATAGCATCCAGTTTTTGACGACTCAGGTAATTTCCTTTTCTGATAACAGCATTGATCTTTTGTGTATTGTTGATATCTGTTAATGGGTTTTGATCTAACAATAACAGATCTGCTTTTTTATCTTTTTCAACAGCACCATAATTTTTTTGCTGATTAAAAAATGCCGGCCCGTTAATAACAGATGCCTGCAAAGCTTGTGCAGGAGTTAGTCCGTATTTTACCATCATGGCCAATTCATAATGCAAACCAATACCGGGATAGTTGTAAGAATTCAAATACCCCGCATCAGTACCTGCCAATAACACTACGCCTGCTTTTTGCAGTAAAGGAATTAATGCAGCTGCTGCTTCAAAATTAGTATGACGGAAAGCAATGGCTTCTGCATTGTCTTTTGAAGCTCTGTCTACACGCCAGTTATAAGTTCTTTTTAAAGCCGGGCCCAGGTATTTGAGGTATTCGTCTTTTTTGTGATCGTCTTTATCCAGATACGCCACAATGCTACTGCCATTCATCGTAGGAACAACAGCGGTTCCTTTGGCTGCCAGTTTTTTAAAATTCTGTAAAGCAATATCGGCATCAAAGGTTTTGAGGATCTGTTCTGATCCTTCTTTTGCAGAGATGGTTCCTTTACCACGCAGATCAGCAATTCTTTTTTCATCGGTTGATGCTGCGCGTAATAAATAGCCAATGTGTTCGATGGTTGATAAACCTGCGTCAGACAATTCCTGTAATGTAAATGGAACCGGTGCATGTGCCGAAACTTTCCATCCCCTTTTTCGTGATTCTTTGATAGCGGTTAAAAATAATGGCGGACTCAATGTATTATCGGTGATCTTAATAAAATCAACTTTCAGTTTTTGTAATGAATCCAATGCAAGTTTTAATTCTGTTTCGTTGGCGATTTCAAGATCGCCGGGCCAGATTGATTTTGGGCCTTCCAGTTTTGGGCCGGAAGTAAAAATGGTTGGTCCTTCCAGTATGCCTTTGTCTATTTCATGTTTCCATTTAATCACATCCAGACTAATATCACCCGCACAATCACGAACCGTGGTAACGCCCATGGCAATAAATAATGGCAGGAGCATTTTATTTTCTTCAATCAATGTATCTCCGCCAAAATGCATATGCATATCCCATAATGCAGGCATGAGGTATTTGCCGGTTGCATCTATTGTTTTGTTGCTTGTATAATTTTTTGAGATAGCATCATTCCCGGTTGCTATGATCACACCTTTATTGATCACCACTGTTTTATTATGCAGCACAGTATTGTGTGCCACATCAATGATGTTTGTATTGAGGAGAATAAGGTCTGCCTGTTTTGTTTGTGCATTCAGGGCACAGGTAGAGAGTAAAAGAAAAAATAGTGTTCCTTTCATATTACCAATTAAAAACTGCGCCTTTGCGTACAAAATATTCTCGCAAAGGCGCAAGGGCGCAGTTTATTTATTTGTTTACATACAACTCATTAAACAAAAACTTAAACGTTCCATGCGTTTGAGAACGGAAAGTAATTTCAGGGCCGAAAGCATAGAGTTTTCCTTCGCCTACTTTGGCTACAAAGGAAGATACGCCATCCAGCAAATATGCTTGTCCCCAGGCCCATCCGCTGCGTAAGGGTTTGTTATTAGGAAACCAGGCAATAGGTTTTACAATTCCTTTTGCATTGGCTTCGGGGGCAATATTAAAAACAGGACTTGCATCAAAATATACATCTGCTTCTTTATTCATTCCCCATGCGGCTTGTTCGGTTGAGTCAACACTTACACGTAATACACTTCCGGGGATATAGAATTTTTCGCCGGGTAATCTTTTTTCCTGTCCGCTTACCATTTCTACCAATGCATCTCGTACCGGTACATTTAAATGATAGGCAAGATTGGTGCTGCTGCCAATGGTAACCACATTACCACCAGCTTCTAAAAATTTCTTTAGCTCAGGAATGGATTTCTCTGCTGTGATCCTTCCTAACCTTGCACGGAATTCTTCGGGAACATCTTCCGGTTTAATATCATTTCTGCCACCAAAGCCACCGCCACCTCTTCCAGCATTGGCATTGCCTGTTGCAACTGCAGGAATAGCACCTCCTACAAAAACGATCACATCATATTTAGAACGAAGATTTCCTGTATCAATGTCTTTGGGATAAACAATATCAACTGCAAAATGATATTGCTCCATAATATATCTCACCCATCCTGATGACATCGATCCGCCATAATTATCCCACAAAGCAATTCTTGCTTTGCTGATCTTTTGTAAAGATGATGGACGTTTTGCAATAGCAGTTACTACCAATCCGGATTCGGTTGCTAATTTTTCAATCACCGTTTTTGTTTTGGGTGATGAAGTAACATAGAATGAGCCCGCCGGAATATCACTTCCTTTTTCTGCTTCAGTAACTCTGTATAATTCCATTCCTTCTTTCAGCAGATCATTCGCAAGTAAGAATGATTTATTAGCCCTTGCATCAATCAAATATCCTTTAGCACCGGCTTCTGCCTGTATGGTTCCTTTTACTTCCTGTAGAACACCGTAGGGTAGTTTTTCAAAAGGGCCGTCAAACTTTTCTAATACACGATCAAATTTTATTCCCATCGTATACGCCAATGTCCAGCCGGCTGCATCATACGGTGCAACGGGTGGTCCGCCCGGATATAAGAAATCATTCGGGTGATCCTGTGGCTCAAACATATCCAATACATGCGGACGGAAAGCCTGGTTGGTTTTTACAACATAAGATCCGGCAGGATAGGTTTTACTTCCTACCGTAAATTCTGCAGAGGCTTTATGAATTGTAATTCCGGTTCCTATCAAAGAATTAATAAAACGGGTTGCCGTTGCAAAATCTTTTTGATCGGATGGAATGATGTATCCGCGTGCATCGCGCAATGAAGGGTTCTTCATCACCGTATCATAGAATTTCAACGGAATATTTCCACCGCCGCCGGGTCTTGCATTTGCTCCTGCATCTATAGCAGCTCCTCTCGCTGTTGTTGCAGTACGTGCAGTAGATTCTGTATAGAGTTGATTGATCTCTTCTATTCTTTTGGGTGATAAGGTCCAGGTATCTTTCTCTCCACGATCAATGGAATTTTTTCCCATTTTATAAATATTGAATAATAATTCATCATGGTATCGCTGTGCATAATTTAATACCGCATAGTTTAACGAAACAGAATAATCGATCGAATTTCTGAAATACCATTTTTGTGGTGTTACCGGAAAAGGTGTAGCGCTGTTGGGTATTAAACGATTTGGCACCAATGGAATATCGGAAGGTGTTGGGCTTCCGATGATCTCTGTTAATAATCCAATCATATTATGGAAGTAAGTGGTGGTTCTCAATCCACCATTATACCAGGTTGAATACACAGATCCTGCGCGTTCTGTATAACCGGGTTTGCCTTCTGTATTCAAACGGTTGATCATGGCGGCACCAACGGCATCGAGGCTCGTCATCACCAATGGATCAAATACATAATTGAACGGGTCACGATACGGAGGGCCCGCTACTACTGAACCGGGAGGGCCGGTTTGGTGGTGGTTATACATGATCTGCGGAAACCATTCTACAAATAATTGCTTTGCAATATTTTGTGTTTCTTTCAGATTCAACATATAAAAATCTCGGTTATTATCATGGCCCGCATATTTTTCATACAACCTTGGTAATTGATCTGTTGTTCTTTTCTCCTGCTGTGCCTGGCGCATATACCAGTTAGAAACCAGCTCCTGTCCATCAGGATTTGCATGGGTGATGAGGATGATCACCTGGTCTAAAATGCGCATGGTTTCAGGGTCTTTCCTGCTGATGAGCTGATAAGCCGTTTCAATTAATTGATGTGCCCCAACTACTTCCGTTGCGTGCAATCCACCATCAATCCAAACAACGGTTTTACCTTCTGCGGCTAATCCACGTGCCTGTTCATCAGTAAGGTTTTCTGCATGGGCCAGTTTTTGAGAGATCTCTTTATACCGTTCCAGTTTTTGTTGATTGGCAGGCGAGGTAACGATCAGCATTAATTGATTGCGGCCTTCTTCTGTTTTACCGATCTCAACCAGTTTCACACGATCTGAAGCAGCGGCAAGTTTTCTGAAATAGGCTTCGGTTTGAGTGTAATTGGCCAGTTGGTAATTATCGCCGATAGAAAACCCAAAATGTTCTTTGGGTGTTGGAATATTTTGCGCCATCGCGTTAATGGCCAGCAATACGAATAGGAAAGATGAAATTTTACGTAACATCAGCAGTTAAGTTTGAGGGTTGAGGAATCAATCAGTATGTGATAAATGTAAAGAATTTTTGAACAGGATATTAGGGAAACTGGCTGAGGATTTTGAAGAAGTTTGATAATCGTGATTTTTTCTAACCGCAAAACTGACAAAAGTCATTTTCTAAGAAAGATCAGCGTAAGAACTTTGATCTTCAAAATAATCAGGTATGAGAAAAATGATTTTTCTGTTTTATTTCTTTGGTGGCTTTGTTATTACTGTTTCTGCTCAAAACAAGATCAGCTTTGATGTGGCATCGGTAACCAACCGACACAGTAATTTAAGTGGATTGAATCTAAGCAGCTTTTATCATTTCAGTGAATGCTTTGCTGCAGGTTTGGAAATGAATCGTTTTTTCCCAACCAATAAAACAGTGGCCAATGAGGCGGTTCAACAATCGGCCTGGGATTTTGATCTCAATTTTCATTATCTGATACCAATTGATAAACACTTTAAACTGTATCCGCTTACCGGTATCAGTCATACTTCAGAAAAAGAACTGAACAATATTACCAAAGAAGTAGTAATGGATAAATTCTGGTCGTACAACACCGGTGCCGGTATTATTTATGAATTGGGAAGATGGTCGCCACATATTGAGTACAGTTATACCTGGGGACAGATCAACCAGCAGTTTTTGATTGCTGGTTTGAGTTATGAATTGGAATTAGGACGGCATCACAAGGAATAAAAACCGTGCCTTCGTGCCTCTGTGAGAAAATAAATTGCTCACAGAGGCACGAAGGCACGGTTTAAGAAAATGTTTTAGTTGAGTTTCCCGTTTATCAACAAGCCCTGCCAAGCAAAATTGACAGGGTTTTATTTTTCAAAAGTCTACATTTTCACAAACTCAACCCTTCTGTTTTTAGCACGGCCGTTGGGTGTGTCATTTGAATCAATGGGCGATGCGGCACCATTACCATCAGATTGCAGTCGGGATGATTCGATCTTATAAAAATCAACCAGTTCTCTCATAACTGCATTGGAGCGGCGTTTGGAGAGATCCAGGTTTGTATTTGCATTACCGGTATTATCGGTATAGCCCACTACTTTTAATTTTACTTCTGTATTTTTTTGAAGATAACCCGCAATCATTCCGATCACAGGCATGGATGTGGGAACGATCTTGTCTGAATTGGTTTCAAACAAAATAGCACTGGTAGTATATTTTCCCGAAGCCATAAAATCGCTGCGCATATCGGGCAGACCTTCAGATAAAATAATATTCGAAAAATCAACCGATGCTTTTTTATTATTCTGATCAGATCCGGTTTGTATCACAAAATTATTCAGCGTTAAATTTCTGGGGAACGCAGCAGTAAGATCAAAAAGTTTGGTACTGTTCAGGTATAATTTCAATCTTCCATTTTGACGTGTAAACGCGAGGTGCATTTTCTTATAATTGTAATCATTGAGTTCAGGAAGATTAACCGTTGGTGGATTTGCAATTGAAATAAAACCTTTTGCCGGTTCTTCCGTATTTGTCCAGTTATGGTAATTCATTTCATCATGGTAAAAATCAAATTTCACTTCAAAACCGGTAGAGCTCTGGGTATTAATCATACTATTCATATCCTGTGGGGCTCCGGCTCCGAGAAAAATTTGCAGTGTATTATAATCATTGTCTTTTTCTTCATTGATCACATCAAACTCCAGTGTAAAATTTGCTGGAAAGGAATCAATGTATCCCGGCATATGTGCAAAATTGTTTACACCGCGTAACCATTTGCCTTCTATCTTATCAAATGAGATCACTTCGCCACCTCCATTCGATATCCAGTCTTTCGGATAATCTCCAATAGCTTCGCTCTCAAATCTGTCTTCAAACAATATTCTTTGTCCTCGTATAAAATCAAATTTCCGGTAAGCACTTAACTGGTTGCTTAGTTTGGATCCTTCGCTTCCGGTTGCCGGTTTTTCATCCTCATCCGAATTAACAGATTTGCCGGATTTGGTTTTATCTGATGAATTTTTATTTTTAGATTTTCCGAGTGAGTCAAGTTTGTCTGTGGTTTTGTCGATCAATTCATCTTCTTTCTGTTCTTGTTTTTCTTTCAGTTTGTCTTTTAATTTTTGTAGGATCTGTGCCTGCGAATGTTGAGAGGTAAAACAGATCAAAACAATTAAAACAAATCCGGTTAGAAAAAAACGGCTTGTCCGGTTTTCTGTAGGCTTGGATTGATAAAGCATAAAAAAGTGTTTCCTAAATGTAAAAAAAAGGAA
>CANBSW010000124.1 GCA_947372235.1 Chitinophagaceae bacterium | reverse complement strand
TAGGGATCGAAAGAGAAAACGCCGATACCCAAGCCTATATAAGGGGTAAACTCATATCCCTCAAATCCGGGATGAAATTCAAAAAAGTTAAAATCGCCGGCCAGACTTACTTCCCAGATATTGGAATTAAAACTGAGGTTGCGTGCCTGCTGTACAGGATTGCTGCTATAAACATCGGAATAACCAACCTGAGCATAATCGCCTGAAAGCCTAACTCCAATATAGTTTGTGATCTGTTTTCTAAAAAAGATCCCTGCCGCCATTTTGGGCCTGTTGATGGCGGAATTTGGATTCAGATCACCAAAATAATGCCCTACACCTACCGATACCCCCACTTCTCCCTGGTGTACAAAGGGTTCCATTAACTGGGCTCCGGCTTGCTGGAGGCCAGTTATCAGGCATAAAATAGTAATGATCTTCTTAAGCATATTTGTTGCGATTCTGCTATCTATTGTAAAATAGCATCAAAAATCAATACAATAAAAGTTAATTTCTTTTATCAAGTCCCCAGGTAAGCTTGGAACGCAGGGTTGATAAAAAGCTGTTTTCGTTCAAACGGATCAGGTTTACCCCGAATTTTTCCTTTCTAACCGCCAGCTGAATTGTTTTACTAACAATCTCCCTTCTCGCATCTAAGGCACAAATTACCTGCTCAGCGCGGCTTTCAACCTCAAAAGAAATTACGTTATTATCGGGAACGATGATGGAACGGACGTTGAGGTTATGAGGTGCCACGGGTGTAATTACAAAACAAGCCGAATCGGGGAACATAATCGGACCGTTGCAGCTCATATTGTATCCGGTGGAACCGGTAGGGGTTGAAACGATCAATCCATCGGCCCAATAGGTATTTAAAAACTCCCCATTCAGGTAAGTATGAATTTTTACCATGGGAGAAATATCTCTTTTATGGATGGCAAATTCATTGAGGGCAATCGGCGTTTCTCCGAATAGGGGTTCGTTGGAATCAAGGTGAATCAGGGCTCTTTTATCGATAAGGTAGGTTCGATTCACCAATGAATCTACAGCACTGGCCAGATCTTCCTTACTGATACTTGCGAGGAAACCCAATCGGCCAAAATTGATACCGAGTATGGGGATATTCTTATCTTTTACGAGAGTAACTGTATCCAGCATGGTTCCATCACCTCCTAAACTGATCATGCAATCGATATCTTCATTCAGATCATCAGAATCTTTAAATGGAATCATTTTATCATACAATTGCCTGGGCAAATGAAACTGTTCCAGCAACTGATGAAATATAAGAATAGCAGTTGCGTGATGGGTTAATTCTTCCAATAATAACAGCAGGGGATTCTCCTGTTCAAAATCCAATCCGCGACTGTAGATAGCAACTTTCATTGTAGAATTTGAAAATTTGAAAATTTGAAAATTTGAAAATTGTCATTGCCACATTTTCAAATTAGTCATTTTCAAATTGTGATTAAAAGTCATTTCTGGTTTGTAAATATAAGCCATCCTTGCCCAGTTGGTTAAAGCTGTATTCAATTTTAAATACAAAATCGTAAATGGACACGATATCCATGCCAAAACCCCAGGTGCGCAGTAATTTGTTGTTGAGGGTGTTAGTGATGTTTGGACTGGGGCTGTAAGCATACCCCAGATCGCCGTAAGCTTTCAGAAAAATACGGAATGGGATCTTATCATGTGTTTTGCTTGGGAATGGGTTTCTGAAAACAAAAGAAATAATTTCTTTGTGCAATGTTGTTTTTAGTGAAGCCCCCAGCATACCATCTACCACATTGTATTCAAGACCACGCATCTGGTAAAAACCGTAACCCAGTAAACGTTCGTTCACAAAATAATTTCGGAATGGGGCTTTGGCAATGGCCAGACCTTCTAGGTGAAGAAAAGATTTTTTAGAAAGTGGTAATGCATACACAGCCCTTCCGCTTAATTGCCAGAAACCGGTAATATCATCAAAACCACGCCGGTAAAGGTTTCCTTCAAACAACATTCCTTTGGTGGGATAGGGAATAAAATCAACATTATAAAATTTATACTGGTAATTAAAATCAATGAATTTGAATTCTGTAAGATGATCAGGAAAATAATTTGGGTTGATCTTTAACACAGTATCAGCTACACTTTCATGATTGTAGGATACGCGGAAATAATGTCGCTGCTTAACATCCGGGCGATATGAGTAGGTGAAATCAAACCGCACTGCTTTTTTGGCAATGGCATCCTGTTTATAAAATAATTGTTTGTTATCGCCCGTGGCATAATTGATCTCTTTTTGTGTGGCTGATATGATTCCTACATTAAATCCCTGTTTTAGTTTCTTATCAAAAAAAGGAAGGTTATACCTCAGTGTGATCTGTTGTGTATAGCCATTGATCAGCCATATATCCAGGTTATCATTGCGGCCGCTTACATTATTCTGTGTAAATTTGATACCATAGTTTACCCTGTCTAAACTACGGTTCTGTTCTACCCACCATTGGTTAAAATTTCTGTCGATCAACCGGAAATAAGGAAGCGGAAAAAAATACCAGCGCTCCTTCATATCAATATTAATATACAACACATTGCCTTTACGCGATGCTACATATACCGTAACATCTACAAACAAACTTGTGTTCATCAATTGTTGTTTGGCCAATAACAACTGATCATCCAGATCACCTTGTGTAATACGGTCGCCTTTTTTAAAAGGCACTTCACGCAAGGCGATAAAACTTTTGGTTCTTTTATTTCCGGAAAGAGTAATGTCGCCAATAATTACCGGCATACTCTTTTGTGCAATGATCTCTGAAAGACTTGTTGGCGTTGAGTCTGCAGTCACGCGTGTATCCTGCGCCAACAAAACAACATTTGTGCTGATCAGGAAAAAAAAGATAACAATAACACGCAATAGCCTCATTCCGGTAGTTCAGATTTTGATTGGGAGGGTAAAAATAGGGGTTTGTGGTGGGAATGGTGGAATCGTGAGTCGTCAGTCGTGAGGCGTGAGTGTAATTATTGCCGTGTAAGATATTCACCATTGCCTACTCACGACACGTCTCACATATTCAGGTACGAGATCAAATGATTATAATTTTCCTTCAGTTCATTGGCATATGCTTCTTCACCAAAATAATAACGAACAATATATTCATAGCGCTGAAAAGTGGCTACAATATCTGATATTTCTATTTTGTTTACTTTTAAGTTTACGAGCACAAGTCCTGTATCACCTTCTGTATGTGAGTTTAACTGGGTTATGTAGGCATCGTTGGTTTCTACGAGACGATTGATCTCGCCGAAGGATAGATTTCTTTTATCAACTGCCAGTACAATGATGCCCCCTTTCTCTTCATTACCTACAAACATGGATAGGGTTCTGATCAGATCTTTTGAAGAGATAACACCGGCCAACTCTGATTGTTCATTCACTACAGGCAATAAGGAGAGTTCATTTTCTGCAATAAGTTTGAGAGCCGATAAAAAATATTCTTCTCCCTTTACTGATATGTTTTGTAGAGAAGATTCAACTGCTGCGATCAGATTGGTTTCCTCTGCATCCAGCAGATCATCTTTACTGATCACACCTGCAAATTTTTCTTCACTTAGAACGGGCAGATGCAATACATCATACTCATCCATTAATTGAAGGGCAAGTGAAACCTTATCAAACAAATTGATAGCGGGAAAACCGGAATTGATTAATTGTGATGCCAGCATTTGCTCTTTACTTCTTTACTCCATATACGCTAAAAACCAAGCCAGGGTTGTTGGTTATTGTTTCAGCTTGGTTAAAAATCCTTCCAGAACTCTGTTAAATTCATCCGGCACTTCCATCATTGGGGCGTGGCCGCATTTGTCTACAAAATGCAGCTCACTGTTGGGGATGAGGCGGTTAAATTCACGACCCACAAACGGTGGTGTAATAATATCGTTATTTCCCCAGATCAGGCAGGTGGGTTGTTTGATCTGGTTCAGTTCTTCGCCCAAATTATTTCTGATCGCACTTTTTGCAAGGGCGATAATTTTGATCACTTTGATGCGGTTATTGGTGATCTCAAAAACCTCATCTACCAGTTCTTTGGTAGCCTGATTGGGATCGTAAAAAGTTACCTCTGTTTTCTTTTTGATGTATTCGTAATCACCACGTTTGGGGTAACTGTCGCCCATACCGTTTTCAAACAAACCACTGCTTCCGGTGAGGATGAGTGATTTTATTCTTTCAGGATGTTTTAAAATATGTACCAGTGCCACATGTCCGCCCAGTGAATTTCCCAATAAATGAATATCGGTATAGCCACGGGTTTCAATAAACTTCTGAACATGTTTTTCCAGTCCGCCTACCGATGTATGGAAAATATCCAGATCAAAAAGTGGCAGCAGGGGCACCACTACCCTATAACGGGTTCTGAAGTATTCTACCAGGTCTTTAAAATTGCTCAATGCGCCAAATAAGCCATGTAATAATAGCAATGTTTCGCCCTCTCCTTCTTCAATAAACTTAAACTTATCCTGTTGTTTGATCTCGTAATTCATTGTTCTGATTCTTATGCAAGCATTATTGGGATTAGTACAAATAAAAGGAAATTCATTCAAATACAATTAAATGTAAACCCGCATCATGCAAAGATTAAAATAACACTGCTTAAAATTACTGCTTTTAAGGCAAAAAGGGCTTTTTGTTCGGTATAGAATCAATAACAATTACTTAACCTGTTGATGAACAGTTTCAAAAAAATGTGATAACTCTTCAAACATGCCCTTAAAAAAGGGGATTACCCTGCCAAACAATTCTATCGCTTTTGGTCCCCATGGATGAATAAATGCGTAGGTTTTTGAAGCCAGAAAAATATCTGGTTTTATCCACTGCAACTTTTCGGCATAAAATAACACTACACTAAACAGGGTTGTATAAAGTGCCGCATATAAAATAATACCGCTTAGTTTATTCAGCCATCCCAGCATAACCAGTTCCATGGCTGATTGGATAAATAAAGCTCCAAGGCGAACCAGTAATATTACACCGATCATTACTATCACAAAAGAAAGAAAGGGCAACCAGGATGCTGAAATATGAGTGCCCTCTTTTAACCAGCCCGCTACAACGGTTGATAATTTCATGGCAGCTGCCAACCCGATCAATATACCCACAAAAGAGAATACGGCTACCACAAACCCTTTGCGGAAGCCTTTGATAATGGAAAGAATCATGAGGATGAGGAAGATGGCGTCGATGATCATAAATCAGCTGTTAGCTGCAAGCTGTGAGCTATGAGCTTGAAGCAGTTTACGGCTCGCAGCTCATAGCTCAGGGCTCACAGCTTATTTCAATAATTCTTTTACCGCCGAAGCAATGGCTTTACCATCTGTTTTGCCGGCTAATTGTTTGGAAGCTACGCCCATTACTTTACCCATATCCTGTGGACCTGCAGCGCCAACTTCTGCGATAATTGCATTTACTGCTGCTTTTAATTCTTCTTCGCTTAATTGTTGCGGAAGAAATTTTTCGATTACAGCAATCTCTTCAGATTCTTTGGTGGCAAGATCCGGACGGTTTTGCGTTTGATATATTTCAAGTGAATCTTTGCGCGATTTAACGAGTTTCTGTAAGATCTTCATTTCACCATCTTCACTGATCTGACCATTGGCACCCGGATCTGTTTTGGCCTTGATGATCTCTGCTTTAATGGCCCTTAATCCACGTAATAAAGCTTCGTCTTTTGCTTTCATGGCATCTTTCATCTGCGCCATTACTTTTTCTTCTAAACTCATAGGAATGTTTTTATTGATTTTCTTTTAATTGGCTGTCTTTGAATTTTTTGTAGAAATCCTTTGCAAATTTCTTCATATCATCTACCAGTTCTGTTTGTTGTGTGGCACGTAAATACGTATCTGCCATACCCATCATGGTTTGATAATAGAAGTCTGCCATCTCATCTATCATCATATCTTTTGTCCACAGATCTATACGTAATGCGCTTTTATCGGCACCATCCCAAAAAGCCACCATCATCGATTTTGCGGGTTGCATCATATCAGCGGTACTGTCGCTGGCGGTCCACTGAATCTGCTGAGGAACTTTGTTTTCGTCTAATTCAATTTCTATGGCAATGTTTGATTTGTGCATGATTCTCTTTTTAAAAACCTTTTATAATGAACCGCAAAAGTAAGTGAAACAACGGATGAACGAATTAGGCTGTATTGCTCATTTTTTTGCGGTATCGGAAATAATTTGCCAGAGTTGTTGTGCTGCTGTATCCCAGCTAAACTTTGCAGCTTGCTGTTTACCCGCTTCAATCAATCCCGATCGTAATGATTCATCCCTATACAGGTTAAGCATATGTTTTGCAATGGCATCCGGATCTTGGGGATCGGCATATAGTGCCGCATCGCCACCAATTTCGGGCATACTGCTGGTATTACTGGTGATCACGGGCACTTCAGACTGCATGGCTTCTACAATAGGAAGACCGAAACCTTCAAAATAAGAAGGATATACCAATGCATAGGCAGATGCCGTAATCCTGGCCAGTTGTTCATCAGGCAAATAGCCCAGTAACACCACATCATCGCGGTATTTATAGGTTTTTAGTTTTTCAACAATATCATCATATTGCCAGGCAAGTCTTCCGGCAACCAGCAATTTCATATTACTCTTCTGCCATTTTTTAAAAAGCGAAAAAGCTTTTAAAAGGTTCAAAAGATTTTTTCGTGGATGAATGCCCCCTGTAAATAAAAAATATTCTCTTCCATCTGAAAAGCCGTCTTTACAATCTTCTTTTACCTGCCACGGAACAGGATGAAACCATTTACCCGCAGCACCATGAACAATGCTGATCTTTTTATCGGGCATTGCATATTGCTGAATGATATCAGCTTTGGTAAAAGCAGAAACCGTTACAATGTTTTTTGCCTTATTGAGAAACTTTCGTGTGAACCGTTTATAATAAATACGATGATACCAGGGGATGAATTGCGGATAATGTAGAAATGCCAGGTCATGCACCAGTAATACCTGCGGAATATGGGTACTCAAACTGCAAAAACCATAAGGCTGTACCCAAACATCAGGTTTTAATGAACGCAATGCCAGCGGTGCTTTTACATCATACCAATATTTAAAAGCCAAGGGATGCCTTGCCGCAGGTGGTACAATTATTGAGGTAATATTTGTTCCAAAATTAAACTCTTCGTTATGGGGCCTGTCATACACAAAAATAAATTCATGCTCAGGATGTTGCGTAACCATTCGGCTAAACACTTCTTTTACATAATGGCCATATCCTTCCAACCGGTCTTTTTGCAGAAATATAGCATTGATAGCGATACGCATAGATGGCAAAAGTAGGAGCAAGATTTACAAAAAATGTTAAAATAGAACCTTAATCATAAAACACCAATCATTTTGATGATAATTGTACCCGTTATGAGAAAAACCATCTGCTTATTCCTGCTTGTTTTCACCGGAAGCCTTGTATTTGGGTCCGATTCATTGCTGGTTAATTTTAGTGCAAAAACATTGGTAAAAGGAGATACACTTGAATTCAGGTGTTCGGTCCCGGATTTTGCTGCGTTAAAACTGCAATCGGCCACTTTAAATGTTTGGATAGAAGATGTTGAAAGACATAACCGCTGGAAATACCGGTATCCGATGATCAATGGTGAAGTGTCTGCTTCTTTAAAAGTGAGTAAAAAAATTACCGACGGAAGATATGCCGTAAATTTTTTGATACAACGCGGTTTCTTTAAAATTTACGGTCAGGTGTTGGATCATACTAAAAGAGATGATTCAACTATCTCATGTATGATGGTTTCTAAAAATAAACAAGGCTCTTATATTGATTTTGTTCATGTAGAGCGCAACGGGGATTTTCGTTTGAAAAGTACTTTGTTTGCCGATTCTGCTTTCTTCATTTTTTCGCCCACTAAAAGACCAAAAAATAATTACCTCACCATCAATATTGAAACGCCGCTGGATTCGGCATTTGTTCCTGTGTTAACCAAAACAAGTTTTATTACCATTGGTGATCCTAAAATGCTGATGGCTAAAAAAACAGATACCAGTAAATATTTTTTTACTACCGGTGAATTACAAGACCCTGATATGTTGCCCAATGTTACTGTTACCGGAAAATACAAAACCAAAGTGCAGCAGTATGATGAAGAATATTCAACCGGATTATTTCAAAGCAATGACGCCATTATTTTTGATGGAATAAGCAGTGATGAAATTGGCAGATCAGCAACCATTCTGCAGTTTTTGCAGGGGCGGGTTGCAGGGCTTTCCATCGAAAAAAATTCAGAAGGGCAGGATGTTGCCAAATGGCGAAATACAATAGCTGAAATTTATCTGGATGAATTCAGGTTGCAACCTTCTGATCACACTTTTATCTCACCCACAGAAGTAGCTATGATCAAAGTATACAGGCCACCTTCTTATCTATCCAGTTTTAACAGTGGTGCCGGCGCCATTGCGATTTATACCAAACGGGGCATCTATGCCAGCAACGGAAGCTCGCGACATAATTTTATTGTGAAAGGATATACGAAGATTGATAGTAGTTGGGAGTAGGGAATATTGAACAGAGGAATGATGAAGTGCGCGAACGGTCGGGACGCTGTTTAGTGGATAAAGTGCTTTAGTAGCGGGATTGTAAGCGGCCTGAACGTTTAGTGCAGAAACATTCCTCTATTCCTTGTTTCTCAGTTCAATATTCATTATTTCTTCTGCTTCTCCGCCCAAACATCCATTTTCTTCTCCAACACGTCTAATGACAGATTTCCATCTTTCAAAATATTATCATGAAAAGAAGCGATAGAAAAATCATTACCCAGTTGTTGTTCATATTTGGTACGCAGCTCACGAATTTTAAGGGCGCCTATTTTGTAACCTAATGCCTGTGCGGGTATTACCATGTATCGTTCAATTTCTGCGGTGGCGCCATCTTCGCTGATCTGTTCATTCTCCATCATATATTGAATGGCTTCTTCACGATTCATGTTTTTCGTATGCATGGCCACGTCTACTACCAAACGAATGGCGCGGTGCATTTCATCGCCAAGAGCGCCCATATATTGGTAAGGATCTGTGTATAGTCCTAATTCCTTTCCTAAACTCTCACAATACAAAGCCCATCCTTCTGCATAGGCATTGTTACCACCAAAACGGCGAAAGCGTGGCAGTTTTTCATTTTCCTGCTGCAGGCTTACCTGGTAATGATGGCCGGGAATGGCTTCATGTAAAAACAAACTTTCCATACCACTTGTGATGTTGAATGTGGTAGCATCAATGATAGGTATATAAAAAATTCCGGGTCGTGTTCCATCTGCGCTTCCCTGGTTATACTCTGCACTGGCACTGGCGGCGCGGAAAGCTTCTGTTTGTCTTATTTCAAAAGGTGTTTTAGGAGTATGGCCAAACAATTTCTGCAAACTGGGCTGCATGGTTTTATGAATGGCTTCAAATGCATCCAGCACTTCTTTGGGTGTTTTATAGGGTGTGAATTTTTTATCTGTTTTTAAATACGCAAAGAATGCTTTCAGATCGCCGGTAAAACCAACTTCTGTTTTAATGCGTTCCATTTCTGTTCGAATGCGCTTTACTTCTGAAAGGCCTGTATTATAAATTTCATCAGGTGTTTTATTAGTAGTGGTTTGTTGGCGTATCAGATAAGCATAATATTTATCCCCTACCGGTATTGCGCTAATGCCCGTTGTGTTACGGGCTTTAGGTAGATATTCATTCTGTAAAAAATCGCCAAGTTTTTTAAAGGAAGGAGAAATTTGTTGATTAATCGCTGCAATATAATCACCAGTAATTTTCTTTTTATCAGTATCGGTAAACGATGCGGGCAAATTTGTAACCGGCCCATAGAACAAACTTTTTGCAGCATCGGCAACAGCAAAAGCCTGCATTTGCGGAATCATTTTTACTACAATTGTTTTGGGTAATACATAGCCTGTCTCCATTCCTTTTTTAAAATATATAATAGCGCTATCCACATAAGCCGGAAATACGGCAACACGTTTCAGCCAGTTATCATAATCCTGAACGGTTTTAAAGGGTTGCATTACACTGCCGCTTCCAAATTGCCCCAACACCAAATGCATACTTTGAAACTGGTTTAATGGAAAATAATTATCGTGAAAACCCAGACCCTCAATATTCATTTCCATTTCGCGTTTGAATGCATCAAAACTTAATTTGTCATTATCATTCAAAACATCTCTTTCAAATTTGCTGATATAAACACTGTTACGGTTATAAAACTCTTTCAGCTTCTGACGGTATCCGTCTGTAAAATCGATGAACAGTTTATCATTATACCTGCTGTCGCCAATAATGGTAGCTTCAACGGGAAATAGTTGTAATCGTTCTTCATAATATTTATCGAGTAAAGCAGATAACTCTGTATTGTCTTGCAGGTTCTGGTTACTGTTGCTCAGTTTGCATCCGGCAAATAATGTAAGTATAGCAAGCACTATGGCTGATTTTTTCATTGCAAAGGTTTAGGTATTAAAGTTAGGGGAATTGTTGTCGTGAGACGTCAGTCGTGAGACGTGAGTGATGAATGGTGAATAGTGAATGGGAAGTTGGCAATAGTAAATATTTTGCGCAGAAAAAGCAAACACTGACGACTGACGACTCACTACTCACCATACCCATAAAACCCTTTTCCCGTTTTCCTTCCTAATTCGCCGGCAATAACTTTTTGTTGCTGAATTTTTGAGGGAGTTAATCGTTCCGGTTTACCGAGTGCTTCCCAAACGATCTGACTAACACCGTAGTTAATATCCATGCCAATCAGGTCCATCAATCTAAACGGACCCATTTTAAAACCGGTGGCTTCCATAACAGCATCAACGGTTTCAATGGTTGCGAGGCCTTGTTCAACCAGTTTCATCGCTTCTAAATAATAATGTCGGGCTACTCGGTTTACAATAAAGCCGGGCGCATCATTACAAAGAACAGGGGTTTTACCCATTGTAATTGCAAGTTGAACAATGGTTTCTATTGTGTTGTGATCAGTCTGTTTTGTTTTAATCACTTCCACCAGTTTCATTACCGGGGCAGGGTTAAAAAAATGCATCCCGATCACATTTTGCGGATGTTGCATGGCAGCCGCTATTTCAGTAATTGCAATAGAAGAAGTGTTGGTAGCAAAAATGGTATTTGATGAATTGATCTGCGCGAGTTGGTTAAACAATCCTGTTTTGGCTTCTTTTTTTTCGATGATGGCTTCTATGATCAATTCAGCAACGCAATCGGATAATTGATCAGAAAATATAATATGTTGCAGGCATTGCTGCTGTTGATCAACATTAATTTTTCCCTTATCCAGCAACCATTGCAGGTTTTTTTCAATACCAACTTTACTTTTTGCCAGCATATCCCTGTTCACATCAAACTGAATGGTTGTAAACCCCGCCATTGCCGCTACCTGGGCAATTCCGCTACCCATGGTTCCGGCACCGCATACGCAGATGGTATTGATGGTGGGTTTGAACATAGGATGATTTTGTACAAAACTAAGGAAATGGGAGACGTGAATCGTTAGTCGTCAGTCGTGAGACGTGAGTGGTGAATATCTTGCGCAGCAATAGTTACACTGACGACTCACGACTCACAACTGACATCTTTTCCACCACGCCCATATCCCTGCACAGCCACACACATTAGTTGTGTATTTTTACAACATGCAAAACAGTCTGCAGCAATTAGACCTTTTTGGTTTTCCGATAGAAACAGCTACTCCTTCTAAGAAAAAAGAGAAAGCTGTTAAAGCTGACCCGGCGCCGCAACCCATAACTGAAACAGCAGAAATAGCAGAAGATATAGCAATTGAAGAATCGGTAATAGTTGCGCAACCTGCTGCTATTGTGGAAGCGATCAAAGAAACACTTCCTAAACTGGTTTCTATTTCAAAGCCTAGTTCCATCAATAAAAATACGGATACAAAACAGTTAGGCAAACGTGGCAGAAAATCATTTAAGGAAATGGATAATGAAGCCGATCTGATCGAAGTTCCGGAAGATGAAGTGCTGCAAAAAAAATTATACTATACCATCAGTGAAGTAGCAGGATGGTTTAAAGTGAACACTTCATTACTGCGATACTGGGAAAATGAATTTGATATTCTGCAACCACGGAAAACAAGAAAAGGCGATCGTTTATTCAGGGTAGAAGATATCAAGAACCTGCAACTCATTTATTTCCTGTTACGTCAACGCAAGTTTTCAATTGACGGTGCAAAGAATTATCTCAAAAACAATAAACAGGAAGCAGATACACAGGTAAGACTGGTTGAATCGCTCAACAAATTCAAATCTTTTCTGTTGGAATTAAAGGCCAATTTACAACAGGCGTAATTTTCGCATCACTCAAGCTATATCCGCATGAAATATTTATTGATTTCTGTATATACCACATTGGTATTCTGTTCCTGCATGCTTTCAAGAAAAATGGAGAAAGTAGATTTTGTTACGGTTAGTGATACTGAAACAAAAGTGCTCAAAGGAAGGATCAACCGTGCTGTTTTGGAAAAGGATACAGCTTTTGCCTGGTTTACCGGCAATATGAAATACGGTGCAGCTGATGTATATGCAGTGGATGTGTTTAAACAAAAAGCCTCCCAGTTTTCTGTATTGGTATTTGCCGGCACCTGGTGCCACGATTCGCAAAACCTTTTACCTAAATTATATCGTTTGTTTGATAAAAGCGGATACCCTGAAAGCAAGGTTACACTCATTGTTGTTGACAGACAAAAAAATGCACTTGATGATCTTCCTCAAAAATGGAATTTACAAACTGTGCCTACTTTTATTATTGTACAAAACGGAAAAGAAGTGGGGCGTGTAGTTGAGTATGGTAAAACAGGGAATATGGAAAAAGAATTAGCAGAAGTTGTGGCGGGTTTGAA
>CANBSW010000123.1 GCA_947372235.1 Chitinophagaceae bacterium | reverse complement strand
CCATTTACTGAAAACCCTGAGTGCTCCGAGAAACAGTAAGGTATAAAACAGATAGGCCCACCATGTTTTCCACCAGGGTGGTAAAATATGAATGGTGATGGAAATTCCTTCCTCATTCCAAACATTGTCTGCATTGGATGCTTTTATTTTGAAAATATAGGTGCCGGGAGAAAGATTGGTATAAGAAGCTTTCCGTACTTTGGAAGGGGCCGTCCAATCCTTATCATAATTTTCCAGCTTCCAACTGTATTGGTTGTCTTCAGATCTCAGATAGTGAAGTGCCACAAAATCGAAGCTGATATCCTTTTGCCAATATGCCAATTTAAAATCATCGGTATAAGAAACGGATTTTTTAAAAATGGTTCCATCGGGTTTTGAATAGATGGAATCATTGATAGTAACCTGAGTAATCACAATAGAAGGAAGCGTAGTATCTTTCTTGAGCAAGTTGGCTGGTACAATATGGTTAAGACCGTTTGACCCACCTATCCAGATATCTCCATTACTGCTTTTAAGGGTTGAATATGACCTGCTAGACAATTGAAACCCATCTTTTTCAAAATAATTTGTAAATGATTTATTTTCCGGATCAAATACAGACAATCCTCTTTGATTGGGTAACCATAACCTACCTAAATCATCGATGGTAATAATACGATTCGGATTGCGTAAGGATAAATCGTTATGTAATAACCCTTTTTCTTCACCATAGTATGCTAATTTTTTTGATACAGGATCAATAGTAACTAAGCCATTCCCGTTATATAATCCAAAAAAAAGTTGCCCAATTCTATTTTTTGCATACCCACTTAAACTATTAGTTTGTCCAAAAAATTGAGTAAATCGGTTTTGTTTATAATCATATAAATTAAGGCCTTCATTAGTTCCTATCCATATCCGTTTTTTCTTGTCCTCTGATATAAAAAAAATTCTACTGCTGCTAATGGAGCTGCTATCTCCATGAATGGGCAAATAATGAATAAAGCCATCTTCGGCTTGGTTCAGCCGGTATAAACCAATATTATTACCTGTCCCAATGCTACTGCCAAGCCATATTGATCCTACCGAATCCTGATAAAATACACTGATCTTATTATTAGAAAGTGCTAAAGGTTTTTTATCATCTGGCAAATAACTTTTTATTATGTTACCAGTGGTTTTATCCAATACATAAACCCCTTTATTCAAAATAGAAAGCCAAAGCCGATTTTGTTTATCGGGAACAATAAATAGGCAGTTGTTGACTTCATTTGAAGCATAGAAATATCGTTTGAAAGAGTTAGTATTTTCCTGCCATTTGTTTAAACCGTTTTCAGTACCCACCCATATTTTCCCATCAGCATCTTCCTGAACTGTCGTTATCCTGTTATTGCTTATGGAAGCCGCGTTGTTTGGATTATTCCGAAAAACCTGAAAACTTTCCTCACTTGGTTGGTAAATAGCTAGCCCGTTGCGGGTGCCTATCCACAATCTTTTTTTTCTGTCTTCATATAAAAAACTAATACTGTCAGAAGGTAAACCATTGGGGTCATTAAGGTTGTAACGGAAAAGATCCATCTGGTGTTTTTTGGGAGATTGTTTATACAAACCTGGCCGGGTAAACAACCAGAACAAGCCCGTGTGATCTTCCATAAACCCGTAACTCCTGTTATTTGCAAAAGGATTATTGGCTATATTAAAATTGTTATCATAAAGCTGAAATGTTTTGGTTGAAAAATTATAATACATGAAAATAGCATAAGTAGTATTTCCGGTATTTCCCTGAAACCATATGCCATTATTAGTTTGTAACCGGATCTGAAAGAAACTCAATACTTTTGGTCCTTGATTAAAAGCAAGGCCACCCATACCATAAGTATATGTTTGTATTTTTTCAGTTACAGGATCTATCAATGAAACAAAACCACCTTTAAGTGTAACCCAATATCTGCCCTTAAAATCTTCTATCGCATTTACTATTGAATCAGTTACCAACCTATTTCCTGGTCCCTGGATATGGAAATAACTTTTTAAAAGCTTTAGTGTCTTTGTATCATATACATAAAGTCCATGCACTCCTATCAGTAATAAGTGGTTTTCCATACCATTCTTTAGCAAAGTAACTGTATCTGTTTTACCTTGCATTGAAAGGGATTTGCCTGCCGGAATAACTATTTCAAAGCTATCATTCATTCGGTTCAACTTGTTGAGGTTATTTTTAATATCCAGCAGCCAGATATTGTTGGTTGAATCCAATATCATATGTGACTTAAAATTTCGAAAAGAGGATTTGACGGCAAATTTTTTGATAGCCCCGGTTTTAGGATTAAGGCGACATACATTAAATAAGGTATCAAAGACTGTTCTATATTGGAACCATATATTTCCTCCACCATCTTCCATTATGATACTGCAATATGAAGCTTCCTTAATATTTAGGCTATTTTCATTAACAAAATAATTCCTGAATTTTTCATTCACCGGATCAAAGGAAGCAATTCCTCCAAGTTTAGCAGACAACCCACTTAACCAAATTTTGCCATCTTTTGATTTTATTAGCCCTCCCCAAGCAGATTTTAATTGCAGTTCGGTAGAGTCTTTATTATTAGAAACAGCTTTGTAAACTTTAAATTGATACCCATCGTATTTAACAAGTCCATTTTGAGTACCAAACCATATAAAGCCTTTATTGTCTTGTAAAGGATCAATCACATATTCTTCTGGTAAGCCTTCTGCTACACCATATTTTTCAAAAGCTATTTTTTGAGTTTGCGCAAAACCAATAGTTGTGGTTAATAGAAATAGGATGGCGCATATTATTTTTTTCATCATTGCTATTATATAATTGGTAATTGAATAATAAATTCAGATCCTTCCCCTTCCTTGGTTTCTACTTTCAATTCTCCTCCATGCGCTTTCACAATATCATAACTCAAATCAATCCATACCCTTCCCTATAAACACATGAAACGATCCTGTTCAATGTGTTTGATAGAAATATAAATCCAGTAATTATTGAATAAAGTGGGGGGAACTTATCTCAAACTATCCATCTTAATGCACATGCCTCTTCTTAATAATTCCACCGGTAGTTTCTTTGATGGTACTTGCAAACACAAAAGCATTGGGGTCTACCTCAGTTACCATGTTCTTAAGTTTACGCATTTCGAGACGGGAGATAATGGTAAAAATAATATCACAATCATCATGTACATCAAACTTACCCGGCAGATAACCCCGTTCGCCTTTATAAACAGTAATACCACGGCCCAGTTCATTTACGAGGCGATGTTTGATCTCATCACTTTTTCCGGAGATAATGGTTACACCGGTAAATGCATTCAACCCTTCGATCACATAATCAATGGTTTTAGAGGCGGTAAAATAAGTGAGCATAGAATATAAAGCCGTTTGAATACCAAATTCAAATGCTGCCAAACTGAAGATGATGATATTTAAACCCAGAATAATTTCGCTGATCGTTAAACTGGAACGCCTGAGTGTGTACAATGCCAATACCTCAATTCCATCCACCGCACAACCGGCACGCATGGTAAGACCGATACCAACCCCCAGAAAAAATCCTCCAAATATGGAGATCAATAATTTATCGTCGGTGATCATGGGAAACTCGGGATATAGCAAACAAAGTCCGAGCAGCACCACACAAAAAAATGTTTTGATCGCAAATCCTTTGTTGATGGAGAACCATGAGATGAGGATAAATGGAATATTTGCCAGCACAATTACATAACCCAGGTTCAAATGGTATACTTCGTGGATCAGCAGTGAAATACCCGTGATACCTCCATCAAAAAAATGATTGGGTACCAGAAAACCTTTCAATGAAAAAGAAGTGATAATCACACCGGCAACGATCAGGAAAATATCGCTGATAGTAGATTCATGGTGTTTGATCGTATGCGGACTTTCCGTTTTCGATTTCAGAACGATCAGGTTCTTTTCTTTTTTATCCTCCAGTAATTTTTGAGCGGATGTGGTAAAATAAGCATGGTTTTCCAGAAATTCAGCCTGTTGCCTTTGCCATTCCATTTTATCACTTACGATACCCTCGTGTAAAAATTCTGTGTACAGTTTTTCAGCCATGGCTCCATAATCATCAGTACCCAGGTAAAAAAGATCGGCATCACAAAGAATAGTAGAAAGCTTATTAACCGGCGACTGCGGAATTTTTGTTGCCATTATGATCACACAAATCGCTTCAATTTCCTCTTCCGTAAAATGAAATTGGGGAAGAAATTCACGGGCAAGATCACAGGAAACTTCTTCATGCCCGATATACTTATATAAGAAACCGGCGTCATGAAATGCAGCGGCTGTTAACAGTAAGTCCAGATCATGGTCATTTACCCCCTCCGTTTCTGCCAGAAAAGCACAGTTTTCGATGGTCTTTTCTGAATGGGTTACATTGTGGTAAATAAGTTTTGGTGATAACTCATGAGTTAATTTATCCAATATAAACGACTGAGCTGCTGCCGGTTGCATGATTCTGATAGTTTGGTTTGGTTGAAAACGCGGTACTAATATTTATCCGGCAAATAACAAATTTTCAAGGCAGCTGACAAAAAATGAGAGCCGACAGGTTTATTGGTTACCGGGCGTTAGTACAATATATGAAAAAAATAGGTAGGCAGGGTTTTTAGAGATTTGAGGATGTAAGAAATCTCATGGGCAAATCGTGCCTTTCTGAGAGTTAAATTGTGCGCATAGGTACAAAGACACGATTAGGAAAGGAAATTCTGGAAATAAATAAAACCACTTTACTGCCAAATACAAGCTATTATGGTATTTGCCATTGAATCACCTGTTTTTTGGAGGAACTATTTAGCTTTAAGAGAAACAACAACGGTTACACCAGCTACTGCAGTAAGCGTACCGGTATCAACAAGTTCTAACCTATCCCCTGCCGCTAAATCCAAATTTGCAGCTGTACCGGTAAGTGTTGCAGTTACCGGGGTATTTATGGTTCCTTTTAAATTAAAAGTTCCACTCATTGTGGTTACACCTGCACCTAATGCCTGACCTGATGTTAATTTACTAACCCCAAGAGTAACTGTGCCGGCATTGGTTCCGGCTGTTGTATGTGATTCACGAATACCTACAATTGTATACGCTCTGTCTGCAATAAAAAAAGCAGAATAGTTTGTAGCGGTAGCAGCTTGTGCACCAGGAATATGAGCAACAGCAAAAACAGTATTGGCAATTATATTACCACCCACAATTAAATTATCGGCAGGCACAGAAACCGTAGAAGTGGTTGAAATGGTGGTTACTCCACCTAATGCTGTTATATTATTTTGAGATCCTGATGTAAGGGTTCCTGTGAGATTCGTTGCTGAAATTGTAGTAAGCCCAGAAACAGTGGCAGGCAATGTTAATGTAACAGATCCAACACTGGCAGAAGCCGTAATCTGATTCGTAGTTCCCGTGATAGAAGTTACTGCTCCCGATGAAGTAAGATAGGTACTGGCATCTGTGCTTCCATCCGCTTTTAAAAACTGGGAAGAGGTTCCTCCTGATTTTATGATAGAACTGCCCGTGACAGTTCCACTGGCAGTAATACTGCTTACTCCTCCAAGAGCTGTTATATTGGGTTGAGCTGCTGCAGTTAATGTTCCGGTAAGATTGGTGGCAGATAAGGTGGTAAGTCCTGATACACTGGCAGGTAAAGATAATGTTACTGACCCTGTACCTGCAGAAGCCGTAATCTGATTCGTAGTTCCCGTGATAGAAGTTACCGCTCCCGATGAAGTAAGATAGGTACTGGCATCTGTGCTTCCATCCGCTTTTAAAAACTGGGAAGAGGTTCCTCCTGATTTTATAATAGAACTGCCCGTGACAGTTCCTGTTGCAGTAATAGAACCGGAAGCAGATACTGATGCAGGTGTTATTGCTCCAAGTGTAAGGGTTATTGCTGGTGTTGAAGTTGGACTTAAAACCGATCCGCTTATACCATTGGCTGTAGTAACAGAAACTGTGGTAACAGATCCACCACCTGCTATTGTAGCCCAGGTATTATCTCCTCTAAAAAAAGTGGAAGAAGAGGGTGTTCCCGTTGCGGATAAATTAGCTATTCCTACAATAGAATTGGCAAGCGTACCGCTAAATGTTCCACCGGATATAGTACCACTTACTGTAAGGCCTGATAAACTACCTACTGAAGTAATACTATTCATGGCACTTGTACTTAAAGTGCCACTTAAGGTAGTAGCTTCAACAGTACCGGTAATAGTAACCCCTTGTGCAAATCCTGCAGTAACCAGAAATAATAAGCAGATGAAACCAAAACTCCTCCTTAAAAAAAAATCCATATCGATATATTATAATTGATTAATGAAGTGTTTGATCTGAAACAGTAATCTTGTACACTTCATAGGATTGAATATTTTTTTTCACATGAGGTTGTTGGATTTATTTATTTCAAATCGATCTTCTTAGCTAAGAAATTTTTAAAAATGTGGGTTCATTTTATTGGAAAAGCAACAGGATCGAATGTTTTGAACTCTATTCAGTAAATAGTTTGATTGCTGTTGTATTCAAATTCACAGATCCTGTAAAAGGCGTAAACAAACTTACTTCCCCATAATTGTGTATTGTACCGGTAGCACTTATTTTCAAATTACTTGATCCACCATCTAAGGTTCCGGCAGTTATTATAACGGCTCCGGAAGAAGTATGATTTAATCCATTTCCAAGATGCAGAATGGCACTTCCGGTAGAATTTACCGTTAACCCATTCATAGAAACATCACCTGTAAACGTAAGTCTCCCTGCAGATTTGGTATAATATACCCTGCCAGAAGTTACAAACCCATCAATATTTTGTGCTACAGCTGTTCCGGTAAAAGTGATTGCCGATGAGCCGAAATTGACACTTTCACTTGTATTGCTGTTTATAAAATTACCGGTACCAAAATTGATGGTTCCGGCACCGGTAAATAATATGGAACCGCTTGCAGAATTGTTAAGTGTTCCTGTTGTTTGAATGATCCGGCCAGTAGTTAAGCGAATGTTTCCATTATTGATGAAAATACCCGAACCTCCACACAGACTTCCTGATGTGCCGGAGATAGTACCCTCATTTTGCCAGTTAGTGCTAATCAATAAATTAAAAGAAGTGAGGTTCAAAGTACCTCCCCGGTTAACCGTAAACTGAACAACTGTTCTGTTAGCATCCAGTGTTACCATATGGGAAAACTGAATAATAAAAATATCTTCATTTGTAAGAGCAGCTCTATTTATGGGAGTACCGGTTGGATTGGAAGACCAGGTTGCAGAACTTGAAAAGTTTCCGGTAAGGCGTGAATAATAAGTAGCTGAATATGCAATATCTGTAATGACCACTGAAAAAAGGGCCATGCAAAATAATGTACATACCCGTATCCTTGATCTGAAATGATATTTGTTAAATTCAATCATATGTAATTATGCAATATGGAGCCTGCATATTAGAAAATGATTAGAATATCATTAGAACCTGATTAGAATATAAGGTGTTGTGCTATTTAAAAAATGAAGATCTCAATTATCCGGAATTCATTGTCGCTCAAGGCCGCTGGGCCCCGTCCCTGTTACCGGACTGCTTTGGTCTCTTCCAAAATCTGCTTCGCATCATTTTGGATGCCTTCGCCTTCGCTTGGCACCGAACCCAAAGAGATCCGTCCACAGGGACTAATTAGAAATTATTCATCAATCACACCTTAATTATGAATTCTATTTCATAGGCCAGGTATTATTTGAATCATCTAATAGCACAACACGTTAGAATATAGATTGAATAGGTAATACTGTGTGGTGATTTATTGGGCCAACCGCCTGGAATACTGTTTGCTGCCAGAAAATATCACCGCTGTGATTGGAATAAGCTAATACTGGGTAATTGTATTGAAAAAATTGTCCCTTCGGAATAAGATGACTCCATTGTGATATTACCTTTATGAAGTTTAATGATCCGTAAAGCCAGAGACAGCCCCAATCCAAAACCTTTTGTTTCTGCAGTGGAACTGCCCCGGTAAAAAGGTTGAAAGATCAGGTTTTTATCTTCATCCGAGATAACAGAACCTTTGTTTTTCACAACTACAAATAAATGATCCTCAGAAAAAACAAGAGATACGTATGCGATATGATCACTTGCAAACTTACAGGCATTTAACACAATATTTTTAATAGCAATGTAAAGGAGATCGCTGATACCGAATACCAGTAATTTTTTTTCACTGAAAGGAAAAGTTTCAAAATCAATTGCAACCACATAATTCGTTTCGGTTCTTTTGAGTTCTGAAGGAAGTCGAAGCAACAACTCATCAATTCTTATTTCCGACAGCTCTATTCCTTTGGAAGTACCTCCTGCTTTTGCAATCTCCAATAAGCTTCGGGTAAGCACATTTAAATTTCTTACATCCTCATACACAGAAAAAATTATTGCCTTATATTCATCTGTATTCCTCTCTTTCTGAAGAGTGATCTCTAATTGAGTAGAGATAGATGTAAGTGGTGTTGACAGTTCATGCGAAGCGTTGCTGATAAACCTTCCCTGTGTTTCAAATGAATCCTGAAGTCTTGTAAGCAATTCATTGAAAGTTGCTGACAGGTCATCCAACTCATTCATTGGCTCATTCACTTTGATCCTTTGTGAGAGGTTAGAGGACGTGATCAATTTTACTTCATTGATGATTCTTTTAATAGGCAGCACAATTCTGCCTGAAAAAATCAATCCGATAAAAAATGTGATCATTGTCCCTGAAAAAAAACTGAACAGCAATATTAATCTGAGTTGTGCTATATATGCCTTTCCATCTCTATCCATAGCCGCAGCAACAACAGTATATCTTTCCTTATTAAAAAACTGAACAGTTACCAGAATCTCCTTTCCTGCTTGTGTAAAATAAAAATCACCAAATGCCCGAGCTTTGTTCAATTGTGTTATATCAACTTTTACCGGAGGTACACCCTGGTCTGTATACACATATTCTTCTCTGTTCTTATCGTTATAAACAACAATACTCCTCTCTTGTATAGATATATAAGTTGACTGATCGATCTTTTGCAACAGGTTACTGTCTATACCTTCTACCTTCAACAATAAACTAAATGTTGAAAGTGCCCTGTTTTGCAATCTTTGCCTGAATGCCCTTTCCCTGTTTAATCCTGAAAAATAATAAATGGAGATACAAACCATGAAAAGTATGGCAGTAACCACAAGGGTAAACAAAACTGTTATTCTTGATCTGATATTCATGTATCAGGATTCTTTTAAAATATATCCCATGCCAACCTGGGTATGGATCAACTTACCGGTAAAATTCTTATCTACTTTATTTCGTAAATAATTCACATATACATCAATCACATTTGTCTTAGTATCAAAATCAATATCCCAAACATTAACTGCGATGTCTGCTCTGGATACTACCCTGTTTCTGTTGCGCATCAGGTATTCGAGTAATTGAAATTCTTTGGCTGTAAGTGATATCAGTTCTGTATCCCTTTTAACCTCTTTCGTATCCAGATTCATTGAAAGACCACCTACTGTTAGAATATTACCGACCGGCATTTGCTGATTCATGGTTCGTTTTAATAAGGCCCTGATCCGTACCAGCAACTCTTTAAACTCGAATGGTTTAAGCATATAATCATCCGTACCGGAATCAAATCCTTCAATTTTATCATCCGTAGTACTCATAGCTGTAAGCATGATCATAGGAATATGCTGATCATGTGTTCTGATGAATTTACATAACTCATACCCATTTATACCGGGTAAATTAATATCCAGTATAACAAGATTGTAGGAATTGGCCATGAATAAACGTTGTCCAATAATTCCGTCAAAAGCAACATCTACATGATATCCATTTTCTATCAACCCCTTTTGCAGGGTGTTTGCAATTTTAACTTCATCCTCGACCAGTAAAATTTTTCTTTCTTCCATGCTGATTAACAATTCATCAATTCGTTAATATTTAATACAAAGTCTTTTATCAGCTTTCTGCCTGAAACAACAGGTAAAGATTAAAGTTAGTATTATTTCAATTTCTGAAACAATAGTGCAGAAAAGTTCTGAAATTGCAAGGAAAAGAAAACAGACTGTTAAATCCGGTTATCAAAAGCGCTACTTAACCGAATAGATAAAAACTGCAATTGAAAAGCTGTTACCTTTCGCCGCATACATTTTTGAACTTACTGTTATGAAAAAAATATTGTACAACACAGCGCTGTTGCTGCTTTTAAGTGCCCCTGTTTTTTCTCAGGAAGATGTTTCTGAGTCTAAATGGCAATCAGGCAAGATTGTGATAGACGGAAATGACGCAGAATGGAACCATCCTTTCAATTTTTTTGATAATAACAGCGGCCTCATCTTTACGATGGTCAACGACGGGAAAAATATTTATTTGTGTTTCTCCAACAACGATAAAGCCAAAACGGGTAAAATGATGATCGCCGGCTGGTCATTACAATTAGTATCCTCAGAGAAAAAAAGGAAATTTGATGCTGTTATTTCCTTTCCAAAATCTGTAGATCCCAATATCAATATACGCTCTGATTTTAAAACTGCACTCGGGGTTTATAAGACTGAAATACAATCTGTAAAAACAAAAGGGTTTATTTCAAATAATGGAGAAATTCCTCTCAATAATAAAGATGGCATTGCTATTGGCATTGGAGAAGATGCAACAGAAAAAATTATTTATGAAATAAGAATTCCACTTAAAGAATTAATGGAAGAAGACAAAGCACAACTGAATGAATTGATCTCGCTTGATATCACTGTAAATGCTTTGGATAAACCGGTTGATAAATCAAGCGGAACTTCTGAAGGGCGCAGTGGATTTAGTGGCGGCGGCGGTGGTGGTGGACGTATGGGCGGTGGCGGAGGAAGAATGGGTGGTGGTGGACGCGGAAGAGGCGGTGCATCAGGGTCTCAGGCTGCTACCTCAGACAGATATGCGATGTTTGATAAAGTGAGTTTTAAACAGAAAATACGATTGGTGAAGGGGTAGAAATATTTTGGATGTTGAATTTTACATGTTGAATGATTTTATGAAATATGGTTACCCGATTTCTTAATTCAACATGTAAAATTCAACATACAAAATAATCTACTTCTCCATCACCTGAACCAATCCACCCAAACCGGCTTTGGTTCCTTTTTCTGTTTCAATGAGTACACTTATTTTTTGTTCTTTTTGTGAAGGTTCAATCACTGCTATAATATCACCTTTTTCAAAACCGGATTTTGTTCCCACCAGTTTTTTATCAATCCAAACTTCTGCTTTTCCGGTTACGTTTTTGAGAATGATCTGTCCGCCATTATTTCTTTGTGCAGCATAGGGTTTAAACCTTGCACGATACACTGCAAAATTTCCTTCTTTAAAATCCTGCAACTGATTGGCTCTTACGGGTGCCCAGCTATTCATATCATTATCGGCAATGTCTTGATTTGGATCAGGCTTAACAACACTGAAAGGAGATAAACGCCATCCATTGGAAATGGTAAACTTGGGAAATACAGCAGGAACATCATTAATACTCTCCGTAATTTTTACCTGAATTGTAACACTTGTTGATTTTAATCCCATTGATTTCGCTGTAAGTACAACCGAGCCATTGCCGAGAAATTTACTTTGCAAAATAACCTGCGCCAACCCATTGTACACGCTTCTTCTATTTCCTTTTTCTGCTTCATGGCTGTTGGGATCTCCATTACCTAAGCCCATAATATTTGCAGCACCGGTTGCTTCAAATTCAATGGGCAAATTGGCTGTAGGTACCACTCTTCCTTTTGCATCTACTACCTGTACCGTTACGGGAACAGCATCCAGTCCATCCCCTTCCAGATTATTTCTATCGGCTATTAATTCAATAGCGGCAGGTTCTCCCGTTGTTTCTACTTTGAAGCGCGACACTTCTTTTCCATTTTTAAACCCAATGGCTTCGAGGGTGCCCGGTTGGTATGGAACTTCCCAGGTATTCATTTCATATTTGTCAACCGTTTGTTCTCCTAATTCTTTCCCATTCAGTAACAGTTTTACTTTTTCTGCATTGCTGAATGCCATCACTTTTATTTTTTTCCCAATACTGTCTGCAGGCCAGTTCCAGTGTGGTGCAATATGTAAGATGGGCTTATCAGTGATCCATTGTGCCTGGTGAAGGTAGAAAGCTGTTTTAGGAAACCCACAGAGATCCATGATCCCAAAATTACTTCCTGCAGTAGGCCATTCGTAAGGAGTTGGTTCTCCATGATAATCAAAACCCGTCCAGATAAAACAACCCGCCATATATTTTCGTTCATCCACCGCTTTCCATCCTACCCTGTGTGTGCTTCCCCAGCTGGGTTTTTCCAGATCATAGGATGCCAATAAATTTTTCTTTTTATCGGTTACAAACACACCGCGCTGCATTAATCCGGATACATCTTCGGAACTTGTCATTGGCATGGTTGGATTCTCTTTGTGAAACCTGTCGTAAGTACCGATATTATAATTAAAGCCAACTACATCCACTGCTTTAGAAACATTCAATGGTGTGAATTGCCCGCCATTCATGGCAGCGGTTACAGGTCTTGTGGTATCAAAAGATTTTACAACAGCACTCATTCTTCTTACCATTTCATATCCGATCTCCGATCCCTGCATGGGCTCTTCATTAAATACGCTCCAGAGAATAATGGAAGGATGATTTCTGTCGCGGCGTAACATCCACTCCAACTGACGTTGGTATTCTGGTGAGGCATTAAAATTCCGGTTCTCATCCATCACCAATAAACCATATTTATCACAGGCATCTAAAAATTCTTTCGAAGGAGGATTGTGTGCGCAACGGAAAGCATTGCTCCCCATCTCTTTTAATTTCTTTACCCGAAACTCCCATAAAGAGTTGGGTATGGCAACACCTACACCTGCATGATCCTGGTGGTTACAGGTTCCTTTGAGTTTCATCCAAACATCATTTAAATAAAAACCACTGTCGGCAGTAAATTTGAT
>CANBSW010000122.1 GCA_947372235.1 Chitinophagaceae bacterium | reverse complement strand
GTTTCAGCAAATGCGCAGCAAACAGAAATGGATGCTTACAATATTGTATGGAATACACAAAGCAAAAACTCATCCGAATCCATGCCTTGTGGTGGAGGTGATATTGGTTTGAACGTTTGGGTTGAGAACGGAGAAATCTTTTTCTATCTCTCACAAAGTGGAATGTTTGATGAGAATAATGCCTTATTAAAAGCAGGAAGAGTTAGACTTCAATTATCACCCAATCCATTTGCAGGCAAAACTTTCAGGCAGGAATTAATATTGAAAGACGGCTACGTAAACATCAGCGGCAGTAATGGAAAAGTAACGGCCGATATTAATATTTGGGTGGATATTTTTCATCCGGCTATTCACCTAGGTATCAAAACGAATCACCCAGTAAAAGCTATTGCTGCTTATGAAAGCTGGCGTTATGTCAACCGTACCTCTTCAACCAAAGAAAACAAAGCCAATTCCTGGAAATGGGCAAATGTGCCGGTGGTCACGCAAAAAGATAATATCAGCTTAAAAGACAACAGTATTCTTTTCTATCACAGAAACTTAGATTCCACAGTTTTTGATGTTACCGTAAAACACGAAGGACTTGAATCTGTAAAAGACAGTTTATTCAACCCTTTAAAACAGCTCATATTTGGCGGACTAATGCAGGGAGATAATATGCAGTTCACTGGAACTTATCTGGGGAAATATTTAGATGCCGATTTTCAAGGATGGAAACTGGAAAGTAAGAAAGCAGAAACAGTAAATAGTGTAAATATTATATTACATACAAACCAAACTGCTTCAACGGATCAATGGAAAGAAGAACTTGCAACGATCACACAAAGATCTTTGGAAAATAAAACACAGCTCTGGCAAAACACCAAACAATGGTGGCATGAATTCTGGAACCGCAGTTTTGTTTTTATTGATACTAAAGAACAGCACCTTTCATCTGCAAGTTGGCAAACCGGGAGAAATTACCAGCTGTTTCGTTATATGCTGGGCTGCAATGCCTATGGAAAATATCCCACAAAATTTAATGGCGGACTGTTTACCTACGATCCTGTTTTTACAGACAGTTCTTTACACGGCACACCCGATCACCGCAACTGGGGTGGAGGAACATTTACTGCACAAAATCAGCGACTGGTTTATTGGCCCATGTTAAAGAGTGGGGATATTGATATGATGCAACCACAGTTTGACTTCTATGCCAAACTGCTCAGCAATGCAGAAACAAGAACCCGCACTTACTGGAAACATAATGGTGCTTCTTTTACAGAACAAATGGAAAATTTCGGACTTCCTAATATCGCCGAATATGGTTTAAAAAGACCGGCAGATTTTGACAAAGGCGTAGAATACAATGCCTGGCTCGAATACGAATGGGATACTGTACTCGAGTTTTGTATGATGATTTTAGAAAGCGAAAAATATGAGGGGAAAGATATTTCAGCTTATATGCCTTTACTGGAAAGCTGTCTTGTGTTTTTTGATGAGCATTATCAATATTTATCCAAACAAAGAGGTAATAAGAAATTAGATGGTGATGGAAAATTGGTTCTGTTTCCGGGTTCAGGAACAGAAACCTTTAAAATGGCGTACAATTCCACTTCAACCATTGCTGCATTGCAAACTGTTACAAAAGCTATTATAGTGTCTAAATTTCTTTCTCAGAATAGAAAAAAATATTTCACAGAATTCTTAACGAGGATTCCCCCTATTAATTTTAGAAATTTTAATAGTCATACAACCCTCTCTCCTGCTAAATTATGGGAGAGAGTAAATAATATTGAAAGTCCGCAACTGTATCCTGTTTTTCCATGGGGTATGTATGGTATTGGCAAACCCGGATTAGAAATTGCACTAAATACATGGAATTATGATACACTCGCCATCAAATTCAGAAGCGCAGTTGGATGGAAGCAGGATAATATTTTTGCTGCACGACTCGGCCTTTCAGAAGAAGCTGCGAAACTAACTTCATTAAAATTGCAAAACAGTGAGATAAGGTTTCCCACTTTCTGGGGGCCGGGTTTCGACTGGACGCCAGACCATAACCAGGGCGGAAGCGGAATGATAGGCTTACAGGAAATGTTATTACAAACGGATGATAAAAAAATAATGTTGTTCCCTGCATGGAAAAAAGAATGGGATGTTCATTTTAAATTGCATGCCCCTTATAATACGACAGTAGAAGCTACTTTAGTAAATGGCAAAATTGAAAAACTGGAAGTATTGCCGAAAGAAAGAGAAAAAGATGTGGTAAATATGATCTCAAAATAACTCTGCGTTACCTCACCGTTCTCTGCGTTGAATAGTTTTTTTCACCGCGGAGATTCTGTGTTAAGAAGCAATGGTTTTGATTATTTTTTTTAATTTTAATTCTTAGGCGGTTTTATACCAGCCTGTTTAGGGGAGTTTCCTTTATGGTGCTCCTCTAATTTTTTATATTCAATTCCTGCATATTTCCCTCTAATACAATTTCATTTTTAGTTAGATACGCATTATCATATTTTTCTTGTTTTTTGTAGAGTGTGTACGTCATTTCCAATAGTTTTCTTTGTACTGCCACAGCAGCTTTCATTTTAATGCCATTCTTTGATACAATGCGGGCAAATATGGCTTTAAACCTTTCATCGTGCCGTATGGCTGTAAGAGCGGGCATGTGCATGGCTTTACGCAAATATTTGTTTCCTCTTTTTGATATCCGTGGTTTGCCTTTGACCGATGTTCCCGATTGTTTCTCTTTCACATCAAACCCTGCATAGCTGGCCAGTTGTCTTTTGTTGCGGATCAAATCAAATCCATTGGTCTCTCCCAGTATAGTTACTGCTGTTAATAATCCAATCCCGGGAAGAGAACAAAGGATAATCACAATTCTTTTTACTTCTGCATTCTCTTTGATCAATTGTGCCAGTTCTTCTTTAATTTCTTTCTCCTGTTTATCTAAAAAAGCAATGTGCTTTTTTGTTCTGGCTAATGATGTTTTATTCGGTTTAGCCTCCGACTCTTCCGCATGCAATTGGTTCTTCGCCACGGTCCTTATTTCTACTACCTGATCTCTTTCCCTGGTCAATTGCCGCAGCGTTTTGTAAATGCCCTTAGGCGGCTCCCAATTATCCAGCGTTCTTTCCAACCCAAATCTGGTAATAGCTTCTGAAGCTGTTTTGTCGGTCACAGTTTTTACATCCAATGTCCGGCTGTAATTACTGATTTTATTGGGTAATATAATGCTCAGGTTATCTCCCCGTTCCGACAAAAAATAAGCTAATGATTCATGGTAAACACCTGTGGCTTCCATTACATAACGGATCGCAATATCCGGATCTGATAACTTAGCCGACCATTCCACCAAAGCATTAAAACCTTTGAGCGTATTGGGGAAGGCTTTATGACTATAGAGTTCTATCGTCACTGCAGCATACATCCTGCCAATACATACAACCAGTTCATCCTGGGCTACGTCTATGCCCACTACCTGTTTTACAATCTTTTCCATCTTTACTTTTTTTTGAGTTTAATAAAGTGAAAAATCTCCCTTCGTTTTGTCTCCTGGTTGGATATTCTGGATATACAGTTCTTGCCCATATTCCTTACATTCTGTTCAAACTCGAAGAGAAAAAAAGAATGAGGTCATATCTCCGCGTCAATATGCTATAAAAGCTATTTAGCCGCAACCGACTCTCATCCCTTTTTCACCTTTTAAAACCAAAACTATTTATTTCTTCAAAGATCTTTTAATACCCTATTTTATTTACTTTGTAAACATAGGAGAAGCAGAGATGCAGAGGATTTGCAGAGAGTTAATTGCTAGTGATTATTATATTTCCCGTAATACCGCTACTTAATAATGGCTTTCCTTCTAACCGGTAAGGAGCTGTTGTAAATGTGACCTGTTTGCTGAGAGGCAATTCATGATCACCGATCAACCGGTTGCGCCAGGTATTGGTTACAGAAATCTCAATAGTATTGTTTCCGGTTTTAACTGCAGCACTAATATCCAACTGAAAAGGCGGTGTCCATAAAGTGCCGCACTCAATCCCATTAACTTTTACAGAAGCAATATCATGTATTCCGGAAAGTGTGAGCCATACCTTTTTTCCCTGACCGGAATTAAAACTGTTTTTGTAAACTGCAGTACCTGAATAATATTTGATCTGCGGATTGTTGTTTTTACTCCAGTCAAACAATGTATCAGTATTAACTGATACTTCCGGCCCTCCTTTTTCTTTATCAAATACAATCTTCCATTTACCATTCAGTTCAATTGTTTTATCGGAAATTTGAGCAGTTCCCTTTACAGCAAATTGCAATTGGTTTGCTTTTTTTCTAAACACTACAAATACAGAAGCATTCTCATCAAATATATATTTCAAATGTGTCCTTCCATTTGTAATATGGTAATTACAGTTTGTATCAATTGCACCCGTTACTGCATTCCATAATTCCGGCCTTTCCCCGGTTATCCTGAAAGAAAAATCTACTTCGGATCTTTTATTTTTCTGGTTGGCGATAAAATAGATATCTGTACCAGCTGATTGCCTGTGGGTAAACGCAATATCTGTTTGTGCAACTCCATCACCGGTTATCCAAAGATCTTTTTGTAATTGCAAAGAAGTAAAATCAGAAGAGTTATAGGGTGTAAGTACAAATTTACCTTTACCAAAAACAGCAATACGATTTTTATTTACTGAATTAAAATGTAAAGCTGCTGAAGTAATTATTTTACGATACGAAGAATCCAACAAAACAGTAGCGCCTTCTTTTACCAGTTGCAAAATTTTGCCAACAGCAATATCTGTCATAAAATTTCCAGGATTCATGGCATTGGCAGAAGGAAGAACCAATAATTGATAGATAGCACCGCCGGGCAATACAATATTCCCGTTCTCCACTTTAGCCAAACGCAATAAAGCATCCGGATTGAATGAATCGTATTGATATCCATTCAATGCATTCACCCAATTTTCTGGATCGGCCATGTTTGCAGAATGGGTTACACCATCAGGAATGGTTCGTAATGGCTCTCCTTCATTTGCCAATCGTTTTTTTTCTGAGGCCACTCTTGCCGCACCAAAAATACCCGGCAATGTATTTACCAATCTGTCGGGTAATAATGCACGTCGTGGTAATTCATCTCCTGTATAAACTGCAATATCAATTACAGGTTTTCCGGTTTGTAATAACGACTGGCATCTTGTTATATACTCTACCCAGGCTTTGCTTTGATTAAACCATGTTTGGTCCCTTTGAAAATATAGTCCTACTCCATCCAACGTATAACCCGGCTGTTTGTTCATCCATGGATTATGTGCAAAAACATGGAAGACCATTTTATTAATACCCAATGCAAAATTTCTGTCGCCGATTGTTTTTAACATACCCGGATGTTCATCCCATGCCATTCGCAGTTCCGTAAAGCTTTCAGATTGTACTATATTTTTTCCATAGATATGTGCACCGGAAATGGCATCGAGCATATCATTGGGCTTATCGTGCGTTGGGCTGCGCAACCAGAATTCGCCCATGGGAAGATCGGCTTTGCTATAATGTAATAAGCCATCGCTTAACATCGTTGGCGCCACACTTTCTGCACTAACACTACAACCTTTTGCATGAGCGAGGTCTGACATTGTTTGATAAAAAACATCATTGATCAATTCTGCAATGGTTTGCCGAACATCATACAAAACCGTTTCACTCTTTTCGGCACTGATCAATGGAACACCTGCCATTACAGGCAAGTAGGGCATCAGATCGTATCCTCTTCTTTTCAAGAATTCTTTACTAAAATTTGTACTCCAGTTTTGGCTGCCACATTCCCAACTATCTATATGAAAAACTTTCAGTACTTCTTTTGCAAGATCGGCCCCAACTTCCTGATAGATCTTCCCAAACCATTCATTGAATTGTAAAGTGATGGCTTGCGGATTGAATTTATCACATTCCAATCCTTTGCCTGCACCGGCTGTTTCATTTTTATGTCCGGTTGATGTGTGTCCGATACGCAGAATCGTCCAATCGCCTTTGGGCAGATCAATAGTTAGTTTACCATTGAAAAAATGAGAAGTAATATTGAGCAACTTATTCAGCGGAACGCAAAATGAATCGGGGATTTGATCCTGCGTTGACCATTTACTAACCCGCCACACTTCCCCGTTTTTTGATTCGTATTGATTGATGGTTGGCTCAAACAAAAGTTCAATCCCGCTTATCTTCAAAGTTGGTTTCCATTTGGCATTATCAAGATCTTCTGAGCCTGCTTCACTTCCTGCTTTATCGTACACAAAACGAAAATACTTTGCCGTGGTGGAAGGAATGGAATGTGTAACATCGGCATCCGTATCTTGCCAGCCATGACGTGGTGGTTCTAATCGTTTTACATCTTTGAAATGAATTCCATCATCACTTGACTGAACCAATAAACGGTGCGATTGGTAATTATTACCATTGGTTCTGACCACAATGGTTCTGCAGGTGAAGGGTTTTTGATAAGCATACTGAATCCAGGCAACAGAATCTGTTTTAAAACTTTCTTTGCTATTGGGTTGTAATAAAAAATCAGTTTTAATTCCTTTGCTGTTAGTAACAAGGGGTGTTTGATTTTTTGTGCCCGATTCTATCGATGGATAGGCAAATACAGCAATGTCTTTATAATATCCTTCTACTGTTTCCGGTTGAGGCAATTGTTCAGTTACCAATTTTCCGCCAGTCAACTCTGTTTTACTAAATACGATTTTTTGCATCGATAATTCAGGAGTGATCCACGGGCCGCCGGCTAAAGCAAAACCATCACTTGCATGAATACCTATTTGAAGATGCAAACGTTTGGCTTCCTGCATGGCAAAACGAACCATCGCAAACCATTCTTTGCTTAATTGTCTTACAACTGGTTTGTATTCTGGTTTTGAAACAGTATCCTGAATGGGCATCAGGTAAGCACCGCCAATACCAACTCTTTGCATAGCTTCCAGATCAGCCGTAATTCCTTCTTTAGAAACGGCTGCATGCATCCAATACCAAAACACCCAAGGTTTGGCAGATTGGGGTGGATGGATAAAATCTCTTTCAAGCTGACTGAATACAGTTGCTTTTTGTGCCGATACAATTTGGATTGTAAAAGCGCAAAAAAACATAATCAGATATTTCAGCTTATTATTCATCATTGCAAAAATCTTTGTGTTGCTTTGTGCTCTTCGTGCCTTAGTGGTTATTATTGAACCACTAAGACACAAAGGGGTACTAAGGGTTGTCGAAAATTTAAAATTTTATTCCTTTCACTATCTCGTTTACAGATTTTGTATTTTTTGAAACCGGGATCAAATAAAAACTATACTTATAAGATTTTGCTTTTATCTGGTATTGTTCCAAAGGTGCTGCAACCTCACTCCAGCTATCATTCCCCCCAACTCCCATTTGTATCAGATCTATATTCAATGTAATAAAACCGGCGTCTTTTAATTTATTGGTATGCTTTGCATTTTGTACATTTTCATCTGTATAAGGAGAAGCACTCATACTTAACAAACTATCCGCCACAACCAATAAGCCATCATTCTGTTTTCCTGAAAAACACATCCAGCGCACATCAGTTCTGTTACCATTTTCCTGGGGCACAACATAATGCTCCATAAAATCAGTAAGGGCTAATTGATAGATACCCACATCAAATCCATAGGATTTATCGATATAATTTTCCATAGTTCCTTTGCCATACCAGGTAAGGGTATCATAACTTCTTTCAATGCCCATCTGCATACCAACTTTGGGAATATTTGGCAAGCCAGGTTTTACCTGTAACGAATAATCAACTTTAACAACCCCATTTGTATTGATCAGATAATTGATTTTTACCTGTGCACTATCATTGATCAAACTATACAATTGTGTAATATTGGCTCCTTTTTCATTGTTTGAAAAAACAGTTTTCTTCAGCTTCAGATCGTTTCGATACCATTGCTGCAATTTTCGTTGGGGCTTCCATCCGCGTTTGTCATTATCTGTTAATGGCCTTGTGAAATTTGGCAATAAAGCTTGATAAACCTGTTGCTTCCCCTGATAGATATAAGAATTGATTCCACCTTTTCCTGCTCTGTCTATAGCAATTGTAAAGCCCCCTCCTTTAATACTGACAGATGAGGCAGTTTCTGAAACAGAAAGTCCGCCTGCGTTTACTGAGGTACTATTTTTCTTTACCACCGGTTGTAATAAAAATTGATTGGAAGCAATGTCAAATCCTTTATCGGCCCATGCTTCCTGTTTTGAAAGTGTGAAATGGATCTCACCAAAATATTCACTCCCTGTTTTTTGTTTAGGCAAATAAGGTGAGATATTCAGGATCGTTTCCTTACCTGCTTCCAGATGAATTACCGGTAGCTCTTTACTGCTGATTACAATTCCGTCTTCTTTCACGATCCATGTCATTGTATAGTTATCTGTATTGCTAACAGCACTTCGATTGATTATTCTGATCAATCCTTTCTTTGCATCAATCAATGAACATTCGAATAATTGAAATACTCGTTTACATTCATACATAACAGATTTGGGCTTCCCATCTGCATTAACCACACCTTTGATCGTGAAATTGTCGAAATATTTTTCGCCGTAATCACCCCCATAGGCATAAAATGATACACCTGCAGAATCTGTTTTTAGTAAGGCCTGGTCTTTAAACTCCCAGATACAGCCACCAATAATTCGTTTGGTATTTCTCCATTGATCCCAAAACTCTTTAATGTTTCCTGCACTGTTACCCATGGCATGTGCATATTCGCAAAAGAAAATGGGGCGTGTGTCTGCATTTTTTTGATTGGCTAGCAAGGGTGCAGTGTACATGGCAGGATACATTCGGCTCACCACATCTACATAATATTGATCCAAAGGATTTTGAATACGGTGGCTATGGTCGTTTGATTTTAAATACCTGGAATCTGACGGATCCATATATCCATCTTCTTTCGGACTTCCCATGGCAGGTTCATAATGAACGGGCCTTGTAATATCAAAATCGTGCAGCCATGCAGACATAGCAGCATGATTGGGCCCACGCCCTGCTTCATTACCCAGGCTCCAGAAAATTATGGAGGGATGATTCTTATCTCGCATTGCCATACGGCTGCTGCGTTCGAGATAAGCACTTGTCCATGCAGGATCATTGCTGAGTTTTCCACCGAGGCCATGTGTTTCTAAATTGGCTTCATCAATTACCATGATGCCGAACTGATCACAGAGATCCAATAAATAAGGATCACTTGGGTAATGACTTAAACGGATACAATTAAAATTAAATTGTTTGATGGTTTTTACATCCTGTAAAATGTCTTCCCTGCTTAATGCTTTTCCTTTGGTGGGATGATGATCCGGGCGGTTAACACCATAGAGATACGTGAGTTTTCCGTTGATGAGTAATTTACTATCGCTCTTTCTAAACTCAATACTTCTGAAACCCAGTTTACAGGATTTCACTTCCAGTATTTCCCCGGTGCTGTCTTCCAATGTTAAAGCGAGGGTGTACAAATTTGGATCTTCCGTACTCCATTTATCAGGATTGATAATAGTTGTTTCAAGCAAACCAAATTTGGCATTGTCTAACCGCGGGTACACTTCATTCACAATAGATTCAGCTGATCTTTCCAATGGTTTCTCTAAAACAGGTTTGCCATTTTTAGTATAGAGTTGTGCTTTTATTTTGTAACCAGATACTTCTTTACCGGTAAAATTATCCAATCGTGGACGAATGCTGAGTGATGCATTTTTATACTCCTTATCCAGTTTTGTCTGATAAAAGAAATCAGCAATACGCAATGCAGGTTCTGCTTTTAGCATTACTTCACGGTGTATGCCACTTAAGCGCCAGCCATCCTGATCTTCCAGAAAGCTGCCATCACTCCAGCGGATTACCCAAACTGAAATACTATTTTCTCCTTTTTGCAAATAAGGTGTGATATTAAATTCGGAAGAAAGAAAGCTATCTTCAGCGTACCCAACAAATTTTCCATTGAGCCAAACTTTGTATGCAGAGCCAACACCTCCAAAGTGCAATGTCACATTCATACTCTTCCATGCTTCCGGAATTGTGAATGTTCGTTGATAACAACCCACACCATTATAATCTTTGGGAGGATGTGGCGGATTTACCGGACGAAACGGATACACGGCACTTTTATAAATAGGTTTATCATAACCCTGCATCTCCCAGGTGGAGGGAACCGGTATTTTTTTCCAGCCACTTACACGGGATTTGTAAAAATCTTTAGGCGCATCATCTGGCTTTAAGGCAAAAGAAAAATCCCAGTCACCATTTAAACTTAGGTAGCGGTTGGTTCTTTCACGGTTACCAGTTAATGCGTCTTCAAGGTTTGAGAATGAATAAGATGTTGCCCTTGATGCTTCTCTGTTGATCCCACTCACCAATGGATCTTCCCAGGGTTCTGTTTGATAGATGCCGGGTATTACAGGGATGGCAGCCGGCGTTTTATCAACCAGCTGTGCATGGCAGAAATTAGTGATCAGCAATAACAAAAATAAATTCTTCTTCATCAATATTTTTTTGCAGTAGGTTACCTGCATTTGTTTTTCAAAGCATTCCGGATCTTCGCATTTTCAGTTAAAATAAAATGAGTAACCCATATTTACTTTTTATTCATCATAGAAATCTCAATACAAGCCTGCATAAAGGGTCCAATCGCCTTCAGGTCATCATCACGTTTGGGTTCATTTACATAATATTCGTAAGTACCATCCCGGTAAGGTATTCCACCAAGTCCTGCACCGGAAACCGCTTTGGTATAATGAATTCCACCCTTGGCATCTTTTTCTACAAACTCTTTAATCATCCCATCATAACCCTTTAAAACAGCAGGTAAATAATTTTTTGAAAGATAGCCCATACGGATACTCTTTGCGAATGCATAAACAAACATGGCCGTTCCTGATGACTCCAGATAATTACCGGGTTGATTAGCTTTATTGGTGATCTGCCACCATACACCTGATTTTGCATCCTGGTATTTTAGTAAAGCCGGTGCCAACCGATTCAGGATCTGTATCAATTCATTGCGTCGTGGAAAATTGGCAGGAATATAATCCAGCACATCTACCAATCCCATCAAATACCAGCCCATGGCCCTGTTCCAGAATTCGGGTGATTGTCCTGTTTTGGGATTGGCCCATTTTTGCAGATGACTTTCATCCCATCCATGATACATTAAGCCGGTTGCAGAATCGCGGCTGTATTTTTCCATCCATACAAACTGGTTAATGATATCTGTAAAATCGGATGTGGTTTTTGCAGAAGCCACATAGGCAGCATAAAAAGGTGCTGCCATATATAAGCCATCCAGCCACATTTGTGTAGGATACTTTAATTTATGCCAGAAGCCACCTGTTTTATTTCGGGGTTGCCAGGCCAGTTGTTTACGAAGTAGTGATGCGGCTTTTTTATATTTTTCGTCTTTATACACTTCATATAAAAGCAATAACTGACGGCCTGCAGGAATATTGTCAAAATTATATTCATCCATTACATAGGTGCGGATATTCCCATCAGCCGTAATAAAACGATCAATGATCTTTTTGGTGTAAAGAATATATTTTTCGTCATGGGTAGTTTTCCATAAACGCTCAAAACCCATCAGCACCACACTCATTTCATAATTCCATACTGCGGGTCTGTTCTGCTGCGCCTGTTCTGCTGTTTCGCCTGGCCGGATCTGGTTATCCTGAATGAGGTGATTCAAAAATTTCTTTACCACCATTGAATCCGGATAGGTGTTCATTACGGTTGCGGCAATCCCATTTGCATATTCCAACTGTGCCTGGGTTGTTCCACACAAAACAAATAAACAAAAGATGGTTAGGATTCTTTTCATTCCCTTTATTTTTTTAATGAGTCCGGAGCGAGGTCAGTAACCGGTTTCTTTCTCCAGTAATTTGCCAATATCGATCCTGAAATATTCATCCACGGACTAAAAACAGCTGCAGGTAACCCAACCGTACCAAGCTTTCCCATACTTCCGGCAAGTCCGCTGGCCATACCGCCGTTTTGCAATCCTACTTCAAATGCAACGGTGCGTGCAGAGTTTTTATCTAATTTAAACAATCTGCTTAACCAATATCCAAAAAAATAACCTGCTGCATTATGGAACACAGAGGCAAGAAATAAAAGACCGCCTACTTTAAGCAGGTTATCCCTTCCGGCAGCAGTGGTTACCGTTGTAAAATAGATGATACCAAGCATGGAGAAATAAGGCATCCAGGAGTCTAATTTCACAAATCTATTTGAAAAACTGTGATAGATAACCCCAACCACAAATGCACCAATCAGAAAAGACAGTATCTCTAAAGATTGCATTGCAGGAATTGATAAATTATTCAATTCAAAAAAATGCCACAACCCAAACAGTAATGCGATCAACCATACTGTACAAATAACAAATATTATTTTGATCTTATTCCATCCTTGCTTAGATGCTGTTTTTAAATAATCATGTAATAGTGCAACACTGATCGGCACCAGTACTATTTTGATGATCTCCATCATCATATTAATAAACTTAACTTCTATTAAAGTACCTGCCAGTAGTTTCATTAATAAAGGGGTAAGAAATGGAGCAGCCATGGTAGCCATCGCAGTAACAACCACAGACAAAACCAGGTTGGCTTTTGCGATATATACCATTACATTACTGGCGAGCCCGCTGCTGCAGCTTCCTATCAAAATAATACCTGCAGCGATCTCTGGTTCAAAATGAAATATTTTAGTGAGTAATAATCCCATCAAGGGCATCACAGAAAAATGACAAAGTAAACCGATGGCAACTCCTTTACCAGTGGTAGCAAGTCCTGAAAAGTCTTTCAGACTCATTTGTACGCCCATTCCAAACATCACCAGTTGAATAACTACCAATATCAACCATTTATTTCTCAAATCGAAAGATCCAATTTTTGTAAATGCCGCAGGGTATAACATACCTGCTACTACAGCAACAATGATCCAGGCTGTATATTGATAAGATTTTAAAAAATCAATTGATCCTATTCCAAGTGTAAGCCCGATCGCTGTTACCAATGCAGCGGGCTTCCATAAAGATTCATTATGCATACATAAACCTATCAGCAATGCCATTGCAGCAAGTAATCCAACTACTAAACCTGTTTGATAGATCTTTTTCATGAAATG
>CANBSW010000121.1 GCA_947372235.1 Chitinophagaceae bacterium | reverse complement strand
CTGCCAAATCATCTACATACAAAAATTCTCTTAGTGGCGCACCTGAACCCCAAATAACTAATTCTGGATCATTATTAGACTTGGCGATTATACATTTACGCAGTATTGCAGGAAGTACATGCGATTTTTCCAAATCGTAATTATCATTAGGCCCATACAAATTTGAGGGCATTACAGAAATAAAATTGCACCCATACTGCGAGCGGTAAGCCTCGCAAAGCTCAATTCCTGCGATTTTTGCTATCGCATAGGGTTTATTTGTTTCTTCTAAAAAACCAGAAAGAAGGTATTCTTCTCTTAAAGGCTGAGGAGCATGTTTAGGATAAATACAAGAAGAACCTAAAAAAAGAAGTTTGGTCACCGAATTTACATAACTGGCATGAATAATATTACTTTCAATCATTAGGTTATTGTAAATAAACTCAGCAGGATAATCTCGGTTTGCTATTATTCCTCCCACTTTTGCAGCAGCAAGAAATACGTATTCAGGTTTTTCAGACTCAAAAAAAGTGTTCACAGCCAGCTGGTTTTGCAAATCGAGTTCTACTGATGTTTTTGTAATAATATTTGTATATCCCTCACGTTCCAACCGTCTAACAATTGCACTTCCTACCATTCCTCTATGACCAGCCACATATATTTTTGATTTTTTTTCCATCATAAATCAATCTCTTAAAGAAAACTTCTTTTTCGTTTTATCAGGAACCATTACTCAAATTCATTTTTAATTTTAAATCCGCTATTCTTTAGAAACTGGTCTTTTTCAAACGAGTTAAGGTCATGTGCCACCATTTCAGTGATCATATCGGCCAGTGTATATCTTGGTTGCCATCCTAAAACTGTTTTTGCTTTTGTAGCGTCTCCGATCAAAAGTTCTACTTCTGTAGGACGGTAGTATCTTTTGTCTATCCTTACTACAACTTTACCTAATTCAATAGGATGTTTACCTGAATTGGCAATTACAGTTGCCGTTTCAGAAGCATCTTCTCCTTCAAATTTCAGTTCTATTCCAACCTCCTTAAAGGCAATTCTTACAAAGTCTCTGATTCGGGTGGTTACACCGGTTGCTATTACAAAATCTTCGGGTTTTTCCTGTTGTAGTATCAACCACATCGCTTCCACATAGTCTTTAGCATGACCCCAATCTCTTTGTGCATCCAGGTTTCCAAGATATAAAGTATCCTGTAGTCCGAGAGCTATTTTGGCAACAGCCCTTGTGATTTTTCTGGTTACAAAAGTTTCTCCCCGCAGTGGAGATTCATGATTAAATAAAATCCCATTACAGGCAAACATTCCATATGCCTCTCTGTAATTTACAGTAATCCAGTATGCATACATTTTTGCAACGGCATATGGCGATCTTGGATAAAAAGGGGTTGTTTCTTTTTGAGGAACTTCCTGCACCAATCCATACAATTCAGAGGTAGAAGCCTGGTATACACGAGTTTTTCGTGTTAAGCCAAGCAAGCGGACCGCTTCTAATATCCGCAAGGTTCCAATACCATCTACATCTGCTGTATATTCCGGTGTTTCAAAACTAACCTGCACATGACTCATTGCAGCAAGGTTATATATTTCATCGGGCTGTACTTCCTGAATAATACGGATCAGGTTAGTAGAATCTGATAAGTCTCCATAATGAAGAATCATGTGCCTGTCTGGTATATGAGGATCTTCATAAAAATGATCAATTCGGCCTGTGTTAAACAGTGAGCTTCTTCTTTTGATGCCATGTACTTCATACCCTTTCTTTAACAACAGTTCTGCCAAATATGCACCATCCTGCCCTGTTATTCCTGTGACCAATGCTTTTTTCATGAAACACGATTGATGAACTAAATAAAAGAAATCGCAAAATAAGCCTTTGAACAGCAAATTTCAACCAATTTCAGAGACCAATAAGTAGTAAAATTAACTAAAACCGGTTTAACGTAGTTATTTAGCAGATTTTGTGATTTTTGAAATAGAGATCAAGAAGTAATTAAGCAACAGGCATGAGCCACCAATCCTTCCTTCCTCCCAACAAATCCCATCGTTTCGGTAGTGGTAGCCTTAATTGAAATATCTTTTATGGATATATGCAGAATTCCAGCAATCACTTCCTGCATTTGAGATACATAGGACTTGATCTTGGGGGCTTCGAGGCAGAGGGTTGAATCGATATTGATGATTGAATAGCCTTCCTGTTTGATCAACTCATAAGTTTTGGAGAGAAGAATTTTACTATCGATATTCTTGAATTCTACCGATGTATCCGGGAAATGAACCCCAATATCGCCTAAACAGGCAGCTCCCAATAACGCATCGCAAATAGCATGAAGTAATACGTCGGCATCACTATGGCCCAAAGCTCCTTTTTCGTGTGGGATTTTTACGCCACCAATAAACAGATCACGGCCGGTAACCAATTGATGAAAATCTATCCCGTAACCTATCCTCAAACCCATATTGCTATAATTGAAGTTGATTAAATTTTTAGAGGGTGATCAGGAGACACAGACCACCGCAGAAGAATCACTCACGACTGACGACTCACGATTATTCATTCCCCTGTAAATTAAACACAATACCAAAACGCAATGTATTGGATAATGGATTTCTGGTTACACCGCTTCCTGACGGTACGAGGTATGAAAAGTTGATGCTCATTTGGTCAATATTGAACCCGGCACCCACAGAGAAAAATTTACGGTTACCCCTGTTCTTATTTTCATAAAAATAACCTGCACGAACAAAGAACTGATCATTATATCCATACTCAGCACCCAATGAAGCTTGTAAAGAATTCAGTTGATTGGTTCCATCGCTGAAAGATTTCATCCAACTGGAAACAAGACTGGTAGAACGATAATCAGCCAGTTTAGCAGAATCTACAGAATAGTTACCGGTGGCGGAGGGTGCTGTTGGAACCAATAATTTATTTATATCCAACCCAAAGGACACTTTATTGCTTTCATTGATGGCCGTACTGTAAGAAACGCCAATACCCAAATTTGCAGGGATATAATCCTTATTTCGCGAATCATTGGTATACCCGATCTTACTTCCCAGATTGGATAATACCACTCCCCAATTCAGGCCTTCACCCTGTTCATTCACTCCATGATAAAAAAGGGAAACATCACCTGCCACAGAATTACCTGCTTTGTAAACAACTCCTGTACCCACATCACCAGTTACCAATCTCGAATTGATATATCGCAAGGCAACACCAATACTCAGTTTTTCATTCAGGATCCTTGAATAACCGGCATCTATACAAAACTCGCTTGGCTTTACAGTATTTAAAATGTTACCGGAGTAATCTGTTAATTGAATATTACCCAGACTAAAATACCTGAGCGAGGTTGAAATAGCCGACTGATCATCCAACTTATAATAAGCTGCAAGGCTTGCCAGGTATACATCTGTTAGGCCCAAGTCTTTTAACCAGGGCGTATAATTGATGGCAATAGCTGATCTCTTTTTGGCAAAAGGCACTTTGGCCAGGTTCCAGAAAGGGGCATTGGCATCGGGTGATGTGGCAATAGCAAGATCGCCCATTCCGCCAGCACGTGCATCGGGAGAAATGCGCAGAAAAGGAACTGCGGTAGAAACAATATTAATTGAATCGGTTTGTGCCTGTACCGAAAATGACAGGCAAACCATGGCTACTATTCCTGAACCTATTTTTTTTGCGATCGGACTCATCAAAATAAATTTGATTAAAAATTAATAAAATAATAGAGCATCAAATTACCATTATCGCTTTCCCGGTTTAAAAAGATTGTATCTGTCATCTTTCCGGGTCTTACAGCAATACAGGATCCCTTTTAGGTACCCTTATGGTAATACAATGATATTAATTAAATCAGAAACCTAAGGAACCAAAAAATGTGTAGAAATCAAACCATTCAGACAATTTTAGAAAAGAATCAATTGTTGGGTGTTTTCCATTTGGATATCGCCCGCAACAACAATTACTTTGTAAATATAAATACCTTTTGTGAGTTTTGCGCCTGATTGGTTATCTCCATTCCAATTTATCTGACAATTTCTGGTTCCACCCGTTTTTACAAGCTGTTTTATCTGTTTTACCAGCCCTCCTGTTATATTATAAATATTAATGGTAACATCCAATTCTGTATCTGGCTGATTGTGTTCAAAAGCAAATGTGGTGGTTACATTGAACGGATTTGGAAAATTGCGCACATGGGTGATCTTTGGTGTTACCTGTTTTACTACTTCAAATTCTAATGTGGCTTCACCGGAGTTATTGGCAACATCCCAGGCTTTTATGCGGATACTATGCTTTCCCTCTGTTAATGTAGGCAATTGAAAAAGAACCTGCCCCTGCTGGTAGCTGTCCAGATAAGCAGTGTAGAAATCATTTAATACGAGGATATTCCTGTCTATGCCATCAATCACGGCTGTTATATCATGGCCAATTCCATTGCCTGAAGTGCTGATGCCGGAAGAATCGTAGAGCTTTACAAGTAATAATGGATTCTCATTGGTTAAACCGCCGTTCTGAAATTTATCATCATTTAAATAGGGTTTGATGGTAGGGCCAGTATTATCAGTAACAATCGCATTCCCGATTCCTCCCACAAAAAAAGAAGTGTTTACTCCGCTGGCATCCAGACTTCCGTTATCGGCATATAAACTAACCCGGCCGCGGCCACTCTGGTAATTGATATCTTTTGGAACAATAAAACTGAAACTGAATTTTCCGTTGCTAACCGTTGCATTGCCTTTATACAAAACACTGGATTGCTGGTTAAAAGTGGTAACCGTACTGGAAGGATCGTTCCCAAGCGTTTTAACGGGCTGTGCCTTATCAAAAACGGTTGGATGAACGATACCATTAAAATTGGTGAGCTGGTTTCCTGAACCATCGGTAACCACACCTGTAAAAGTATATTTCTGTAAAGACCTTAATGTATCTGAACCTAAAATGGACTGTCCATTGAGGGTGGTAAGCTGCAGTTTTAACTCAGGCAAACCGATCTTCATCGCAGGATCGCCCAGCAGGGTAAATTTTCGGTTATTCAAAAGATCACCGGAACTGAGTGATGTAAAGTTTTTGGTGCGGCGAACAGATTCCCCCAATGTGAGGTACTGACCATTGGGTTCGGGTTTGAGAGCGATCTGAAGATAATTATCATTGATGACACGATTGCTGAAAGCAAATACCAATCGGGTGGTGGTCATTAATGCAATGGCCCCATTGGCACTACCGGTTAATAAGCTTCCTCCAAGTGAGTTTTTGGAAGGATCATCATGCGGCGCAAAATCGCAGCTGGCAGTGATGAACAAAGGCAATTTATCGGGATTGTTAAACCGGTTCAATTCATCTTGTGTAAGAATGGCTTCTTCTGCCAATCGCTGGTAACTGCCGTGACCACTGTAGTTCACTATCAGGCTACCATTGAAAACCTGGTTTACAATGGCATCGTTTACTGCCGGATACCTGGCTCCAGCACTGCTACTTACTACCGGATAAGCATCAAGGTAAATTTTGTATTGATTTAAGATTTGATTCACAGCATTTGCATCTGCGGATACTGATTCTGCATCGTTGAGGTGAAGGTTTTGGTCCTGATCGTCTGCAATAAAAACTGACTGGTTTCTCCATGCACCCAAACTGCTTTTTGCATGATAGCGAATGATCTTATCCACCATCATTTTCGCTTCGTCAATATTACGTGCAGGAATTCTTCCGATACCGATATCGAGGTTGAAATTGTTATTGTTTTGATTGATATCATCCCCATCATCCAGGAACCCAAAAAAATCATCTGATGTATAAGTTGATAATGGATCTAATGAATTTACACTTTCATAACCCGGAACCAGGTTACTGTTATTACTGATGCGATTACGATAATCGTAAGAGGCAGATCCCATCAACAATAAATATTTAGGACGTTTTGAAAGATCGGCTCCTGCTTTATCAAAATACATTTTCACAAAATCGCGCAGGGCGGTTGGATCGGGAGTGCCGCTTGAAAATTCCTGAAAAATCTGATCCGTAGTTACCACAACCGTTTTATAGCCATCACGCTGAACATGAAACTGGGCAAGCCTTTGCGCCTCACTCAACAAAGAAGAATGTGTAATGATTATATAATCTGCTGTTGCAGCATTATGCAGATTTTGATTGTTTATTTTTCCAATGACAATGGGTAAAACAGTATTGGAAAAAGTAAACGCCGTATACTCTCGCAATCGGTTTGCCTGATTGCTGAAAGAAGTTTGTGAAGCACTGTTTGACGCATTCATTTTTACGGGCTGTAAAGGATCTGTTATATCCCAAACTGCTAAACCTGTTCCATTATTTGCTATCGAAAAACCGGCCACTGAATTGGGTGCCACCGATAACCAGTCGCGAAAAAAAAGCGGAGTGCTTCCATTAATCGCAAGACTTCTTCTCCCAAATAGTTCAAACCAGTTTAACCAGCCTTGTGCACTGCTTACTAATGGCGAAAATGTAACCAAAATATTTAAACTGTTTTGCGTAACTGAACCTGCATTTTTTTGGGTAGATGAATTGGCAAAGAAATCAAGAAAATTACCCGAAACACCCGCAAGATTTATAGATTGTACCTGCTGGTTATTGATCTTGACAGAAAAGCCACCAGTTGCCCCAACACTTCTGCAGGCAAGGTCTGAAACGATGCTTACCGGTTGGTTAAGTAATAGACCCGGCCAGTCAACCGTAAAAGAGCGGTTGGTATTTCCACCCAGATTGGTATTAAATTCTTCCCCATACCATTCTTTACCGCTGTTCAGGAGATTGACAAGATCATTCTCATAAAAATATCGTTCATTATAGCTGGTAACCGTTGTATTTGTAACGGGACTGTTTGTTTGAGATGAGATTCTTTTACCTGTTCCACCAATGGAAATATAGTAGTACGCGGTATCTGAATATTTATTTTTTAGATGACGAAAACTGAGATTGGCACTGTCTTTTATCCATCGGTTTGGGCCTGGGGCATAAAAAAGAAAATAATCAGTGCCATTAAAAACGGCATCGCCCCCATCCACCATTTCTATTGGGTTTTCGAAAAGATCATCCGTTCTGGGAGTGGCATTGTTCTCATCCAACATTCCTCCCCCATTGCCGTATAACCGAATGGTAGCAGAAGACAGGTTAGCCGTACTAATACCAAGCGAGGTAAGAAAAGCCAGATCTACCTTATAAATACCCTCCTGTTTTACCCCGATCTTATACCAGGAACCGGTTGCCAGAACTGAATTGGCGGCATAACTGCGCTGCGCATCTGTACTGCAGATACCCAGAAACACTGTTAAGAAACCAATAAAAATTCTATTCCTTATCATCTGATTAGTAAGATAGTAGGTAAAACAGGCTGCAAATACAGCCAATTCGGTATCCTGTTTAAAATTAGGCTTTTGCTAACATCAAAGCCAAGAGGCAAATTAAATGATTAGCAGAAATCTTCTATATTCGCATAGACGATTTACGAATATCTGAAAGAAACCCATATTTCAAATTCAATCTATTGAAAATGCAGTTATTGAAAACAACCCGGAATTTTGTTTTGCTTCTGGCAGTTGCCGGTTCTGTTGCCTCTTGTAGTGCGTTGAAGAAAAAGAAAGAGAAATCAACTGCAACAGGCTGGAATTACAATGATAAGGACCAGGGCAATTTTTCTGTGGCCAAACCTCAGGATATTAAAACAGCCCCGGGATTGGTATTTGTACAGGGTGGCACTTTTACCATGGGAGCATCGCAGGAAGATGTGATGGCCGACTGGAACAATATTCCACGCCGTATTACGGTTAACTCATTCTTTATTGATAAAACAGAGGTTGCCAATGTTCACTATCGTGAATATCTGTACTGGCTGGAAAATGTTTTCGGGCAGGCCGGTATGGATTCTGTGGTTGATCAGGCAAAACCGGATACACTGGTTTGGAGAAGCGAACTGGCATTTAACGAGCCTTATGTAGAATATTATTTCCGCCACCCTTCGTATAACTATTACCCTGTAGTAGGTGTAAGCTGGAAACAGGCAAATGAATATTGTATCTGGCGTACAGACAGGGTTAATGAAATTACCCTGATGAATAAAGGTTTTCTGGACAAAAGAAGCCAGATCAAAAAAGAGTTGAATGGTGCTGGTCAGGATAATTTCAACAGTAAAGCCTATATAATGGGCGAATACCAGGCAACACCTGGCAGAGAAGCTACTTCCAAAAGCAATCCTTTAAAAGATGCCCAGGGAAGGCCAAGAACCACGGTTAAGTTTGAAGACGGTATCCTGTTTGGAGATTATCGACTGCCAACCGAAGCTGAGTGGGAATATGCAGCTTATGGTTACATCATGCAAAATCCTCAGAAAAAACAAAATAACAAAGGACGTGGCGAAGAGGTTGTTGCCAATAAACAGATTTACGCCTGGAAGAATGATGGATTTGACAATCTGCGATATACCAAGAAAAGTGCTTTTCAGGGAGCTTTCTTATCCAACTTTAAACGCGGTGCGGGTGATAACATGGGAGTTGCCGGGGGATTGAATGATAATGCAGCCATCCCTGCAGAAGTAACTTCATTTATCCCTAATGGATTTGGTTTGTATAATATGAGCGGAAATGTGAATGAGTGGGTTCAGGATGTTTATCGCCCTATTACCAACGCAGGTGAGGATGATTTTAACCCATTCCGTGGTAACGTTTTCAAAACAGTGGATATGACAGGTGGTGCCGGTAATTTAAGGGATGATAAAGGCCGTATTAAAATGGTTGCTGAGTCAGACTCTGCTTTACGTAATCGCAGAAACTACCAGAAATCTTACGCTACTAACTTTTTGGATGGAGACTCATCTAGTAATGCACTTACTTCAGTTTATAATTACGGGGTTACAACCCTTATCTCAGATAAATCAAGGGTATATAAAGGCGGCTCTTGGAACGACAGGGCATACTGGTTAAGTCCGGGTGCACGCCGCTTCCTTGAAGAAGACCTGAGTACCAATACACTTGGTTTCCGTTGTGCGATGAACCATTATGGTGCGCCAGAAACCACATCACGTAAAGGACAAACAGGAACTTTCTTCCCGGCGCGACGAAATAAAAGATAACTCTGATTTCACGGATTTAGGTATGATTATAAAAGAGTTGATCAAAATAATCATATACAATCTGAGTAATCAGCGATAAGATAAGGAAAAGGTAGAAATACAGCAAAGAAGCCATCCTCGAAAGAGGGTGGTTTTTTGATTTAGGCAGCTTATGGTTGATGGCCTATCCCTCACAAAACTACTCCGCCATCTTTCTGAAAGATTAAATATGTTTGATAAAAGAATCTGACGTGAGTATACCCGAATTATACCAGTTATTCCTGCAATATCCATCAGTACAAACGGATACGCGTAAACTGAAAAAAGGAGATATTTATTTTGCATTAAAAGGGCCAAACTTTAATGGCAATGAATTTGCATTGCAGGCACTGGAAGCAGGTGCTGCTTATTCGGTTGTTGATGAAAATATTGATTCGGACAACATCCGCATTCTTAAATTTGATGATGTGCTGGAAACATTACAGGCATTGGCTAAACATCACCGTGAACAATTTACTATTCCCTTTATTGGCATTACAGGAAGTAATGGAAAAACCACAAGCAAGGAACTGATCTTTGCTGTTTTATCTTCTCATTATACAACATATACTACACAAGGCAATCTGAATAATCATATTGGCGTGCCGCTTACACTTTTAAGTGTGAAGCCTGATGCGGAAATAGCTGTGATAGAAATGGGAGCCAACCATCAAAAAGAAATTGAGGGCTATTGTATATATACGCAACCCACACATGGTGTGATCACCAATTGTGGTAAAGCACATTTAGAAGGGTTTGGCGGTGTGGAAGGTGTGAGAAAAGGAAAAGGCGAGTTGTATGATTTTCTTGCCAAACATGAGGGCACTGCATTTGTATATGCAGATTATGATTATCTGCAAAGCATGAGTGTTGCTGTAAAACATATTGTGAAATACGGGCAGGCTGAAGGTTTGGTGCAGGGAAACATTTTATCAAATGAACCTTTTCTGGAAGTAGCATTAACTGCGGGAATGAATACCATAAGTTCTATCAAAACACAATTGGTGGGTGATTATAATTTGCCCAATATTTTATGCGCCGTTGTAATAGGGAAACATTTTTCAGTACCGGAAGAGAAGATCAAAGCAGCCATTGAAAACTATGCCCCATCCAACAGCAGATCTCAGTTATTACAAAAAGGAACGAATACAATCATATTGGATGCTTACAATGCAAACCCTACGAGCATGAAAGCCGCCATCGAAAATTTCACCAATCTGCACGCAACTAAAAAAGTAATAATGCTTGGTGGAATGATGGAACTTGGTGAAGCAAGTGTTGAAGAACATAAAAGCATCATCGAACTGATTAAAAAATATTCATGGGAAAAAGTAGTGTTGGTGGGCGGAGATTTTGAAAAGGTCGATCACGGATTTACTTTTTTCACAAACTCAAATGAAGCAAGGGATTGGTTTATCCAACAAAGTTTTGAACACACGCATTTGCTGATCAAAGGATCGAGGAGCATGAAGATGGAGAAGATTTTGGAGTAGATGGGAAAGTATATTAAGTAGATAAAGTAAATAGGGTATATAAAGTTTTTTATCATATTTACTTTATCTACTCTATTTACTTTACATGCCCTATCTACTTTATATCCGTCTAAAATGAGAATGAATAAGTAACTTGCACCTCAATTAACGCTATACACCATGCCTGGAACAAGTTCAGCCAAAAAATTTTATATCACAAGTGTTCTCGCCAGCAGATGCCCAAGATGCCGGGAGGGGAAAGTGTTTCAGAAAGACAATGCATACTCAAAGAACAGTACCCAAATGCATGCGAACTGCCCTGTTTGCGGGCAACCAACAGAAATTGAAGTGGGCTTTTATTATGGTACCGGCTATGTAAGTTATGCATTGAGCATCGCATTGTTAGCCACCACTTTTGTTGCATGGAAAATTTTAATCGGTGTTACTTTTTCTATTGATGATAACCGCATTTTTTACTGGATGGGTTGTGCTTTTACTTTGCTGTTTATCATGCAACCTATTCTCATGCGTATGTCGAGGGTTTTGTGGTTGAGCTGGTTTGTTAGTTTTGATCCCAAATGGAAAGAGCATCCGATTGATCAACCTGAGAGAATTGTGAGGGAGCAGATGAATAATTGGTGAGGGCGTGAGACCTCAGTCGTCAGTCGTGAAAAATAACTTGCGAAGTTATTTTTCACGACTGACGACTGACAGCTGACAACTCACTTCTCCCACTCAGCAATAGATTCTTTATTCATTTTTATATAATCCTGGTTATTAGCAGTGGTTGCTTTTTCCAAAGATTTTTTTGCAACGATTATTGCTTGCTTTTTATCTCCTGATTTAGCAAGGATCTGCGATTGTAATCTAAGGTTTGCCATTGTCTCACCCATTGCAACGGCTTTATTTATATAAATTAAAGCCTCACTCACACTTTCATTATTATCAAAATAGTATTTAGCCATAGCATTGTATTCTGATTGAGTGGGCCCGGCATTTTTTTGCTTTATCTGCTTCATTACTTTGCTTCTCACATCATGTACCAGCTGAAGCTGTACGCTTGCATTATCCCATTCAAATGAAAGTGTACAGTTATTGCTTTTCACATCGCTAACACTGATTGTAAATGTTTCAACCTTCTTACTTGTTTTATTGATGGGAACAGAAATCCTTAATACATCATCATTTGGTAAGTAGTTGGTATAACTCACCGCCGGATTTTTGTTGAACATGATCTCCCAACTGGTTCTGCCGGGTTTTGATAAAATAATATAGGTTCCTTTAGGCAACCCTTTACCATTGATGGTAAGTGAATCCTGAGTGGTAAAAGTGGTTGGTCCGTTAGCACCTGTGCGCCAGAGACTGTCGAATGGCAGGATATTTCCAAAAATTACCCGGCCATTTACACTTGGTCGGCTGTATTCCATTTTAATTTCTGTAAGGCCGAATTTCTGTGTAAAACTTGCTCCGGGACTTGGTGCAGGAATGTCAATTTGTGCGTTTGCATTTTGCAAAACAAAAAGGAGAACCAGAAAGTAAATGATTTTTTTCATGTAATGATAATTAAGTGTTTGAGCAATATTACGATGGCTGGGGGAGTTTTTGGAATTTTATTACTTAGAAAATGTCAATCGTGAGTCTTGAGTTGAAGCATTGCAATACAGGATGTTGGGTACCGAAGCCTCACGGCCAATATCGTTTAGCTAAGGTGATTGCTATAAGTTTCACGCAAAGATGCAAAGGGAGCAAAGACGCCAAGAGCCTTTCTTTGCTCCCTTTGCATCTTTGCGTGAAACCTTCTTAACTAAACGACATCGGCCTCACAGTTGACGACTCACAATAAACAAAGAAAGGTCCGCAAAAACTGCGAACCTTTCTTATTTCTATATACCCCCCGATATATTAGAAGTTATATTTCACTCCCAACTGTGCCTGCCAGCGTGAGTTGATCGGATCTACTGTGTAGTAGTTGCCATTTAAACCGGTTGGTTTTACAAAGTTGAAAGTTGGTGTATAGCCTGTTGCCGGTGCACCTACTGCTTTACCATTTGCATCAGCTACAAACTTGAGGAAATTAACTGTGTAATTGTTTAGGTTGGTTACGAATGTAACATGGCCCAAACTGTTATCAATTAAATTCAACAGGTTGAAAATATCCAGACTAACCTGCAATGTTTGTTTGCTATTGGTTTTGCTTAGTTTGAATTCATGCATGATCTTCATATCCAGCTCATGGTTCCATGGTGTGCGTAAACCGTTACGTTCTGCATACTGGCCGCGACGTGTACTTAAATATTTATCTCCAGTGATGAATGCATCCAGATCAGTCCATTGCTGTGCAGCTGTGTAAGCGCCATTGTCTTTCAGGTTTGCATCTGCCTGGTTTTTTGGAATATAGGCAATGGGAGCATTAGATCCTGAACCAAATGGTGCAGACTGGTAGATCAAACTATAAGGACTTCCGGAAACACCAGAGTAGAAGAAGGATACGGATGTTGAATTAAACTGATCCCAAATTAAATTACCACTCCATGTTGCAACGATACGGTTACGCAAATCAAAGTTTGAATAAGCGAGTGCTGAATTACTTGGTGTGATAGCCGGATTTACGTTAAAGCTGCTCTCCCATGAGTTACGGATACCATTGGTGATATCTTTACTCATACCATATGTATAGGCTGCACTCCAGTTCATATTAAACTGGTGTTTACCGATAGAAAGGTTATTGGTGGTTTTAGAAAGTTGTGCCGTGAT
>CANBSW010000120.1 GCA_947372235.1 Chitinophagaceae bacterium | reverse complement strand
GAATGAGTGAGTAAACGGGAAGCAATCTTGTTGGAATTCTGATAAGCAGATATATTATTGTTATAACAAGGCTTTGAAATTGTACTATGGACAAGTATTTTTTTGCCACAGATTGCACAGATGAACACAGATTTTTCCTCCCTAATCTTCCTAATCCTTCAAAATCCCGGTTCTGACAATGAATACCGCCGGCACCGGCCTTTGCCCCTCCTTATCACTCGGCGTGATCGTTTGTTTGCCATTGATCAATAAACAACTGCTTCCGCCGCCGTCTAAATTCAAGGCTTCCACACAGCCAACTTCTTTCAGCATCTGTGCTTCCTGGGTTAATGTGGCGCCTTCTGCTTTGTTTGGGAATCGGCCTTCAATTACCATCAAAATTAATTTTCCATCTTTTGTATAACCCATCGCTGTGCGGGGATGTTTATCGTTGATGGCTTTGCCCGCGAATTTTAATTCTTCATTGTTGGTGATCTGTATCTCTCCATTCTGTAACAGCACAGGACCACCACCAACCGCAGTGTTTACTTTCCATTTACTGAAAGATCCTGCTTGTAACATTTGTTCTTTTGCAGGGTGGATGATAGAATCTTTTACTGCATTGATTACTTTCTGACTTGCGTATGCCACTGCATCTGATGAATCGGTATAGAGCCAGGCTACATCTGCTTTTCGTTTCTTATCAATACCAATAGCACTTCCATAGGTATGTCGATATGTGAAAGTGTCTTTCCCTCTCCCATTAATAGTATGTACCTGGTAGGCCTCTAATTTCCCCTCTTTAATAACAACATTCAAATTACTGTTGTGTACAAATTCAAAGAAGGTGCAATTCATTACCAGTAAGGGGTGTTGCTCATTTTCAAAATACTGAGTAGGTGTTAATCGCTTACCATTACCAACCTGCGTAGTAAAGCTTAGTGATTTCTCCTTTAAATCTGCACTTACATAATACGCAATATTGGGTTTGCCTTCAATGGAATCGTGGGTTACAAAAACATGAAATCCTTTGGGTAAGGGTTGATAGAGAGAATCTACATTTTGCCAGTGGTATTGAGCGATGGTTGCATTAGAGAGAAACAACAAAATGAAATAGGTGAATGATTTCATGATAACATATTAATCTATTGAACTTCATCAAAATATCCTTGCCAGCCAAATTGAAGAGAACTTGAAAAACAGATACTCAAAACCGTGCCTTAGTACCTTTGTGCGAGAATATAATTGCGCACGGAGGCACTAAGGCACAGTTTTTAATTTGCTGCTATTTGCTTCTCCTGCTGCCATTTATTTTTTCCGAAGCCGGGTATCACGTGTTTATCACTGTGGTAAGAGGAACGTACCAACGGACCGCTTTCTACATAATCAAATCCGATCTCATATCCTATCTCCCGCAGTTCTGCAAACTCATCCGGATGAACGAAGCGTTGTACAGGTAAATGTTTTTTTGTGGGTTGCAGGTACTGGCCAAGGGTTAATACATCGCAGCCAACAGCTACCAAATCTTCCATGCTTTGGATCACTTCTTCTTTGGTTTCGCCAAGTCCAAGCATGATACCGGTTTTGGTGCGCATGCCACCTTCCTTCAGCATTCTTAATACATCCAGACTTCGGCGGTATTTTGCCTGTATACGAACCTGACGGGTCATTCGTTCAACAGTCTCCATATTGTGGCTGACCACATTGGGTGCTGCTTCAATGATTCTTTGCACCTGATCGGCTTTCCCCTGAAAATCAGGAATCAGCGTTTCTAAAGTAGTATCCGGGTTTAATTCTTTGATCGCTTTAATAGTGTTGTACCAGATAATCGACCCGCCGTCTTTCAGTTCATCACGGTCAACACTGGTTACTACCGCGTGTTTCACTTTCATCAGGTGAATGGCTTCTGCAACCCTTTGCGGTTCATCCCAGTCAACCGGATCCGGGCGGCCTGTGGCAACCGCACAAAATCCGCAGCTACGGGTACAGGTATTACCTAATATCATAAAAGTTGCGGTTCCTTCTCCCCAACATTCGCCCATATTAGGGCAATTACCGCTTTCACAAATGGTATGTAATTTATGGGTATCTACCAACCCCCTTACATGCTTATAACTCTCGCCGATAGGCAGTTTTACACGCAACCAGTTGGGTTTTTTAAGGGGTGATTCTGTGGTATCTATTTTAGGGACTACGGGTAATTCTTGCATCGGGACATTTTAGTTAGGAGTTGGGAGTTAGGAGTTGGGAGCTATTGATGGTTTTCTCCTGACTCCAGACTTCTAACTCCAGGCTTGCAAAAATAACTACTTTCTCTTACCAAAAACGAGTGCGATATAGGCGTTGAAAAAGAACTTTTTCTCGGGATTAAGAAGCAGAATGGGCATGCTTTTGGAATAATATTCAGCATTTACTCCTACTTCCATAGCAGAAAGTACTTCATTATATCGTCCGTAATCAAATCGCAAAGCTGCGCGGGCATGAGCACCGGGAACAAAGCTGATCTCATTAAATCCTTTTCCGATACCTGCTTTTCCAATGATCACACTAGGGTCGAGAAACAGGGTGGGGTTATCTGTGTATTTGATCTCCTCGCGTTTATTGGTACCCGGGTTTTGTATTTCAATATAATAAGGTTTTAATAAACCCGCAGATAGCCCTCCCCCATAAATGGCAGATACCGCTACTCCATTTTTATTACCCTTACCACCAATCAGTACCTGCTGGCCTAACCCGGCTTTGAGATAATAGAAATTATTCTGTTTGCCATAGATATAACTGGATATCGTTAAAAAACCCTGGGAAGCACTTAATGTAGGCACTTTTTCCTCTTTGGGATGCTTTCTTTCTCCAAACTCAAGCCACCAGAGATTGGTTTTGGTGATGGTCTTGTATTTGCCATGTTCATAAAACATGCTCCAGTTATCGGTATTGAATTTAAAACCAAATGCTCCCTGCTTCTGGAAAATGAGGGCTCCCTCTTCTTCCTGCTTGATCATTTGGTTGATCTTTTCACGTCGTTCGTTTTTCTTGATCTGTTTGGTATCAGCTCCGGTAGACTTAACTTTCTGCTGTGCGGAAACAACCACAGAACCCAAGATGAATGTTATAAAAAATAGCTTCTTCACTTCCATATGATTTGTTACTTGTAAATTTATACTAAAATGATACAATGACTTCACAAATTATTTATAAAGGTGACCTGAGAACCATGGCCACCCATATTCAAAGTGGTTCGGTAATAGAAACAGATGCACCTTCCGATAACCAGGGAAAAGGGGAACGTTTCTCACCCACCGATCTGGTTGCCGTTGCCCTTGGAACCTGTATGGTAACCACTATGGCCATCAAAGCACGTACCATGAACATTGTACTGGATGATACCAAAATAGAAGTAACCAAGATCATGAAAAGCGAGCCCCGCCGTATTGGCAAGATCGTTGTTCATCTTTTCTTCCCTGCCACATTGAACCTCGATGATAAAGAAAAAGACCTCCTTGAACGCACCGCACGTACCTGCCCCGTTGAAAGAACTTTACATCCCGATGTTGAACTGGATATGCAGTTTAACTGGTGATGGGATCCGTGAGTCGTGAATCGTCAGTCGTGAGTATTTTTATAAGCTTACTGACGACTCACGACTGACGACTCACGCTCTTACCCCAAGACGTCATTTTTCAATATTTTGTTGCCTACTGCACAATCGAGACAGCGTTTGTGGGTACAATAATGATTTGTTAATTCGATCAGCGACTGAGAATCGAGGGCAGAATTATTGCTGATCCCCATTTTTTGCCATTGTTTGGTAATCTGGTTTTGCTCTGCCGGTAGCTGGTACAGCCATTGCACCGCTTTTTCTTTGAAAGCTTCATCCCTGCTGTATAAACCATAGGCAAATAAAACAGGGATGATGGTATTGATGAGAATATTCTCTGCCATGCCCTTTCCAAGATGTTTGGGGAGGAATGCAGTTGCCTCATCAAAACGATAATGGTAATGCCAGTAATCATTGGCGGTTACCATAAAAAGTTCCTGCACTTTATTGAGATCATTCATTTCTTTGATCTGAGAAAAGATTCCGGCCCGGAGATGCAATAGCATAGCCAGTTGCGCTACACGGATGGTTGGGAAAGCAGCTGGCCGCATTCGTAAAAAGGCCGGTTGTTTGTTAATCGTAATTAACCCATATTTCTTTTTCAGATACCTGTATTCCTTTTGTAATAAAATCGCATAATCATCTTCATATTTTCCTGACAAAAGATTTGACTGCCCAAGCAGCAAAGCTTCCAGTTGCTGAACCTGGTTTTTATGTCGGGCAAGAATAGCCAGTGGAATGCTTTTTGCCACCTGTTCAAACAATCCTGTATTTACTTTCGTACCAAAGTTGGATGAGAGCAAATACCAGAATACTTCTTCCCAATGATTATTGGATTGTTTCAATAAAGAAAGAATATGGATGGATTTGCGCTCCAGTCTTTCAGCAGCCAGTCTTTCTTTCCAGGATAACCAGGCCAGCTGATTGATGGCAGGTAAAAAACTATGGCAGGGAATTGCCACCATGGTTTGCATCATTTGAAGATACCGTTCCAGCAATAATTTAGGAATGAGGGGTTGCAATACAATGGTGGGAACAATATTTCCATGCTGATCAATCAATGGTTCATCGTCTTCCCAAACAACATGCAGAATAATATTTGTGTAATGCTGGTCAGATGCGTGGCGGTGTTTTACCCAATCTGACGAACGCAGGTGTAATTCAATATTGCCAATCCACCTAGTATTACCAATACGGATGATGGCTTCCGAAAAATCGGGGCCCTGGTGATGATTCCACATACCGGGCTTTTCTATCTGAATATCCTCACCCTGTGTAGTAATTAATTTAAGGCGGTTAAAAAATTGAAACTGCCATATAAATTGTAGTAATCTTTCATTCATAACAAACCGCTTTTGTTGCGGCAGGCTGAAAAATTACAAAGGAAGGAAACGCGATAAATACCTGATTTTTGTTTACAAATTTATCGTATGCAATGCCTGTACCACCCTGCTCACGGGTAAGCCCATCACATTATAAAAATCACCTTTTACAGATTTTATTCCAACTACGCCAATCCATTCCTGGATGGCATAAGCGCCGGCTTTATCGTAGGGTTGGTATTTGTCTACATAAAATTCTATCTGCTCATTGGTAAGCCTATGAAATAAAACTTCGGTGATATCTGCAAATGCAATTTCACCACCGGCATGTAGGATCACCACACCGGTAATTACTTTATGTTGTTTACCGGAAAGTTTTTGAAGAATTTGAATGGCATCTGCACGGTCTTCGGGTTTACCTATTACCAGATCATCTAAAACAACAATGGTATCCGCAGCCAATATCGTTTTGTCTGATAATTCTCCATGATAAGCGTCTTTTATAAATTCCTTTACTGCCAGTGCTTTGTTGCGGGCAATGTGCATAGCTATTTCCGGCATGCTGAGTTCGGATGGATAATTTTCATCTGTATGTTTTACGATCACTTCAAAGGGAATTTCGGCCCATTCCAATAATTGTTTTCTGCGTGGCGATTGAGAAGCTAAAATAATATCCTGCATATAATTCTAATCTTACATTTATTTAAAAATTTCTCCCTGCAGTTCCTTATCTCTGTACCTCTGTGTTGAAAAAATTACTAATAAAGTAAAATTATTTTTTCAACACAGAGGTACAGAGGAACAGAGTTTCACAGAGTATTTTATGCGCATACTTTTACAAATACATCCTGAAAAAAACCATTGATAAAATTCCCGTAAACATGACCAGCTTGATTAGTGAACTCAGCTTATGAAAATCTTCGGATGACTGTGCTTTGAATAATTTTTGAAATACCCAGAGCAACGGGCCAATGATAAAAACAAAACAGTACAAAGCACTATGCCACCATCCAAAAGGCAATACATAAAACTGCAGGATGGTGAGTACGGATACCAGTACAATGATCCAAACGGCTACAAATACTTTACTGGCATTCAATCCCCATACAATCGGCATTGTACGGCAACCGTATTTTCTGTCGCCTTCCCTATCTTCCATGTCTTTGATCACTTCGCGAATTAATGAAATGATAAAAGCAAATGACCCATATAAAATCATGAAACGGAAATAGCGAACCTCATCATGATCTACTAATAAAAGGCTATGGATCTTCAAAGGAAATTTTGAAAGGAAGATGATCACAATAACCCAACCGGTGAGAATTGATATAAGCACATTACCGATGAGTAATTGTTTCTTAAGATTGGTTGAATAGAACCATAATAAAATAATACTCCCCAAATTTGCCAGAACCAGATACCAGTAATCTGCAACAGGAAGTGCAAACACGGTAAAAAATAATCCCAGCAAACTTAAAAACATATGCCAGAAAATTACCCAACGCCTGCTGATGATCGCATTTACAACCACTTTTTCGGGTTTATTGATCTGGTCTATATTAAGGTCGAAATAATCATTGATGATATAACCTGCAGCTGCAATCATAACAGAAGCGATCACTAAAAAGATAAACTGTGTAGTACCGGCTGTATCAGCAAATGTGGTTTTGTAAATTCGTTGATAGATGCAGTATTCAAAGAGTAATTGGGTAAGTGCTATGAATACCAGATTGGGCCATCTGATCAATCTGAAAAAAGCAGTGAGTGTTTTCAAAACAGGTATTTGGTTTGCAAGATACTTACTAGTAGGAAAGAAAATCTTTGGGATTTATTGAGAACGAACAGAAACATCCTGAATCCAGTTACCCCTTAGCTTCATTACCTTTTCGATCACATCCCTTCCGCACCCTTCCCCACCCTTCAGATGTGAAATATACAATGAGATCTCTTTGATATCCTGTGCAGCATCAGCAGGGCAACATGGTAGCCCGGTAAGTTGCATTACCTCTTTATCAGGCATATCATCTCCCATATATAAGATCGATTCTTTAGAGAGATTCTGTTCTTCGATCAGTTTTCGAAGGATGGCCGCTTTATCTTCTACCTGCATCCATATTTCAGTGATGCCCAGTTTCATAAGCCGATCCTTTACGTCAGGAGCATTGCCACCCGTAATGATCAATACACGATACCCTCTTTTAACTGCCAGTTGCAAAGCATACCCATCTTTTATATTCATTCTTCTTGCCATTACCCCATCTGGTAAAACAAGTAAAGTGCCGTCGGTTAATACGCCGTCCACATCGAAGATGAAAGTGGTTATATGTTTGAATTTGTTGAGCAAATTTTGTTTATTGGTTTATTTGTTTACTGGTTTATTTGTTTATTGGATTATGATTTATTGGAATGCCTAAACATTATCAGCAATTACCACCTACTAATAAACCAATAAACCACCCTACTTCTGATTATCCCTCCACTCATATACCCAGGCGCTCTGTATCATTTCCAGATGCCCTTCAGTGCTTTGTTCACGGGTACCTTCAAAACGGGGGATTTCGAGAATCCATTCCAGCAAATCTGTAAAACGAATACGATAAATTCTTCCTTCATTATAATCATCACCAAAACGCTCATATAATTTCATGGCTATGTCTTCGTGGTCGTTCCAGTGTATGGGTGGCTCAAAATGACTCATTGGAGGTTTGTAGTTTGGGGTTTGTAGTTTGAGGTTGATTCTATTCACCTAAGAATTGGGTCTGGTCTGGTACAGTGATTTCTATTTCGCCTGAGCCCGGTTGAAGGATACATTGGCAGCCCAATCTTGAATTGATCCTTGGATTCACAGCTCGGTCTATAAAATCTTCCTCCTTATCACTTAATTCTTCCAGATGATCGGAGCCTTTGTCGATATATATATGACAGGTACTGCAGGCGCAAACGGCCCCACAGTTATGGTGGAGTTCAATATCATTATCCAGACAAACTTCCAGCAAACTCTGGTCGTTGGCAATATTGGTGAGTGTAATGGGCTCCAGCCCCTTTTGTTCAAATTTTATCCTGATAGAATACATATTCCTGTTCTGTTTGGCGCACAAAAGTATCTTAGAAATATTTAGTAAACATCCGAGTTACGGAAAAGTTTCAATAGCCAACAATAAATCCCTGCATTTATAGCGCCAACCCGTTTTGATTAATGCCTTTTTTGTAGTCCCCAGACTACAAAAAAGGCATTAATTACCACTGTTTTTTGCGTTTCTGACTATTTTTTGACCCTATGGGAAGTTGTTATTTTATGTAGCGTTAACCAGAACAATCAGACAAGAAAATAGTAGCAATCACCATAAAAACAACTACATCAATAACTGATAACAGTAGTATACTCATAAAAATGATTCCGTCGGGGGGCTAAAAGCTTCCGTTTGCAGAAATTATCCCCCCTTTGGAAGAATGAGCCCAAAAACAGGCTCTCAAAAAACCAATTTTACATCAATAAATAAAAACCTACTATATGAAAAAGTCAATCCTTTACTCATTATTCGCCTCGGCCCTGATTCTGATGGCAGTTTCCTGCCAAAAGAAATTAGATGCTGTAGCCACCCCTGCAAATACTACCCCACCTGTAATAAATATCAATAAGATCGCTCCGGATGGCTTTACCTACAGTACTTCTAAAACTGTAAATATTTCTGTTACTGCTTTAACTAATAATGATAATCCAATGGCCGGTGTTCCTATGAACCTGTACACATTAAATGCAAGTGGGTTAATGGATAAACTGATTATGAAAGGATTTACTGATGCTTCCGGTGTATTTAGCACTTCCGTTACCATACCTGCCTATTGTGATACACTGGTAGTTGATCCTTCCTACATCGGATTGGTACGGTATGCCAAAATATTGGTTAATGGCTCCAATATCAGTTGCACATTGGGTGGTTCAAATGGTATGACCAATACGGTTGGTACTTTATTGGCGTCTAATTCAGAAATAGGTATTATCAATGCAGCGAAAGAGGCACAAGGTATTGCTGTTAAAAACCATTTTGTTACAAATGATATCAATGGAGTAAAAACAAATACCAAATTTGTTGAAATGGGTGGTTATGATAGCGAAGGCCGTCCTAAATACCTGGATCCTGTAAAAGATGTGATACCTGCTGAAATGCTGGCAAGCATCAATGCCTCTTTACCTGAACAAAAAAATGTTGCTTCACTTCACCCTGATTATATTTCAAGCAGTGCCAATTCTAATATTGTTATCACCAAGAAGGCTGATGTATGGATCACTTTCGTACATGAAGGTGCGGGCTATCGTAATGTTCTGGGTTATTATACTTACAAAACAGGAACCCCTCCTCAAACTTTAGCCGATATCACACAGATCACTTATATATTTCCTAATTGCAGTTTACCCGGTAGTGGTGGTAACCTGAACAGCGGAGATAAAGTTAAACTGGGAACTTTTGAGGAAGGAACAACGATCGGACTTGTGATCTTTTCCAACGGCTGGAACGGGTCTATCAGTACCCAATATGCGCAGGCTTTTTTCAGCAACGAGAACCTGAACCCCGAATCTAAAGCTTCCATGAAAAAACACAATGTATTACTGAAATTTAAAGACACTTATCTGATTGGATTTGAAGACCTGAACCGCGAATACAGTGGATGTGATCATGATTTTAATGATGTGATCTTATACGCCACATCTAATCCTGTTGAAGCGATTTCTCAGGATGGTGTACAGCAGGCTGATACACCTAACGATTCTGATGGTGACGGTGTAACTGATACATTTGATGCATACCCCAAAGATGCGGCTCGTGCTTACGTAAACTATTATCCTGCAAAAGATGTTTGGGGAACACTCGCTTTTGAAGACCTCTGGCCCTATAAAGGAGATTATGACCTGAATGACCTGGTTGTAAAGTACAACTACACAATAGTATCAAGCGCTAAAAATGAAGCAGTGGATATGATCGCAAATTATATGCCGGTTGCATCAGGAGCAAGTTATAAGAACGGATTTGGAATCGACCTGGGTATTGCTACCTCTTATATCAAAAGTGTAACTGGATCAAAACTGTCTGAAAGCTATATTAAACTGGATGGTAACGGCACTGAATCCGGACAAAGCAATGCAGTGATCATTCCTTTTGATAATACACAGGCAGTACTAAAAGATGCAAGTGGTAATCCGGCGATGAATACTTATATGGCGCAGGATTTTGTACAACCAACAACGATAACAATGACTATTTCTTTTGCAGCGGGAGTAAGCACTAAAGCAGGTTCATCAAACAGTTTGGTATTGGGCAGCCTTAATCCGTTCCTTATCAGCAACCAGAAAAGAGGTGCAGAAGTACACTTACCGGGTTTTAAACCAACCAAGCTGGCTGACATGAGTTTACTGGGACAAGGACATGATGCCACTAACCCAACAACAGGAATCTATTATGTTACCAAGGAGAATTATCCATTCGCATTGAATTTCACTGAATCTTTCCAATACCCAACAGAAGGTAGCGCGATCAATGATGCTTATACTTATTTCTTTAAATGGGCAGCAAGTGGTGGTACCGCTTATAAAGACTGGTACAGCAACACAAACTCCGACTACCGCAATACAAAATTGATCTACACAAAATAGTTTTTTCATAGAGCAGGTTGAATATCCGGCGCCGGTTTCTACCGGCGCCTTTTTTTGCCCCCCAACAATTCCCCCATTTACCCTATTTACTTATTTTAACCCGTTTAACCACTTTAACCCTTTTAACCACTTTAGCCATCCCACAAAACCACCCCCTATCTTTGCCCAATGAAGATAAAACTGGCACAAAAACTCCTGATCGGATATTATAAAACCAAGCTAAAAACCATCAGCTTACTATCTCCGCGAAAAGCGGCAGAAGCAGCTTATAAAATATTCTGCACTCCTTACGCTACAAAATATCCCAAAAAATCGCCCCCAATATTTCATAAGGCAGAGAAACTGGCTTTTGAAATAGATGGATCAACCATCAGAGGTTTTTGTTTTAAACCGGAACATCCTAATGGAAAGAAAATACTGATCGTTCATGGCTTTAGCAGTTATGCCTACAAATTCGAAAAATACATCCTCCCTTTAAAAAAAGAAGGTTTTGAAGTGCTGATGTTTGATGCCCCGGCCCATGGCTCAAGCGACGGCAAACTCATCAATGCATACATATATAGTAAGGCAATTTTAAAAATTGAAGCATTGTACGGTCCACTCGATGGTATCATGGGACATTCACTGGGTGGACTGGCATCCGCTCTCGCATTTGAAACTTTACCGAACCGTGAAAACCGTAAACTTGTTTTGATCGCCCCCGCCACCGAAACCGAGGGGGCTATCGAAAATTTCTTCACTATTATTCCGGCGGATGAGAAAGTAAAACTGGCTTTTCGGGAGATGATCAATGAAATGACCGAACACCCGGTAAGTTATTATTCTGTTAGCCGGGTTATAAAAAACATCAGTTCCCCTGTTTTTTGGGTTCATGATAAGCATGATACGATTTGTGCTTTTTCAGACGTAAAACCCTTATTATCACTTGATCTGCCACATGTAAAGTTCCTGATCACCGAGAATATGGGGCATAGCCGGGTATATAAAGACAACAAAGTTTGTACAGAGATCGTCCACTTTTTTTGCGACCCTATTTCCTGATATTTTTTGTGTTTTGATGGTTTCAACTAATATTGCAGGGCAAGACCCCATATTTCCTCCCCCTTTGGGAGAAAATTTTTAGTGGGTCCGGACAATTCGAAAAACTCGATAAAAGCACCGTCAGAGGCGGATTAAGACAGGCTGTATGGCAAAGAATCTATTGATCGTTGAGTCACCGGCTAAAGCCAAAACCATAGAAAAAATCCTCGGTAAAGACTTTGAGGTAAAGAGCTGCTATGGGCATATCCGCGACCTGGAGAAGGATGATATGGGTATTGATGTAAACAACAATTACCTGCCCCGCTACAAGGTTCCGGAGGATAAGGAAAGAGTGGTGCGGGAACTGAGGCAGCTGGCTAAAAAATCTGACGAAGTATGGCTTGCATCGGATGAGGATCGTGAAGGAGAAAGTATCAGCTGGCACCTGGCTGAAGTGTTAGGATTGGATCCAAAATCAACCAAAAGAATTGTTTTTCACGAGATCACGGCTCCGGCAATAAAAAAAGCAGTCGAGAATCCCCGGTTAATTAATATGAACCTGGTTAATGCACAGCAGGCAAGACGTGTATTAGACAGATTGGTGGGTTTTGAACTGAGTCCTGTACTATGGCGCAAAATTGGGATGCAGCGAAGCCTGAGTGCCGGCCGTGTGCAAAGTGTGGCAGTAAGACTGATCGTGGAAAGAGAAAGAGAGATCAACCACTTCATCCCGGAAAGCACGTATAAAGTAGAAGCTTATTTTAATGCCACTGATATCAATGGTAAACCGGTTACATTTAAAGCGGATGGGCCAAATAAAATGTCTACCGAAAAAGATGCCAAAGCATTTTTAGAAACCTGTAAAGGTGCTAACTATAAAGTAACCGATATACAGGTAAAACCAGCCAAACGTACACCGGCTGCACCTTTTACCACATCAACCTTACAACAGGAAGCGTCGCGTAAAATGGGGTACAGCGTAAGCAAAACAATGTTACTTGCGCAAAAATTATATGAAAGTGGTAAGATCACTTATATGCGTACCGACAGTATCAATTTGAGTGATACGGCACTGGATGATATCCGCAACCAGGTAACCAAAGCCTATGGCGATCAATACCACCAGCCACGCAAATTCAAGAACAAGAATGAAAATGCGCAGGAAGCCCACGAAGCCATCCGCCCTACTTATATGAGTAACACTTCTGTGGAAGATGAAGACCTCCGCAGACTATATGAACTGATCTGGAAAAGAACCATCGCTTCTCAAATGAGTGATGCAGAGTTTGAAAAAACAACCGCAAAAATTAATATCAGCAGCAATAACGAATCATTATCTGCCAATGGTGAAGTAATGAAATTCGATGGTTTCTTAAAAGTTTATCTTGAAGGCAAAGACGAAGAGGATGAAGAGAACACCGAAGGCATGTTGCCCCCACTTACAGTTGGTCAGCAACTGAATTTTATTCAGATGACCGCCAGCGAAAAATTCTCACGCCCCGCTGCCCGTTACACAGAAGCCTCATTGGTAAAGAAACTGGAAGAGCTGGGTATTGGCCGTCCCTCTACTTATGCGCCTACTATTTCTACCATCGTAAAAAGAAATTATGTAGAGAAGCGTGATAAGGATGGTGTAAAAAGAGAATCAGCCATTTTACGTTTGAGTAAAACGGATGCTATTGAAAAAGAAATTATCCAGGAAAATACAGGAGCCGAAAAAAACAAACTCTTCCCAACAGATTTGGGAAGTGTGGTTACCGATTTTCTGAAACAATATTTTACCAAAGTGATGGATTTTAGCTTCACCGCTAAAATTGAAGAAGAGTTTGACCAGATCGCCGAAGGCAAAATTACCTGGAG
>CANBSW010000119.1 GCA_947372235.1 Chitinophagaceae bacterium | reverse complement strand
ATCACGGATTTTGATGATTCAATTGGTATGGTTAATATGATACCGCAGGATATGGGAAGGGTGATACTCAATTTGATTAACAATGCTTTTTATGCCGTGGCAGAAAAAAAGAAACAATCGAGTGATGAATACGAACCGACCGTAACCATCACTACCAAGGGTATCGTCCCCCTCCCAGGGGGACCACAGGGGGTTGAAGTGCGGGTTGCCGACAATGGCAACGGCATCCCTCAAAAAGCCCTCGATAAAATATTCCAACCCTTCTTCACCACCAAACCCACCGGCCAGGGAACCGGATTGGGTTTGAGTTTGAGTTATGATATTGTGAAAGCGCATGGAGGGGAGTTGAATGTGGATACTAAGGAAAGCGAAGGTTCAACCTTTTCGATTCAATTACCTATTTAAAATATAGTATGATGCAAAAGAAAATGATTTCGATAATTATAATAGCAATAATAATATTCTTCATAGAGAATCCCCTGCAAGCCCAACAAACACGTGTGGACTCAATAATAAACCTGCTCAATAAAAGTAACAAAACTAGGGGCGTTGATACGATTATATTCAATATGGCAAGGCAATTAATTAGTTCGGCTAATTTATCTTATTCACATATAAACCAAATAGAAAAAGCAGGCGATCAATTTAAAAAAGGAAATGACGAGGACCTTTGTTATACAATAAAATTTGCTGTGTTGGAAAACTTATCCATCTCCGACAAATTCAAAGCGATCGAGTATGGAAAACTAAACTTCCAAAAATTAGAAAACAGCCAAACAACTCATGCTAAATATTTGGCACAATTATTTTTAACCCAATTAAGGTTACCTTATCGCAACTCTACTAAACTTACGGAGGGCTTCCAGTTTTTTACAGAAAAACTCAATCAATATAAATTGGCTAAAGATTCTTTTGGTTTAAGTACCTGCTATTATGTACTTGGTGGGTTTTACAGACAAACTGGTTTATATGAGTCTGCCATGTATAATATGAAGAAGTCCACCAGTTTTTTGGATTCAAGTGACTTTAACGGGCAAACTTATTTGGATTTTAGTGTCAATTCAGGTAAGCCAGGTTGGTTAAACAATGGAACGATAATTGCCGATTATTATTTACTGATGGGTGAATATGAAAACACAATTAAACAAAGCGAATTGATTCTTAAAACTACCGTTGACTATTACAAAGGCGGAGGTAATGGCGTTAGTGGTATGGGAGTTGGTCTCCTATTTGGTACAAGGCATTTGGCATTGGCCAAAATAATGATCAACCAGTTAGACAGTGTAGATTATTATCTTAAACTGGCTGCGAATTCAGGTTTTGATAAAGTCGATAAGAGTGCTATACCAGTGATATTAGAATACCGCTCGTTATATGATATAAAAAGAGGGGCTTATGCTGAGGCAGATTCTCTTTTGCAGCAATGTTGGAAACTGGTTATCCAAGATCAAATCCCTGTAGCACCACCATCTGGTTATGTTGAGCCGGATTATTATTTGGCTTTACTTCGGATAGAACAAAGAAAATTCAACGAAGCTATCACTCTGTTGCTAAAAAATATTGAACGAGTGAAAAGTGTAAGAAAAAATGTATTGAGGGATTATAAACTACTGGCAACGCTTTATGAAAAAACAGGAGATAATATAAAAGCAAAAGAAGTGTATAAGTCTTTTATAAAATTGCAGGATAGTATTACAGTAGACCAATCAAAATTTCGAACCCTCAGTTTTGAAACAGAACAACATATTACGGACAATGAAATTGCGATTTCAAAATTGGAAAGTGAAAATAAACTTTCTACTGTTACAAAAAACTTTACGATTGGCATTGCGGTACTTTTCATTTTACTAGCTGGCACCATATTTTTTCGTTTCAAATCAAAACAAAAAGCCAATCAGGTTTTGCAAGAACAGAAAGAAAAAGTTGAAAGCACATTAGCGGAATTAAAATCAACTCAAAGTCAATTGATCCAATCCGAAAAAATGGCTAGCCTGGGAGAACTCACCGCAGGTATTGCTCACGAAATTCAAAACCCGTTAAACTTTGTTAATAATTTTTCAGAAGTTAATAAAGAGTTATTGGTAGAGCTGAAAGCTGAACGCTTAAAGCCGAATGGAGACAGAAAAGAAGACATTGAAAATGAATTGATAGACGATGTGATCAGTAACGAAGAAAAAATAAACCACCACGGCAAACGCGCCGATGCTATTGTAAAAGGCATGCTGCAACACAGCCGCAGCAGCAGTGGACAAAAAGAACCCGCCGATATCAATGCTTTGTGTGATGAATATTTACGGTTAGCTTATCATGGTTTAAGAGCAAAGGATAATTCTTTTAACGCATCTTTTGAAACAAAATTTGATGATACCATTGGAATGGTCAATATTCAGTCGCAGGAAATGGGTCGTGTGATTCTAAACCTGATCAACAATGCGTTTTATGCAGTGGCAACCCCCCAGCCCCCTAAAGGGGGAGTTGACGTAGCCGATAAAAAATATAAACCTACTGTTACCATATCAACAAGTATCATAACTCCCCCTTCAGGGGGCAGGGGGGTAGATGGTCGGATGATTATGATTTCTGTTAAAGACAATGGTCCTGGTATTCCTCCTAATATAGTAGATAAGATCTTTCAACCCTTTTTCACCACCAAACCCACCGGCCAGGGAACAGGATTGGGCTTGAGTTTGAGCTATGATATCGTGAAAGCGCATGGTGGAGAATTGAAAGTGGAGACACGCGAAGGAGAAGGATCGCAGTTTACTATAAGTATACCTGTTTAATAAAAGTAAAGTACTATGATAACTCAACATAAAATGAAAATCACGCTATTACTATTCTTTTTCCTATTCGTTTTTCAAGGCACATCACAACCCCGGCCCTTTGAAAAAAAATATGTGGATAGTATTCTTCCTTTATTGGGAAAGATGAGGGCAGATACTACGAAAGTGGAAACGCTGAATACACTCTCGGCAATGTACACAAATGTGGATCCCTTGCAGGCAAACAAATTTGCAAACGAAGCTATTGAGCTTGCCAAACAAATTAATGATCAGGAGGGGTTAGTTGCTGCCTTGGGTAGATCAGCTTTTACGTATGCAATCACCAGCGAGTGGCCAAAATCAATTAGTAGAGTGAATGAAGCATTGCAATATGCTGATAAAATAGATGGCCGCAGGCGTATTTATTTTTACGATATCATGATAATTAACAATGCAACAAAAGGAGATTTCAACGCCTGCCTTGAATGGGTTCATAAAATTTTGAATGAGTCTGCTTTTACTGCATTAAATGAGATGGAAGCCTGGCCGAGTAATATGCTTACTACTATCACTTATGAAAATCTAAATAGGTTGGATTCTGCCAACTACTATGGTAAATATTTGATGAATTGTATCACTAAGTATAGTAAGATAGCAGAGGACCTTACATCCAATTCTTATATGGTATTGGGAAGAATTGCAGTAAAAGAAAAAAAGTTTGAAGAGGCTAAACTATTTTTTAAAAGATCTGGCGATAATGTAAGGATTGCGGCATTATACGATATACTTGGGTTTCATGACTCAGCAAATGTTTACGCCATAAAAGGACTTAATGATGCACAACCCCGAAAAAATCATGCTTCGATACAGGAAGCCTCACAAATTCTAGCAACTAATTTAGAGCATTCAAATCCTGTAGAAGCGATCAAATATTTGAAAATTTATACAGCTTCAAAAGATTCCCAATACAATGTTCAGAAACTATACCAGGTAGAACAAATGAATCTGATAGCCCAAAAAAACGGTTATGAAAAGGAAAAATTAATTAGCACAAATAAAAACAAGATATTCATTCTTATATTATTTGGAGTCATCACCATTTTTTTATTGGTCACTTTACTGGTTTGGCGAAATAACAGGCTGCAACAAAAAGCAAACCAGAAACTTGAACGAGCCTATGGTGAATTAAAATCTACCCAGGCCCAACTCATTCAATCCGTAAAAATGGCAAGTCTGGGAGAACTTACTGCAGGCATTGCACATGAAATTCAAAACCCATTGAACTTTGTCAATAATTTTTCAGAAGTTAGTTTGGAAATGATACAAGAAGTGAAAAGTGAAAAGTTAAAAATGAATAGTGAAAGAGATGAGGCTTTGGAATATGAATTACTGAATGATATTGCTGCTAATCTAGAAAAAATAAACCACCATGGCAAACGGGCCGATGCTATTATAAAAGGAATGATGCAGCACAGCCGCAGCAGCAGCGGTGTGAAAGAACCCACGGACATCAATGCATTGGCAGATGAATATTTGCGATTGGCTTATCATGGATTGCGTGCCAAGGATAAATCATTCAATGCAACTATGGTCACAGAATATGATGCTTCGATAGGTGCAATCAATATTATTCCACAGGATATTGGAAGGGTAATTCTCAATCTCATCACCAATGCATTTTATGTGGTTGATGAAAAGAAGAAGCAAATAGGAGAAGGCTATGAGCCTACTGTTACAGTAAGTACCATAAAAAATGAAGACACAGTAGAGATCAGGGTAAAAGATAATGGGAGTGGTATCCCTGCCAAGATATTAGACAAAATATTCCAACCCTTCTTCACCACCAAACCCACCGGCCAGGGAACCGGATTGGGCCTGAGTTTGAGTTATGATATTGTGAAAGCACATGGTGGGGAACTGAAAGTGGAAACGAAGAAAGGAGAAGGTTCTGAATTTATTATTCAATTACCAATTATATAATAGCAATGATGAAAAAATTAATCTACGCCATCCTGTTTCTTTTAACCACAGGTATAGGTCTTGCACAAACCCCAAAAATTGCATTTGAACAATATGGTGTAGCTGAAGGACTGCCGGAAGAAGCGACGTTTGTTGGATTTCAGGATAACAAGGGCTTTATATGGTTTGGTACACAAAATGGACTCGTTAAGTATGATGGATATAAATTTAAAGTATACCAAGCTGTTTCTAATAATAAAGACTCAACCGATCTGCAATTGAAATCTGCTTATGGCGGCCTATTAAAAGCAAAAGATGGCAAAATCTGGTTAAGTGGGTACACGTTATTGGGAGGACTTGCTTCTTTTGATCCGGTGAATGAAAATTTCAGAAATTATTTTGTTGGTAAAAACAACCTGAATAATAACGAAATCTCAGTTTGCCACATACTGGTGGAGGATAGAGAAGGTAATATCTGGTTCTGGTATAGACCTGGAAGTGCCTTAGGTTTATTGGGAACTTTATGTCGCCTAAATCCAAAAACCGGGGAGATCAAAAAATTTATTGTAAAATCTGATCTTAATAATTACAGGTCCAAATTGGTTATCGATTCAACCAATAATATCTGGCTACTGGATCATAAAAAGAATCTAAACAAGTTGAACCGGCAGAAAGATAGCTTTGAAATAGTTATTCCGGCAGGCAAACCCCTATCAATGTCTGGACAAACAGATACTATTTCTTTGCTTAAGAATGGAATGGGTAACCGCTTATTGCTGTTAGGTGTACATGGACTTTATGTGTATGATACAAAAGCCCAAAAGGTTTTTAAAAGTTATGTAAAAAGTAAGGGACTTATAAATGGCTTGGCAGCTGATTCGATAGTAAATGCGATAAAAGATAGTAGGGGCCAATATTGGGTTACACATAATGGAGGTATGATTTCATTGATAGACCCTGTTACTGAAAATATACAAACATTTACTTATGGTATGGGGCCTCTTGCTTTTAATCAAGGACCAAAAACATTAAAATTCTTTCGGATCCGCCTACAAACTAAAAATGGCATATGGTTTCAGGCAGGTTACGGAAATCTTGTTTTTGGATTTTTCATGTATTATGATTTTTCTAACAAAACATTTCAGTTTTATGATAACAAATTTAATATCTCCAATAATCCTTTAAAAAATTACGATCAAGACGGCCAGGGATACAGTTTTATGGAAGACCGCACAGGCTTGTTATGGGTGTTTACCCGGCCAGGTTTTTATAAACAGGCGCCTAAAAAACACCAGATGGATCTGTTCCGCTACAACTTTGAGGAGCAAAACGGTTTACCATCAGATAGTATTAGATATTTATACGAAGACAGGAAAAAAAGGTTATGGATAGGCACCAGTAATGGACTGGCTATTTACCAACCCGGTCAAGAAAATTTTAAGGTTTTTAGAAATATTTCAACTAATACGGCATCACTTAGTAATAACAGGATTACTATGGTGCAGGAAGATGCGGATGGCAAAATATGGGTGGGAACTGAAAACGGCTTAAATCAATGGCAGGAAAACACCAACTCTTTCAAACGTTTTTTCTATACTGCAAATGAAGTAAACAGCTGTAGATTTATTTTTCCGGATAAACAAAATAGGCTTTGGCTTTCTATTGCTAATAAGGGGGTTTTTGTATTAGATAAAAATACAGGCAAAACAATAAAAAGCTATTTGCCAAATGATAAAAATCCTTTAGCACTTTCGAGTAAATGGATTAGCACATTTTATCAGGATTCAAAAGGAATGATATGGCTTGGTGATCTTAATAATAATACAAATATATTTGGTTTATATCGGTTGAACCAGACTGAAGATGGCTTTATTCATTATTTGCCCATTTCTGGAGATAACAATTCAATCAGTAGCGTTAAGATTAGTTTTTTAACAGAGGATGAGCAGAAACGTTTATGGATAGGAACTAGTGAAGGACTTAATTTGTATGATCATGAACATGATCGGTTTACCAGGTATATTTTTCCTGCTACATTTACCGGGTTTGCGAAAAATAAAAATGGGCAACTTTTCTTTTCTTCAGTAAGAAATAATGGTTTAGTAACAGTTGATCCTACATCAGGGAAAACGGAATATTATGGAGAGGAAAAGGGGTTGTTGCATATGGATTTAAAGGGGAACGAGTGGCGTGAAATTACAAGGGATGATTTAGGAATGTTTTGGTTACCCAATGAAAGAGGGCTATCTGTTTTTGATCCGGAAAATAAATCCTTTACTAACTATTTGGAAAAAGACGGGTTTCAAACTTCCGGAACTTTACGTAATGCTTATACAACCCTAAAAACAAGTAATGGAGATATATGGATAGGTGGATCAAAAGGTCTTAACCATATTGTACCAACTAACTTGCTCAAGAAAGACAGTTCACTTCCATCTATTGTGATTACTCAGGTTTCTATCAATGATTCCGTTTATTCAAAACCCGATGGAACTATTTTTAAAAAATCCGTTGCTTATACCGATGATTTCAAATTGGCATATTGGCAAAAAGATATCAAATTCGATTTTGTGGCACTTCATTATCTCAGATCTGAAGACAACCAATACAGCTGGAAGCTGGAAAATTATGATAAAGATTGGACTGCACCTTCCAAAGAACGAAAAGCTTCCTATACCAATCTTTCTCCGGGCACCTATATTTTCAGAATAAAAGCATCCAATGCAGACAATGTTTGGAATGAGGAGGGAATTTCCATCACCATTCATATTTTACCACCCTGGTGGAAAACATGGTGGGCCTATTTGATCTATACCTTATTGTTTCTCGGAGCACTCAGGGTTTTCAGTAAATGGAGGGAGAGAAAACTACAAAATGAAAATGATATTTTAGAAGCAAGAGTGGAAGAGAGAACGAATTCGTTACATGCAACTTTGGAAAATTTAAAATCTACCCAGTCGCAATTGGTTCAATCCGAAAAAATGGCATCACTCGGAGAACTTACAGCAGGCATTGCCCACGAAATTCAAAACCCTTTGAACTTCGTTAATAATTTCAGTGAAGTAAGTACAGAGCTGGTAGATGAGATGAATGAAGAGATAGAGAAAGGTAATCTTGAAGATGTGAAATTAATAGGAAGTGACTTAAAACAAAATCTCGAAAAGATCAATCACCATGGTAAACGAGCCGGAGAAATTGTAAAAGGAATGCTCCAACACAGCCGGAGCAGCAGCGGGCAAAAAGAACCCACCGATATCAATGCTTTGTGTGATGAATATTTACGATTGGCGTATCATGGTTTAAGAGCCAAAGACAATTCTTTTAATTCATCTTTTGAAACACAGTTCGATGTTACCATCGGAATGATAAGCATACAACCTCAGGAAATGGGGCGTGTTATTTTAAACCTGATCAACAATGCATTTTATGCGGTTGGGGAAAGAAAAAAGAATTCACCTGAATCGTATGATCCTAAAGTAACAGTAAGTACAGAGAAAGAGAATGGAAATATTTTGATCAGCATAAAAGATAATGGTACCGGTATTCCACAAAAAGTAGTTGATAAAATCTTCCAACCCTTCTTCACCACCAAGCCAACTGGACAGGGAACAGGATTGGGCTTGAGTTTGAGCTATGATATTGTTAAAGCACATGGAGGAGGATTGAAGGTAGAAACCACGGAAGGAGAAGGAACCATTTTTAAAATCATATTACCTGCTTAATACAATTACCATGATGAAGCATCTATTAAAATACATTTTTTTCTCTTTCCTGCCTTTATGTTCGCTTGCACAGAATGGTATACCCGAAACCTACCAGTTTACTACCGACACGGCAGCTGAAATTAAATTAGATAGAAAATTCTGGCGTGTTTGGGATGACAGTTTAGGTAACACCGATTTTACCATTGTTTCAAACCCTGCCTTTACAAATAGGTTTAGACAGTTTGATACCACCAAACCATCCGATTTTTCTGTTAAGACCTATTGGTATCAGGTAAAATTCAAAAACATAACTGATAGACAATTGGAGATAGGAATTCCTGCTGGTGCGACGTATAATGACGTGTATTATGCAGATTCAACATTACAGTGGCAACATATGAAGATAGGCGTGGGAGATGCAAAACCTACCAGAAGCGGATATAAAGGATTATTAATTGGCACTATCATATTGCAACCGTATCAGGAAATCACTATTTATTCAAGACAAAATGATAGGATCAGACTTGTAATACCCAACAAACTTACTGTATATACGATGCAGGCTTATCTGCAAAAAAGCCTGAATATTAAAAACAAGCTTAATCAAACCTCTGATTTTGAAAACATCGTCAATTCCATTTTAATTGGAATTATCATACTTGCTTTTTTTATAAATTTTACATTTTACAGGGCCACTAAAGAAAAAGAATATTTATATTTTTCTTTATTCCTCCTTTTTTACGGGATAGGTACTTTTTTAAACTCTTTATCGTTTTTAGTTTTTAATTCTCTCAATGCTATTGATTTTATTGTAAGTTTTTTGGTCACTGGTGGTTGGCTTTTTTCGCTTATGTTATTTTTCAGGTATTTTTTTAAAACCCACCTGTTTTTACCAAAGTGGGACAGGTTTTTAAAGTACTTTAATTTTTTCAATTTAGTAGTTTGGCTTTTAGCAAATTCAACTTATTTCATTCCACTCAATCAATATTTATATGACAGACTTCGCGATTTTTTGACATGCGTTGTTTATCTTTTTCTCAACTTTTTATTTCTTGCTATTTTTTTAATACTGCTCAATAAAAAAATAAAAATTAATACCAGGATATTAGCAACTGTACCCATTTTTTTCTTTTTTGGTCCTGTTATTAGTCTTCAATGGTATTATTACCTGGCTGATAAATATTATGCAGTAAAAACGCCTGTATTTGTTCAATGGATTAATAATTGGGCTTCCTTATTTTCTTTGATCGGAATTTTATGGACGATATTATTTTTCTCCTGGTTACTATTTAAACGGTATCAATCGATACAGGAAGATCTAACACAAAGCAGGATTGACAAAGAAAGGGTGGAAAAAGAACAAGAAGCTGAAAAGAATTTATTGATCTCTCAACAAAATGAAAGATTAGAAAAGGAAGTGGCAGAACGCACCAGAGAACTGCAAAATTCATTAGACAGTTTGAAAGCAGCCCAATCCCAATTGATTCAATCCGAGAAGATGGCATCGCTTGGAGAACTTACTGCAGGTATTGCCCATGAAATTCAAAACCCGTTAAACTTTGTGAATAATTTTTCTGAAGTTAATTCAGAGTTGATTGATGAGTTACAACATGAACTTAAAGAAGGAAATACAAAAGATGCCATTACCATTTCAAATGATATAAAAGATAACGAACAAAAAATAAACCACCACGGCAAACGCGCCGATGCTATTGTAAAAGGCATGCTGCAACATAGTCGCAGCAGCAGTGGACAAAAGGAACCTACTGATATCAATGCATTATGTGATGAATATTTACGGTTAGCGTATCATGGTTTAAGGGCCAAAGACAATTCTTTCAATTCATCCTTTGAAACACAGTTTGATGGTGCCATCGGAATGATTAGTATACAACCACAGGAAATGGGGCGTGTTATTTTGAATCTGATCAACAATGCATTTTATGCGGTTGGGGAAAGAAAAAGGAATTCACCTGAATCGTATGATCCTAAAGTAACAGTAAGTACAGAGAAAGAGAATGGAAATATTTTGATCAGCATAAAAGATAATGGTACCGGTATTCCACAAAAAGTAGTTGATAAAATCTTTCAACCATTCTTCACCACAAAACCAACAGGCCAGGGAACAGGATTAGGGTTGAGTTTAAGTTACGATATTGTGAAAGCACATGGAGGAGAATTGAAAGTGGAAACGAAAGAAGGGGAAGGAAGTGAGTTTATTGTTCAACTGCCATTACACAATTCTTAAACATACATTTATTTATGGAAGAACATATTTCAATAAACCAACGGCAGCCAGAATATCGGTATTTGTTGGGAAAAATTTCTGATACCTATGTATCCGGTCAGGTAAAAGCAACACAAGCAGTAAACATCCAATTGCTGGAAACCTATTGGCAAATTGGGCAGCATATTGTAGAATTTGAGCAGGGCGGAAATGCAAGAGCCGAATACGGAAAAGCACTCATTAGCAATTTGGCCAAAGACCTTTCATTGCTTCATGGCAAAGGGTTTAGTAGAAGTAATATAGTGTATATGAGACTTTTATACCTTAAGTATCCAATAAGTCAGAAGCCTTCTCACCAATTGAGTTGGTCGCATTTTGTAGAGTTATTAAAGATTGAAGATGAACTGGAAAGAAAGTTTTATGAAAATCAAATCATTGCTGAAAAATGGTCGGTTCCACAGTTGAAGAGACAGAAAAACACAGCCTTGTTTCAGCGGCTTGCACTTAACAAAAACAAAGAAGAAATTTTAAGGCTATCTGCACAAGGTCAGGAAATTGGCAAGCCCGTAGATATTTTAAAAGACCCTTATGTTTTTGAGTTCTTAAAAATTCCCGAAGAACAACTTCCTTCAGAACTGGAATTAGAAAATCATTTGTGCAATAATCTTCAACAGTTTTTATTAGAATTGGGCAAAGGTTTTACTTACGTGGGCAGGCAATACCGCATGACCATCAACAACAAACATTACCGTGTTGACCTTGTATTTTACCATCGCATACTTCGATGTTTTGTATTGTTTGATCTTAAAATAAATGAAGTACAACATGATGATATAGGCCAGATGAATATGTACCTCGGTTATTTTGCCAGCGAAGAAAATATAGAAAGCGATAACCCTCCAATTGGTATAATACTTACTAAAGATAAAGATGAGTTGCTGGTAGAGTATGCAACGTATGGAATGAGCAGCCAGTTATTCGTAAATAGGTATCAATTGTATCTGCCAGATAAAACAGACTTAATAAACCTGATCAATCATGCCATGCAAAGCAAGGATGAATAGTATTCACGAAACCAATCCGTTTATGAAAATAAATATCAAAATCTTCAAACCCTTCTTCACCACCCAACCAAAAGGGCAGGCTTGCCAGCCTTTATTTATTAGGTGGAGAACAGGATTGGGCTTGAGTTTGAGCTATGATATCGTGAAAGCGCATGGAGGAGAATTAAAAGTAGAAACCAAGGAAGGTGAAGGAACCATATTTATTATTCAACTGCCAACAAACTAATATGAAAATAATTTTTAAAATATGCCTGTTGCTGCTTCCCTTCTTTGCAAAAGCTCAACAGGTAACTATTTTGGATACTACACTCAACAACAAATGGGTTACACTCGATCAATGGCGTTATCAAAAAGGAGATGATAAAGAATGGGCAAATCCAGCATTTGATGATTCATCCTGGAAGCAGTTCAAGTTTTACAATTTAAACATGCCCGATGGTAAACAGGCCATTGCCAACCGTGGGGAAATTGTTTGGTTTAGAACGCTGCTTAAAGTGGACAGTGGCTTAAACAAAACCGTTGTTTTAAATATCTCTCAATATGGTGCATCTGAGATTTATTTAGATGGAAAGTTGATTCATCAATTAGGGAAACTGAGTCCAGAAACAAATCAAGTAATTTACAATAACTCTTTGACACAAATACTTGAACTACCCTTACTAAAAGGAAAGAATCAGTTGTTGGCAGTACGGTATCAAAATGCACAGTATAAATTCCCAATATACTTTCCCACCAATGGTTACCTTCAAATTTTAGTTTCAACATTAAGCAATGCAAACTCCAGAGATGTTAAAAAAAATAGACTCGCTTTTAATAGAAAATTTACAAATAATTACTATATCACCTTAGGTATAGCCATTTTGATGTTTATCATTTTCCTATCTTTTTTTCTCTTTTTCCCAAGTGAAAAAATAAATGGATACTTTGCAAGCGCTATATTTTTTTTAATCTTTTATGTTATTGGAGTAATCTGTATACAAGATTATGAAAGTATCAAATTTTGGATATCATTCTGCTATTGTACTTCTATTTTAATTTTCTTGCTTATTTCTTTGTATTGCACATACAAGATCTTTAATAAACAGATAGATGTTTTTTATAAAATTATAGTTTTCTTAGTCATTGTAACTATAAGTTGTTTCTTTCTATATGATGCCAACATTATAGCTGTAATCTGGGCAGTTCTTTCAATGGTTGCTACAATAAGAATAGCTTTACAGTCCCAGAAAAATAATAGGGTTGGTAGCATCCTTTTTATAAGTTCTAATATTATTTCTATTATTTTTTGGTCCTTAAGTGTTTTGAACAGTATTGGCTTCATAAAATTAGATTTATATGAATATATCCCTTCTGCCTTTATGCTTAACCCAATAGTTCTATCTGTTTATTTGGGTTATGCCTTTGGTAAACGCAGTCAGGAGTTGAGGCTTAACCTGGAGCGGGTACAAAAACTCTCGAAAGAAAAGGAGTCTATTTTATCTTCACAAAATGAAATGCTGGAAAAACAGGTACAGGAACGTACCGCATCATTGAATCAGTCAATAGAAAATTTAAAATCTACACAATCACAACTGATCCAATCCGAAAAAATGGCCAGTCTGGGAGAACTTACCGCCGGCATTGCCCACGAAATACAAAACCCGTTAAACTTCGTCAATAATTTTTCAGAAGTAAACAAAGAATTACTGGAAGAGCTAAAAGCTGAACGCTTAAAGCCCAATGCAGAAAGAAAAGAAGATATAGAAAATGAATTGATTGATGATGTGATCAGTAATGAAGAAAAGATAAACCACCACGGCAAACGCGCCGATGCCATTGTAAAAGGAATGTT
>CANBSW010000118.1 GCA_947372235.1 Chitinophagaceae bacterium | reverse complement strand
ATTGCAAATTTCGTGGTGATGATGGGTTTAAGTTGGGCAGGTATCATAAAGATGCGCAGTTCTACCTGATCAATTGTTCGTTTGCAAAGAACATGGCAGATGCGCCTATCTATCTGAATGCTTCCACTCCTCAGAATGTGATACAGTGGGGACAAAGAATTTATTTCTTCAATTCAAACAAAGAAGGTGGTGATTATGCATGGATGAAAGATAATCTGCAAACAGCGGAAGGTTCACCAAAGGCAGATCAGATCAACGCAGGCTGGACATTCGCCGGAAAATGGCAGCCGACCTTATCATCAACGGTACTTGATACAAAAATATTAGCATTACATATTGGGAATGTACAACCCACAGCAGCGATGTTGAGCGGTGGAATGATTAAATCCTCTACCGATCCGGTGGCAGAAAATATGCTTGTTTATCAACGAGCAGTCGGTGGTTGGCCCAAAGCTGTGAATGAAATAAAAGTTGATTACAATAAAGTATTAACGGAATCGGAAAAAAGAAATATTCGCAACGATTCCATGCATATTGATGCAACCATCGATAACAATGCCACTACGCGTGAAATTCGTTATTTGGTAAAAGCATATAAACAAACACATAACCAACAATACCTGACATCAGCAGAAAAAGGAATTCGTTATTATTTTAAAGCACAATATGCAAGTGGCGGATGGCCACAGTATTATCCTGATTCTGCTTTATACAGAAGCCAGATCACTTACAATGATGATGCAATGATCAATGTGCTAAATATCTTACAGGATATTGTAGAAAAGAAAAATGATTTCGATGTGGTGGATCCTTTACTGATAACAAAAGCGGAAGAGTCTGTGCAAAGAGGCATTCAATGTATTTTAAAAACACAATTGCTCATCAAGGGAAAATTAACCGCCTGGTGTGCGCAATATAATAAGCGAACTTTCTTACCGGAGATGGCAAGAAAATTTGAACTGGCTTCCATCAGCGGAAGTGAATCGGTGGGTATTACCCGTTTCCTGATGAGAATGAAAAATCCTTCATCCGAAATTAAACAGTCGATCGTGGCAGCGGTCGACTGGTTTAATCTGGTTAAAATACCAGGATACAAATTTGTAATTGTAGATGCCCCCAATGAACCCAAAGGCAAAGACCATGTAGTATTACCTGATACCGGAAGTACCATCTGGGCAAGATTTTATGAGATTGGCACCAACCGCCCTTTTTTTAGTGGGAGAGACAGTCAGAAAAAATATGATGTAAAAGAGATCGAATCAGAAAGAAGAAATGGATATGCATGGTATGGTACCTGGCCTGAAAAATTGATTACAACAGAATTTGCTGCATGGGCAAAAAAGAATTCGAATTAAATAATTATTGAAGATGCAATTATCGAAGAACACATTATCACAACTGGACCCGCAAAAAATAGAAGCACCTGCGGAAGCCTTGTTTTCATTACCCGAAAAAGTATTACAGTTTGGTACCGGTGTATTATTGCGTGGATTGCCGGATCATTTTATAGATAAGGCAAACAAACAAAATATTTTCAATGGAAGAGTGGTGGTAGTGAAATCTACAGCCACCGGTGGTACAGATGCATTCAAAGATCAGGATGGTTTATTTACACTATTGGAAAAAGGATTTGTGAATGGTGTGCAAACAGAAAAAACGGTGATCAACGCTTCTATCAGCCGTGTGGTTTCTGCCAATGAAGAATGGGATCAAATACTGAAATGCGCCGCAAATCCTGACATACAAATTATTATTTCCAATACAACAGAAGTAGGTATTACATTGGTAGAGTCTGATGCAAAAACAGATAAGCCTGTTTCTTTTCCGGGGAGAATATTGTTTTATTTACTCGAGAGATACCGTGTATTCAACGGAAGCAGCGACTCAGGTATGGTGATCGTACCAACAGAACTGATCGTTGATAATGGCACCAAGCTAAAAGACATTGTAGTTACCCTTGCCAAACTAAAAGGCGAATCAGGATTGTTCTTGCATTGGCTGGAAACTGAAAATGATTTTTGTAATTCATTGGTTGATTGTATTGTTCCCGGAAAACTGCCTCCAGCAGAACAATCGGCTACGGAAAACAAATTGGGGTATGAAGATGAGCTGATGATCATGTCAGAACCTTATCGTCTCTGGGCTATTGAAACAAATAGCGACAGAACAAAAAAAATCCTGTCATTCAGTGAGTGCGACAGTAGTGTGGTACTGGCACCTGATATCAATAAATTCCGCGAACTGAAATTACGTTTATTAAATGCCACACATACTTTGTCTTGCGCATTGGCCCATCTTTCAGGATTTACAACTGTGAAAGAAGCTATGAAAGATGAATTGTTTGTTTCTTTTGTTGCAGATCTGATGCTACAGGAAATTGTTCCCTTGGTAGCGCAGGGAAATATTACAAAAGAAGAAGCAGAACAGTTTTCCGCACAGGTGATCGATCGTTTTAAAAATCCATATATAGAACATCTCTGGTTAAACATTACCGCACAGTTTACGTCTAAGATGGCTATGCGTACCGTTCCGCTGATAGAAAAACAATATGCTCATTTTCAGAAACCCCCACAATTGATGGCATTGGGTTTTGCAGCTTTCATTTTATTTATGCGATCTGAAAAAAAGGCAGATGGTTTTTATTATGGAACGGCTAATGACAAAGAATATAAGATCAACGATGATAAAGCTTCTCTAATGTTTGAACAATGGAAATCAGGAGAAGTGGGTAAGAGTTTGGCAGATGCCGACATTTTTGGTGTTGACCTTTCACTCTTTCCCGGATTCGCAGATGCAGTAAATCATTATTTAGGATTGCTACAGCAGAACGGTGCTGAAAAAACCATTCGTTCTATCTTAGCATAAAATTAAGCAGCATGAGCACAAAACAAAAAATATTACAGGTAAATCCGAAAGACAATGTTTTGGTAGCATTGGTTGATCTTGCAAAAGGAGAAACCGTATCATACAATGGTGTTGATTATATACTGCAGGAAAATGTTGCTGCAAAGCATAAATTTTTTATGCAGGATATGCAGCAGGGTGATCCGATGATCATGTACGGTGTTCTTGTTGGAAAAGCACAGGCAGCTTTAAAAGCCGGAACCCGCATGAGTACAGAAAACACCAAGCATGCAGCAGAACCGTATACATTTCGGCCGTACCAATACCATTGGCAGGCACCGGATGTATCTAAGTTTGCCGGCCGTACATTTAATGGCTATTATCGTTCTGATGGAAGAGTGGGTACAGCCAATTACTGGCTCTTTATCCCTACCGTTTTTTGTGAGAACAGAAACCTGGATGTAATCCGCGAAGCATTGCATACACAATTAGGATATGCAGTAACCGATAAATACAAACAGAAAACACAATTGCTGGTTGAATTATATAAAAGCGGTGCAGATGTAAATACTGCTGATCTTTCTATTGCAGAATCAACGGTGCATACCAACCGCGTATTTAAAAATGTGGATGGTATCAAATTCCTCAACCACCAGGGTGGTTGTGGCGGAACAAGACAGGATGCAGCAATACTCAGTAAATTATTGGCAGCATATGCAGATCATCCCAATGTTGCTGGTGTAACTGTCTTAAGTTTGGGTTGTCAGAACCTGCAAACACAGGATCTGTTAAATGATATCAAAAAACACAACCCCAATTTTGATAAAGCATTGTATGTTTTTGAACAACAGCAATCGCAAAGCGAAGAGCAATTGGTAACAGAAGCTATCCGTAAAACTTTTGCAGGATTGATTGAGATCAATAAACTGCAAAGAGAACCTGCAACACTTGATAAACTTTGTATTGGTGTAAAATGCGGTGGCAGTGATGGCTTCAGCGGCATTTCTGCAAATCCTGCAGTAGGATATGCTTCGGATCTGGTGGTTGCATTGGGTGGAAAAATATTGTTGGCAGAGTTTCCTGAATTATGTGGAGCAGAGCAACAATTGATTGACAGAACCATTGATCCTGATGCAGCAAAAAAATTCATCCGTTTAATGCAATCGTACAGTGATTCTGCTGTGAAAGCAGGATCAGGGTTTGATATGAACCCATCACCCGGAAATATCAAAGACGGTTTAATTACCGATGCCATCAAAAGTAATGGTGCTGCAAAAAAAGGTGGCGAATCTCCTGTGGTAGATGTACTGGATTATACAGAACCTGCCACTAAACCCGGACTCAGCCTGGTTTGCACACCCGGTAATGATGTAGAAGCCACAACCGGTAAAGCGGCAAGTGGTGCTACTTTAATTCTTTTTACAACCGGTTTGGGAACACCAACCGGAAATCCTGTTTGTCCAACTATTAAAGTAGCTACCAATTCTGCCTTGAATAAACGAATGGGTGATATCATTGATATTAATACAGGCCCAATCATCGATGGAGAAAAAACCATTCCTGAAATGGGAGAAGAGATTCTGGAATACTGTATCAAAGCTGCAAGCGGTGAAATCATTCCAAAAGCAGTTCTGCTGAATCAGGATGATTTTATTCCGTGGAAGAGGGGGGTGAGCTTATGATCGTCAGTCGTGAGACGTGAGTATTTAGTTTTTTACTCACGTCTCACGATTCACGACTCACGTTTCAGGTAGCCGAAATTTAAAAACAGACAAGTACATAACAACGCGCCATTATGAAAAACTTCTTAGACGAAAATTTCCTGCTTAACACAAAAACAGCGCAGGAATTATACCATGGCTACGCGAAAGAAATGCCGGTGATCGATTACCATTGTCATTTATCGCCTAAGCAGATCGCTACTGATCATCAGTTTCAAAATCTTTCTGAAATTTGGTTGTCGGGCGACCATTACAAATGGAGAGCGATGCGCACCAATGGTATCGATGAAAGTTTTTGTACCGGAGATAAAACCGACTGGCAAAAATTTGAACAATGGGCTGCTACCGTTCCTTATACTTTGCGTAATCCATTATATCATTGGACACACCTAGAGTTACAGCGTTATTTTGGTATCAATGAAGTATTGAACCCGGCTTCTGCTGCAAGAATATATGAGAGCTGTACATCATTGCTGCAAACAAAAGAATATTCTGTAAAGAGCCTGTTACGTAAAATGAATGTGGCACTGGTATGTACAACTGATGACCCTGTTGATAATTTAGAATACCATATACAATTAAAGAATGATGGATTTGAAATTCCAATTCTACCTGCATTCCGTCCTGATCAGGCAATGAATGTGAGCGACGCATCTGTATTCAACACCTACGTTAAAAAACTGGAAGCTGTTACCGGGATCTCTGTTTCTACTTTCGATGACTTCTTATATGCATTACAAAACCGCCATGATTTTTTTGCATCTATTGGTTGTAAAGTTTCCGACCATGGTTTGGAAGAAATGTATGCAGAAGATTTTACCGGCTCTGAAATTGATTCCATCTTTAATAAAGTACATTCAGGTAAGCAATTGAATGATACGGAGCAACGCAAATTCAAATCAGCCATGCTGGTACATTTTGCAGAGTGGGATTGGGAAAAAGGATGGATCCAGCAGTTTCACCTTGGGGCATTGCGAAATAACAATTCAAGAATGTTGCAGCAGCTTGGGCCGGATACCGGCTGGGATTCTGTTGGAGATTTTTGTCATGGAAGATCACTCTCTACTTTTCTTACCAAACTAGATAATGAAAATAAACTGGCAAAAACTATTATATACAATCTAAACCCTGCAGATAATGAATTGATGGCTACCATGATCGGAAATTACAATGACGGATCGGTTGCCGGTAAAATTCAGTTTGGTTCTGCATGGTGGTTCCTCGATCAAAAAGATGGGATGATCAAACAGATCAATGCATTATCAAACATGGGATTATTGAGCAGGTTTGTAGGAATGCTTACTGATTCAAGAAGTTTCTTGTCCTATCCGCGTCACGAATATTTCAGAAGAATTCTTTGTAATCTTTTTGGAGATGAAATTGAGAATGGCGAATTGCCTAATGATATTGCCTGGGTTGGGAAAGTGATACAGGACATCTGCTTCTACAATGCCCGCTCTTATTTTGGTTGGCAGTCCATCATTCCTGAAAGTAAATAATTGTGCAAACGTTTTCGTAATTAAAAGGTTGAATTATTTACAATTAAATAAGCTTTGCGATTATTTACTGCCTGATAAAAAGTGTAAATGATTGCGAAGCTTTACTAATTATAGAAGTACCTTGTAAAACAAAATTGATTTAAGTAATAAATTCATTTCTCGTATGACTACATCATTCAACCTTAGTGGAAAAACTGCTCTTGTAACAGGTTGCAACAAAGGTATCGGTAAAGCAATGGCCATTGGTTTGGCTGAAGCAGGTGCAGATATTATTGGTGTATCCGGTTCATTGGAATCATCCGGAAGCGATATTGAAAATAAAGTGAAAGCATTGGGCAGATCATTCAAAGCCTATGCTGCTGATCTCTCCAATCGTGAAGCGGTTCATGCTTTTATCACTAAAGTAACCACAGAAAATCCGGTGATCGATATTCTGGTAAACAATGCAGGAACCATCATGCGTGCCCCTGCTGCCGAACATTCAGATGAATATTGGGATCGTGTTTTATCTATCAATCTCGATGCACCTTTTATCCTCGCAAGAGAAATTGGGAAACGAATGATCGAACATGGTTCTGGAAAAATTATTTTTACCTGTTCATTACTCAGTTTCCAAGGGGGCATTAATGTGCCGGGCTATGCGGCGAGTAAAGGTGCATTAAGCAGCCTGATCAAAGCATTAGCCAATGAGTGGGCTTCGAAGGGTGTTAACGTAAACGGCATTGCTCCGGGATATATTGCCACAGACAATACAGAAGCTTTGCGCAACGATCCTGACAGAAGTACATCCATCTTATCCAGAATACCCGCCGGCCGCTGGGGACAACCCGAAGATTTCAAGGGCCCCGTTGTATTCCTTGCATCAGATGCTTCCAGTTATGTAAATGGAACTATCTTGACGGTGGATGGAGGATGGATGGGAAGATAATTGTTAAAGAAGTTAAAGGGGTTAAAGTGGGGAATAGGGAATTGAAGAGTTAATATAAAATTTCCCTCTCTTGCGGGGAGGGGAGAAAATTATAATTGTTAAGCACTAAACATAAAAACAAACTTATGGAAATCAGATTCCAATCAAGTCCCAAAGAAACCCGGGGGATGACCACAGAAGAGATCCGCGCTAATTATTTAGTACAGGAGTTGATGAATGCCGATACATTAAAATTGGTGTACTCGCATTACGACCGGGTAATTGTTGGCGGAGTTAAACCCATTGAAAAAACAGTTGAACTGCCTAACGAAGCAGAACTGCGTGCGTCGTATTTTTTAGAGAGAAGAGAACTGGGTATCATTAATGTAGCCGGTGCCGGTATTGTGATTGCGGATGGTGTAAGTTATGAATTGAACAAACTGGATGCTTTATACCTTGGTAAGGGAACACAGTCTGTTAGTTTTTCAAGTGTGTCAAAAGATGCACCTGCCAGTTTCTTTTTAATGTCTACAACAGCACATCATACGTACCCCAACCGTAAGATGACCAAAGAAGAAGCATCGCCTGTTAACCTTGGTGAAACAGCTACTGCCAATAAAAGAACCATCTATAAATACATTCACCAGGATGGGATACAAAGTTGCCAGCTGGTAATGGGTCTTACCGTTTTGGCTGAAGGAAGTGTTTGGAATTCTGTTCCGCCACATACACATACACGCAGAATGGAAGTGTATTTCTATTTCGATCTTCCTGAAGCACATCGTGTATTTCATTTAATGGGCGAGCCACAGGAAACACGCCATATTGTAATGGCTAATAACGAAGCAGTAATTTCTCCGCCATGGTCTGTGCATTGCGGACCGGGTACTACCAATTACGCATTTATCTGGGCAATGGCCGGAGAGAACTATACGTTTACCGATATGGATCCTGTGGCAATAGCTGAAATGAAATAATTACTTCAATCATACCCTATGAATAATGTTTTATGCATGGGCGAACTGTTACTGCGCTTGTCTCCCTCACCAAAGGATACAAGCGCAGATAAACACCCTATGCTTTTATTTGTAGGAGGTGCCGAAGCCAATGTAGCCACAGCTTTGGCGGGATGGGATGTGACGGTTACTTATTGTACTGTATTGCCGGATAATTTCATGTCGCAATACGTGATACAGTATCTTCAGAAAAAAAAGATCAATACTTCTCCTATTTTATTTTCCGGTAACCGTATTGGTTTATATTATTTAGAAACCGGTGCCGATATCAAAGGTGGTGTTGTGTATGACCGTGAACGCTCCTCTTTCTCTGAATTGAAAAGAGGAATGGTTGATTGGGATAAAGTATTGGATGGTATTACCTGGTTTCATTTTACCGCCATCAGCCCGGCGCTCAATCAAAATGTGGCAGATGTTTGTCTCGAAGCACTCGAAGCCGCAGCTAAAAGAAATATCACCATCTCTGTTGATTTGAACTACCGTTCCAAACTCTGGAAATACGGCAAGCAACCCGTTGATATTATGCCAGTATTGGTAAAATATTGTGATGTGATCATGGGCAATATCTGGAGTGCCAATACTTTGCTGGGAACAAATGTGGATGAACAGATCCACGATAAAAAAAGCAAGCAGGCATATATTGACCATGCCACCCAAACATCAAAAGATATCATTCAGTTATTTCCCAAATGCAAAGTAGTAGCCAATACATTTCGTTTTGATAGTGAGGATGATCATATTCTTTATTATACCACCATGCTCTATAATGATCAACCTTATACATCCAACGAATTCACCTGTGCCGGTGTGGTAGACCGTTCGGGTAGTGGTGATTGTTTTATGGCAGGATTGATTTACGGATTACTCACCAACCCGAACGAACCACAGAAACTTCTCAACTACGCCACCGCAGCAGCTTTCGGAAAATTACAGGAGCAGGGCGATGCAACAGATCAGGATGTTTTATCGGTGGAGGAAGAGTATAAAGACTAAATTCTCTGCGAATACTCTCCGTTCTTTCCATCTCCACGGTGAATAGCAAATTTGTATTTTGATAACCTAAATAAGTTTAAACTTTTGTTCACCGCAGAGATGGGGAGGGGCAGAGATAAACGCAGAGAAGCAGGTGCAATAAAAAATCGCACCCCGTACAAGTACAGAATGCGATTCCTTTATTATCACACAACAAAAAATAAAAATTTAGATCTTCACTTTAATAACCAGCTTTTTGATAGCACCTTCACCAATCATCGGTGCATGCACATCTTCGGGATAAAAAATAGTAAACTGGTTATCCGTCAGTCCAAAAAACATATCCGGTGCATCTTCATAAAACAAAACATCTTTATCGGGATTGTATTCTCCTCTGGGAGCAACACAGGTACCGCGTGGTTTCCATCCCATGGTTTCTTTGCCGCGAATACAAACCTGTATATCGATATGTGCATTATGACATTCAAACTTGGCAGTACTTTCCGCAGCGGTCATACCATTCTTATCGGAAACTATCCCCCGCAGATTATCGCCATCAATTTCAAATTTTCCAACCTCCAAAGAAGCCAGATCAACCGATGCGATGTAAGCGAATGCTTTTGCAAACAAAGGATTCAATGCTGCATATTTACTCGCACTTGATAAACTATCTAAAATCATCTTTATTACATTTTCAAATTTTCAAATTCCCACATTTTCAAATTCTATCTTTGCACTCGTCCACTACCATCACCCTTCATCAATTCCTTCACCTCATTCAAAGTAGCATGGTTCAAGTCGCCCGGAATAGTGTGTTTGATAGCAGATGCCGCTACACCAAATTCAGCAGCTTCGCTCATTGGCATACCACTAACCAGTCCATAAATAAATCCACTGGCGAATGAATCTCCGCTACCTACACGGTCAACGATACGTACTTCATATTGTTTGGTATGATAAAATTCTGTTCCATCATATACCAATGCACTCCATCCGTTATCAGAGGCACTATGGCTTTCTCGTAAGGTGGAAGCGATGTATTTAAAACCAAATTTCTCTTTCATCTGCTGAAATACATCTTTATAACCATCGAGGTTTAATTCTCCTTTGGTTACATCGGTGCCTTTGCTGGTAAAACCTAATGTAGTATCAGCATCTTCTTCGTTACCAATACATACATCTACATATTGGCAAAGCCTTGTCATCACTTCCCTTGCTTTTTCCTTGCTCCATAATTTCTTACGGTAGTTAAGATCGATACTGGTAGTAATACCTTTTGCTTTGGCCGCTTTTAAAGCAGCTTCGGTTAATGCAGCGGCTTTATCGCTCAAAGCAGGGGTGATACCGGTGGTATGAAACCAGCTGGCGCCATCCAATATTTTATCAAAATCAAATTCACTGATCTCCATTTCGGCTACAGAAGCACCGGCACGGTCGTAAATTACCTGAGAGGCACGCATGGAAGCACCTGTTTCCAGAAAATAAATACCCAAACGCTTACCGCCACGGGCGATGAACTGTGTGTCTACTCCATAACGACGGATATGGTTGATGGCTGCCTGTCCGAGCGCATTATCCGGAACCTTGGTTACAAAGGTTCCATTCAATCCATAATTAGTAAGGGCTACGGCCACATTGGCTTCTCCACCGCCATAAGTGATATCAAAAGTGTCGCTTTGAACAAATCTTTCGAAACCGGGAGTTGAGAGACGCATCATGATCTCTCCGAGGGTAACAACTTTTTTGGGCATAATCAATCGATTTTTTTTAATAACAGGATGGTTGAGGGCAGATATTAATTAACTTCAAAGCCCTTTCCGCAAAGTTGGGTAATAATCAGGGGCGGAAAAAGAAATGAGGTTATTTTCGTTAATAAAAATACGCAATCGTTTGCGTAATAAAATAATCGAATTTTACCCTTTTCAGGATAACATTGCTACACGAAAAAAAAGCCATATGGAAAAGAAAGACACGATTCTTGGATTGATTCCGCAACAAGGAATGCTCCCCCTCTATTTTAATAAGGATACAACTGTTAGTATCGAAGTATTGAAAGCCTTATACAGCGCAGGAATCCGCGCCGTAGAATACACCAACCGTGGTGAAGCTGCCTACCAGAATTTTAAAGAAATGCGTAAAGTATGCGACACTGAACTGAAAGGTATGTATCTCGGTATCGGTACCATTAAAAATGGTGAGATGGCACAGATGTTTATTGATGCAGGTACAGATTATATCATCTGTCCCGGACTAGTTGAATCTGTTGCCGCCGTTGCCGATAAAAACAATATGCTCTGGGTACCGGGTTGTATGACACCAACTGAAATCATCAAAGCAGAAACCCTGGGTGCTAAAATGATCAAATTATTCCCCGGAAATATATTGGGACCCGGCTTTATGTCCGGTATCAAAGAATTATTCCCTAATTTGTTATTTATGCCAACCGGTGGTGTGGAAATGGATAAAGACAATATCGGCGGATGGTTCAAAGCCGGCGTTTGCGCAGTAGGTATGGGTAGCAAACTCATCACTAAACAATTGCTCGAAGCCAAAGATTATGCAGCCATCACACAAGCAACATTGGATACTATGGCTATTATCAAGTCAATCAAATCATAACCATGACACTGACAGCAGCAAAAATGAGTAAGTACCGGTGGACGGTTTGTGGATTGATCTTCTTCGCCACAACTATCAACTATATCGACAGAAGTGTGATCAGTTTTTTAAAATCCACTTTCACCCACGACCTGGGTTGGACGGATGGAGATTATACCGATGTAGAAATTACTTTCAAAGTATTTTATGCAATTGGTTTGCTGATAGCCGGTGGTATCATTGATAAATTAGGCACAAAGATCGGATACGGTATTTCTACTTTTCTATGGAGCCTTGCGGGTATTGCAACAGCACTGGTAAATACAGTAGTTGGATTCCAGATCGTTCGGGGGTTTTTAGGAATTACCGAATCCGGTAACTTTCCATCGGCCATTAAAACGGTGGCAGAATGGTTTCCCAAAAAAGAAAGGGCATTGGCAACGGGGATCTTTAATTCAGGTGCCAATATCGGTGCCATTTTAACACCATTAACCGTTCCCTTTATTGTAACGAAATGGGGTTGGCAATGGGCGTTTATCTTAACAGGCTTATTGGGTTTTGTATGGCTGATCTTCTGGTTTATTTTATATGAAGTGCCACGCAAACACAAAAAAATATCTGAGTCAGAACTGGCATTTATTGAAAGTGATAAAGAAGATGAAAAAGGAAGTGTGGGTGATGATGATCAGCCAAAACTTTCCTGGTTCCAGTTATTAAAATTCAAACAAACCTGGGCTTTTGCCATTGGTAAATTATTAACAGACCCAATCTGGTGGTTCTATATTTTCTGGCTGCCCGATTTCTTTGAAAGTATTTATCATATCAAGATTACCGCAGCAAGCTGGCCGGTAGCCGTAGTTTATCTGGTATCAACCGTAGGAAGTGTGGCAGGCGGATGGTTACCTATGTTCTTCATTAACAAAGGATGGCCCGTTCGCAAAGCAAGAAAAACTTCTATGTTGATCTATGCATTCTGTGTACTGCCTATTTTAGCTACCATGATACTCAGTAGCATCAATATGTGGTTTGCAGTAGGAGTGATAGGTTTGGCTGCAGCAGCGCACCAGGCGTGGAGTGCAAATATCTATACTACGGTAAGTGATCTCTTCCCTAAAAAATCAACAGCTTCTGTAACTGGTATTGGCGGTATGTTTGGTGCGGTAGGAGGGATTTTATTATCCATACTGGTGCAGAAAAATATTTTTGTATACTACCGTTCCATCAATCAGATAGAAACAGCTTATTATATCATGTTTATTGTGTGCGCATCGGCTTATCTGCTGGCTTGGGTGATCATGCACTTTTTGATTGGAAAGAATAAAATAGTAATAACAGCATAGAGAATTATGAATATTGAACAAGGAATGATGAATGATGAAATAAAGTAAGAATACTTCATCATGCATCATTCCTTGTTTGTTATCGGATATGTAACACGATTTAAAATCAATAAAACCTTTTATATGCGTTTGCTTATTGCTTTACTGATCATTGGAATGCCATTTCTTGTTATGGCTCAGTCGAAAAATAATGTACAGGTAAAACAGGATCCTGCGAAACAAAAAATCAGCGTAACCATTGCCGGGAAATTGTTCACCGAATTTGTGTATACTGATACAATGGAGAAGCCTTTTCTTTATCCGATCTATGCACCAAACGGACAAACCATTACCCGCGGATTTCCGTGGAACCCACAGCCCAATGATCCTGTAGATCATCCGCATCATATCGGGTTATGGTTTAATTATGAGAATGTAAATGGATTGGATTTCTGGAACAATTCTTTTGCCATCGCCCCTGAAAAGAAAAAACAATATGGCTGGATCAGGACAGAAAAAATTACAGAAATAAAAAGTGGCGACCAGGGCAAAATTGTTTACCTCGCCAGCTGGACCGATCAACAAAAAAATGTGCTGCTACAGGAAAAAACCACTTTTGTTTTTAGTGTAATAAATAAAAGCAGTGTGATTGATCGTATCACAGAATTTACTGCTGTACAGGATGT
>CANBSW010000117.1 GCA_947372235.1 Chitinophagaceae bacterium | reverse complement strand
CATTTACAGATCAGTTATACGGGATATGCATTACAACAGATCACTCTCACAAAAAACAATACACCATTACATATTGCCATTACCAGAAAAAATGATCCGCTGGAAGATGTGGTGGTAAGATCAGACCTCAATCCGGCGCACCGGATTATTCTGTTGATGCAGCAAAACAGAAAGCACAATGATCCGTTACTGCTTCCATCCTATTTCTACAATGCCTATACCATTGCAGCCCTTGGCACAGGCCCGCATTTATGGAATATGGGAAGAGAAATGAGAGAACTTTACGATGCAAAAAATACAAGAAAGCCAAGGCCTGAAAAAGCTGCCGGTAAGCCAATGAGTCATTCAGACTCTGTGATGATGATTGCGATGAAAGCGGCATCTGCAGAACTGAGGCAGAATTATATGTTTGTAACCGAATCGTACACGGAAAGAAAATACCAGTATTTCCGCAAGGCAAAAGAAACCGTTTTGGCCACCAAGGTTTCGGGTATTAAAAATCCATTGTTCGCTGTTACCAATGCCGATTTTCAAACCTTTGGGTTTTATTTGGATTATATGTTTCTGGGCAATAAAACCTATACCAGTCCTGTAATTAGCGGCAGCATCAATCTCTACAAATTCAATCTGCGTGAAGTGATCGTTCATGAAAAAGATACAACCTGGGTAATCAGTTATGAGCCCAAAAAAGGAAAGAATTTTAATGGGTTGAAAGGATTGCTTTACATCAATTCTGATCATTATGCTATCGAAAATGTAACCGCTTCTCCGGCAGATGAAAAAGATATGATCATGAGTTTTCGCCTGCAACAGAAATACGAAAAAGTAAATGGGCAGTGGTTTCCCAAACAATTGAATGCTTATCTGGCACAGAAAGACATTACAAAAGATTCTGTTTTATTTTATTGGGATACGAGAACTTATCTCACCAATATTGAGATCAATAAACCCTTTCTCCCATCTGAATTTTCTGATGTGGCACTCGAAGTTCCGCGCGATGCAGGCAAACGAACAGAAGAACAATGGCAACAATATCGTACAGACAGTTTACAAACCAAAGAAAAAGCAACCTACAAAGCCTATGAATCCATGCCTCCCAAAATGTTGAATATGTTCAATGCTATCAACAACTTTACTGAAGCAGCAGCATTACAGGCCATACCATGGGGCAAGATTGATATCCCTTTTAAATACCTGATAGGTGGAGCTAACAGTTATGAACAATTCAGGCTGGGCGCGGGTTTTCAAACCAATACCTTATTCAGTAAATGGCTTTCTGTGGGTGGATATACGGGCTACGGTTTTGGCGATCATGCCTGGAAATATGGGGGCAATCTTGCATTTACTTTTAACCGGAGAACACATACTGAATTACAATTTTCGTATAAACAGGATCTGCAGGAACCGGGTACGATTTCTTTTTTTCGGGATAATGCAACCCTTTATTCCAACAATACTTTACGCAGTTTATATGCTTCGCGGATGGATAGCATCCGTCAATATAAAGTGCAGTTCAGTACCAAACTCACACCAAATTTACAGGCTACTGCCTGGCTTTCGCAGGAGCAGCGAAACCCAGCAGGGTATGAATATGGTTTTGATATAGATGGAAAAAATCAATTCATTCATCAATACAATAATACAGAAGCCGGCATCGGCATTCGCTACACCCGGCGCGAAACCTATGCACGTTTTGGAAGGGCATTGGTGATGAATACACCACCCAGAACACAGATCCTGTTTCAATTATCCAAAGGCCTGAAAGGCCCGCTGGACGGGCAGTTAGACTATACCAAACTCGGCTTGCAGATAAACCAATATTTCAATACCAAGTGGTTCGGCAGAACTTCTTTTCAGGCAGAGCTGGGAAAAGTATGGGGCAATATCCCTTATGCGTATATGTTCAACACACGTGGCGTAGCACAACAACAAGGCCGCCGCCGTGGCTCAGGATTATTTGTGGGTAATAGTTTTCAAACAGCAGGCATCTATGAATTCAGTTCTACGCAATCGGCTTCGCTTTTTTTACAGCAGAATTTTGGAAGTTTATTATTCAAACCGGCAAATGCAAAATTCCGCCCGGAGTTTGTGCTAGTGCAGAATATTGGTTATGGAAGTATCAGCAATCCTTTATCACATACCGGGCAAACCTTACAGGCACCGGAGAAAGGTTTGTTTGAGTCGGGAGTATTGATCAACAACCTCTACCGTATTAATCTCAAATTCTTGTACTTAGGATTTGGCATTGGCTATTTTCAGCGATACGGTTATTACACACTTCCTGAAAAAGCAAAAAACAGGGCTTTGAAATTTGGATTTAGTTTTTCATTTTAAGATGAATAAGAGTTTTAAAAATGCCACAGATTATCAAAGATTTTTCTGTGTACTTCTGTGTATTCTGTGGCAAATTTCCTCCACCTACATACTATCAGAATTTAATCAACTATTTTACATATCTAAATGGAATTACATGAACCTGATCGCGTAATTTTAAGAAAAAAATCATGCCAGTATACGAAAACCTTGTTGATGCGATCAACGATTTACAACTAAGGGGTTTTACCACCGATTTTAACCTTGCTTTTGATGCGGTACAATGTAAAAAATCCGGTAAAAGCCTCTCTCCTGCTGAATTTGAAATTGTAGAACATTACCGTTTTGAAGGAGATACTGATCCCGATAACTCAAGCGTATTATATGCCATCCAATCACATGACGGTAGCATGAAAGGCATACTCATCAATGCCTACGGAATGTACAGCGATTCTGTGAGTGATTTGATGATACAGAAACTGAAAGTGAATGAGTGATGGGGTTAGTTAAAGGGGTTAAAGTAGTTAAAATGGTTAAATGTAGTTAAGGTGGATGGTTAAAACTTATAAAATAGAGTTTCCCTTTTAATCCCTTTAGCTTTTTAACGCTATTATGCTCTTTTCTCCCTTTAACTACTTTAACCTTTTTAACCCACTTTAACTATTTTAGCCATTTAACAACAAACCCACATGTTACAACGCAGAAAATTTCTACAACTTAGTTCCCTCGGTTTGGGTGCTTTTTCTTTTTCAGGATTTACAAAAGATAAAACCGCCACCCGCAAACCCATTGTGATCTCTACCTGGGATGCCGGTATTGCCGCCAATGCCGCCGCCTGGAAAGTATTGGGTAAAGGTGGTCGCGCACTGGATGCTGTTGAACAAGGTGTAATGGTAACAGAAGCATCGCAGAACTGTTGTGTGGGTTTGGGCGCCAATCCAGATCGCGATGGTTTTGTAACATTGGATTCTTGTATCATGGATGAAAACGCCAACTGCGGCAGTGTTGCTTTTTTGGAACGCATTAAACATCCTGTTTCTGTAGCCAGACGTGTGATGGAAAAAACACCACACGTAATGCTGGTTGGCTCAGGTGCACAACAATTCGCAGTAGAAGAAGGATTTACACTGGAGCCACAAAAATTATCGGATGATGCAAAAAAAAGCTATGAACAATGGCTCAAAAAAAGTGAATACAAACCGATGATCAATATTGAGAATACCAATAAAAAACAAACTGCATTTGTTCCAACAAAATTTGACAACGGAGAATGGAACCATGATACCATTGGCATGGTGGCAATGGACGCAGCCGGAAATCTAAGTGGCAGTTGCACTACCAGCGGAATGGGTTTTAAAATGCGTGGTCGCCTTGGCGACTCCCCTATCATTGGTGCGGGTTTATTTGTAGACAATGAAGTGGGTGCAGCAACCGCAACCGGCCAGGGTGAAGATGTAATTCGCATTTGCGGCTCTCATTTGGTGGTAGAATTAATGCGCCAGGGATTGTCGCCTGAAAACGCGTGTAAAAAAGCTGTAGAAAGAATCATCAAAATAAAAGGTGCCAAAGCAAAAGAGATACAGGTAGGTTTTATTGCCATTAACAAACAGGGAGAATATGGTGGATACTGTATTCAGAAAGGTTTCAACTTCGCCGTTTGTTATGCGGATGATAAGAACTTTATGGTGGATGGAAAGTATATAATTTAAGAACTCTGCGAAAAACTCCGCGCCCTCCTGTTCTCTGCGTTGAAAAATTTTACAACCAAAACCATTGAATTATTTTTCAATGCAGAGTCGCAGAGAAGCAGAGATTTTCGCAGAGATATTTGTAATATTAAACTCAAAAAAGTGATTTTAGAGATTGCTGTATTCAATGTAGCATCCGCCATTGCCGCTTCAAACGCAGGTGCTAACAGACTGGAATTATGTGAGAACCCTTTTGATGGAGGAACCACTCCCTCTTACGGAACTTTGCAAACCGTAAGAGAAAAAGTATCCATTCCCGTTTTCCCGATCATCCGCCCACGTGGTGGCGATTTTTTATTTAGTGAAGATGAGTTTGCCGTGATGAAAAAAGATATCGAACTATGCAAACAACTTGGATTTGAAGGTGTGGTAATTGGACTATTACTGGAAGATGGAAATATTGATGAAGAAAGAACAAAGATCCTTGTAAAACTTGCTTCCCCCATGGAAGTAACTTTTCATCGCGCATTCGACCGTGCCGCTGAACCTTTACAGGCAATGGAAACCATTATCAGTTGCGGCTGTAAACGCATACTCACTAGCGGACAAGTGCCCAATGCCATGGATGGAAAAGAGCTCATCAAACATTTAATCCAAAAAGCAGATAACCGCATCATCATCATGCCCGGCAGTGGGGTAAGAACCAATAATATCAAAGAACTTGCCCAATATACCGGTGCCACAGAATTACATTCCTCCGCCAGGAAACTTCTTAGTTCACAAATGGATTTTACCCAATTATCCATGAAAGAAAAACTGGAGAATATTAATGTTGATGTTGTTGAAATACAAAAAATGAAACTAAACCTAAGTTCTCTGTGAAACTCATTATCTCTGAGTCTCTGTGTTGAAAAAAGAATCGAATAAGACAAGAATTAATTTCAACACAGAGGTACAGAGAAGCAGCGGTCCACAAGAATATTATTCAGGAATGGATATCAAAGAAGAAATACTAAAAGAACATTCCCAGAAACAGGCAATCAGAATTGCTGCCTATGCATGTATATCTAAAAAGAATTTTAAAGAATTGATGAGATGCTTCATGGCCAATGAATACAGGTTGGCACAAAGAGCAGCGTGGAGTGTAACCTGGGCCACCAAGAACAATCCGGAGATCATCAAACCTTATATAAAAGATCTGGTTATACAAATTCAGCGAAAGGATGTGCATCCTGCAGTGGTAAGAAACTCAGTAAGAATTTTAGAACAGATCGATATCCCCGAAGAATTTCATGGCGAAGTAATGAATGCCTGTTTTGGCTTTATCGAAACACCGTCAACGCCCATTGCGATCAAAGCATTCTCGCTTACAACCTTATTCAATCTTTCCAAACAATACCCCGAGATCAAACCAGAATTAAAATTGATCATCGAAGAAAGATGGGATACAGAAACCGCAGCGTTCAGAAGCAGAGGCAGAAAGATTTTGTCCGCCTTATAAATCGTACCTACGGCACTTGGGAATTAACCTGACTACACTTACAACGGATTAAAATCCTTTGCCACAGCATATTTCGAGCCTATGGCTCTATTTCAACCTTTTATTCGCTTCTTCCATATAGTACAAAGAAAAAGAGTTATACAAAGAATAATAATCCAAGTATAACTCTTAAAAAAAAATATTAATTCCTAATTATTAATTTCTAATTACTAATAAAGCATTCTCACCTTAATCGTTGCCTTCACTTCTTTCAACAACTCAACTGCCTGTTTCGATAATTTTTTATCTACATCCAATACCACATAACCAATACTGTCATTCGTTTTCAAATACTGACCAACGATATTGATATTATTTTTTGATAAGGCAGTATTGATAGCACTCAACACACCGGGAACATTGTGGTGAACATGCAAAATACGATGTGCATTTTCAACCGGTGGTAAACCAATAGCAGGCACAGTATGCGATCCGTTGGTTATCCCTCTTTCCAGGAACTGAAATAATTTAATACTCACATCTTCTCCAATATTCTGCTGCGCTTCTTCTGTTGATCCGCCTATATGTGGTGTTAATATCACATTCGATAACCCCTGTAGAGGTGTTTCAAAACGGTCGCCATTTTTTTCCGGTTCCCACGGGTATACATCTATCGCTGCGCCGCTTAATTGTCCCTCCTTCAAAGAAGTTGCCAATGCTTTTAGATCCACCACTTCTCCCCTCGCATAATTGATCAGGATAGATCCCTGTTTAAATGATTTAAGTAAGGTTTTATTGATCAGATTTTTTGTTTGAGGGGTTTCCGGCACATGCAACGAAATAATATCTGAAGTTGACACCAGTTCTTTCAAATTTTTCGCAACACCTGCATTACCTAAAGGGAGTTTGGTTTCAGTATCATAGAACTTCACTTTCATTCCCATTCCTTCTGCCAAAACACTTACCTGAGATCCGATATTTCCATATCCGATCAATCCCAGAGTTTTGCCACGTAATTCAAAACTGCCTTTGGCTTCTTTCATCCAGATGCCTTCATGTGCAGCCTTATTCTTATCAATGATTCTTCTGATCAAAATAATAGAAGCCCCTATCACAAGTTCTGCCACGCTTCTGGTATTACTGTAAGGCGCATTGAAAACAGTTACTCCCGCCTGTGTTGCTGCTTTCAGATCTACCTGGTTCACACCAATACAAAAACAACCGATCGCCTGTAATTTAGGCGCTGCTGCCAGTACTTTGGCCGAAATATGGCTTTTTGAACGGATGCCCAGTAAATGAACGTCTTTGATCTCTTTGATCAGTTCATCCTCACTCAATGCACCACTTAATTTGCGCACATTGGTATAACCATTCTGTTTAAACTGCTGAACCGCTTTGTCACTGATATTTTCTAAGAAAAGTATATTGATCCGGTCTTTCGGATAACTTGTAATTGCCTGCTTGCTCATGGCGCAAAAATAAATGTTATTTGTTTGCTGACAATACAGATAGTTTTCCACGAGGGTTGGCGATAGGAATGCTGGAAGCTATATTTGCCACTTTAGCAAACAAAAACAAATGTCCAAACTTCAAATAATTCCTTTACTTACCTTTCTGGTCATCGCTGCCTGTGGCTCTAACCCCTCGCCTTCGGAAAAAAAGCCAGCAGCAATGGTTGAAAAGAAAGCAAGTTTTTCTGCAACTTCAGCCTTATCCAACAGAGAAAAAGAATATTATACCAATGCAATAGCTCCTATATATAACGCTATGCTGATCAGAACCGGTTTCAGTGGTGGTATTCTGCTGGCAAAAAATGGGGAGATCGTATTTGAGGATTACAGGGGACTGATCAATCAGAAAACAAAAGAACCCATTACGGCCACCTCTACTTTTCATATTGCCTCAGTGTCCAAAACCTTTACCTCAGCGGTTATCCTGAAACTCATGGAAGAAGGAAAATTGTCACTGGATGATAATGTGGATAAATACCTCACAGGCTTTCCTTATGCTCATATAACGATTAAAAACCTGCTTTCGCACCGTAGCGGATTACCCAAATACGACCATTTTCTGGAAAGCACGCGTACTGAAGTTTATTATACTACCAATAAAAAAGGAAAAAAAGTAAAACGCTACAAGGTTAGTAAAACACCGGTTCAGATCACAGGTTTACCAACCAATACTGATCTTTTACAATATATGATCAGGTTCCATCCTCCTGTAGAAGCATCTCCAAACCGCCGATACAGCTATTGCAATACCAATTATGCCATGCTTGCACTGATTGTAGAAAAGATAACTGCCATGCCTTTTCCGGAATACATGAAAAAGAATGTATTTGAACCATTGGGTATGACAAGCACATATATTTTCAGTATTAAAGACACTGCCAATTATACTCCTTCCTATAATTATAATAACTCTCCATTCAAATTAGAAAAACTGGATTGTATTTATGGAGATAAGAATGTATACAGTAATGTCCGGGATCTGTTTCTCTGGGACAGGGCACTTAGTTTGGGAACATTTGTCAGCTCTCAAACCCTCGAAATGGCATACCAGCCTTATAGTTTCGAAAGCAGGGGCAATAAAAATTATGGTTTAGGATGGCACCTGTTTATTAAGCCACCCGAACCTACCATCGTTTACCATAATGGCTGGTGGCATGGTAATAATGCCGTTTTCAAAAGACTGGTAGCAGATTCTGCTACAGTGATCATTCTTGGCAATAAATTCAACCGTAATATCTGGGCTGCAGGTAAAATGAGTTCTGTATTTACCGGCCATGCAGATACCACACAACTGGAGCAATAAAGCACTGATTTTCATGTAATTTATACACACCCCTACAGAAATAATGAGCGAGGCAAGGTTTTTAGCCAAATCCTCCTATTTTTGCAGACTTTTTATATATAACCAGCAGATTAAATTGCCTTATGGACAAAATGTTGTTTTACGCCGTTCCGGCGATGGGAGCTTTAGGACTTCTTTACACCTTAATTAAATTTAATTGGGTCTCCAAACAAGATGCGGGCAACGACCGCATGAAAGAAATTAGTACTTATATAGCAGAAGGTGCGATGGCTTTTCTGAAAGCTGAATACAAAATCCTCACATATTTCGTGGTAATTGTTGCTATTTTATTGGGTGTGATGGGTTATTCCGATTCTAACAGTCACTGGAGTATTGCGCTTGCATTTATTTTTGGAGCATTTTTTAGCGCTTTAGCCGGATTTATCGGAATGAAAGTAGCCACCAAAGCAAATGTGCGTACAGCCCAGGCCGCAAGAACCAGTTTAAGTAAAGCCTTACAGGTTTCTTTTACAGGCGGATCTGTAATGGGTATGGGTGTTGCCGGTTTGGCAGTATTAGGATTAGGCAGTTTGTTCATCATATTAAAAATGGTTTTTGCCCCTACTGCCGCTGTGGATAGCGAAGAAATGAAAAGAGCTATTGAAGTATTAACAGGCTTTTCATTGGGTGCAGAAAGCATCGCTTTGTTTGCCCGTGTTGGCGGAGGTATCTATACCAAAGCTGCGGATGTGGGTGCCGACTTAGTAGGAAAAGTTGAAGCAGGTATTCCTGAAGATGATCCGCGTAACCCTGCAACTATTGCCGATAACGTTGGTGATAATGTAGGTGATGTGGCCGGAATGGGTGCAGATTTATTTGGAAGTTACGTTGCTACCGTTCTGGCAACCATGGTATTAGGCCGTGAAGTAACCGGTGTAGGTGGAACCATTCTGGTTGATGGATATGGTGGTTTATCCCCTATTCTTTTACCAATGCTGATCGCAGCAATGGGTATCCTGTTCTCCATTATCGGAACCTGGTTTGTAAAGATCTCTGAAAATGCAGGTTTAAGTACACAAAAAGTACAGAACGCTTTGAATATGGGTAACTGGGGTTCTATTGTATTAACAGCAATCGCATCCTATTTCCTGGTTAATTTTTTAATGCCTGAGCATATGTTATTAAGGGGATTTGATTTTACCCCTACAAAAATATTCGGCGCCATTATGGTAGGTCTTGCTGTTGGTACCTTAATGAGCATGATCACTGAATATTACACAGCAATGGGTAAACGTCCGGTGATGAGTATTATACGTCAGTCATCTACCGGCCATGCAACTAATATTATTGGCGGGTTAGCAGTAGGTATGGAAAGTACTTTATTACCTATTCTGGTATTGGCTTCCGGTATCTATGGTTCTTATTACTGTGCCGGATTATACGGTGTAGCTATTGCCGCTGCCGGTATGATGGCAACTACTGCCATGCAGTTAGCAATCGATGCATTCGGACCAATTGCAGATAATGCAGGTGGTATTGCTGAAATGAGCGAATTACCAAAAGAAGTTCGTGAAAAAACTGATATTTTGGATGCAGTAGGAAATACAACTGCTGCAACCGGTAAAGGATTTGCCATTGCTTCTGCAGCACTTACTGCACTTGCTTTGTTTGCTGCATTTGTTGGTATTGCAGGCATTGATGGAATTAATATTTACCATGCCGATGTATTGGCAGGTTTATTTGTAGGTGGAATGATTCCTTATATTTTCTCCTCACTCGCAATTCGCGCAGTAGGTGAAGCCGCAATGGCCATGGTAGAAGAAGTTCGCAGACAGTTCCGTACCATTCCTGGCATTATGGAAGGCACCGGTAAACCTGAGTATGATAAATGTGTGGCGATTTCTACCGAAGCCTCTTTGAAGAAAATGATGTTGCCGGGTGCGATCGCTATCTTATCACCCATTTTGATCGGTTTCATTTTCGGGCCGGAAGTATTGGGTGGATTTCTTGCCGGTGCTACCGTTAGCGGTGTATTGATGGGAATGTTCCAGAACAATGCCGGTGGCGCATGGGACAATGCTAAAAAATCTTTTGAAACAGGTGCCGATATCAATGGTACCATATATTACAAAGGTTCTGATCCACACAAAGCTTCTGTAACTGGTGATACTGTTGGCGATCCATTTAAAGATACTTCGGGTCCATCAATGAATATCCTGATCAAACTGATGTCTATCGTTTCTTTGGTAATTGCTCCAACATTGGCGCAACTGCACAAAACGTCTCATAAACCAAAACAAATGATGGAGCAAACCGTTGAAGTAAAAGTTCAGAACAACGATACTGCGAATGCTACCGTTACTATGAATGTGAACGACCAAAGCTTCAAAAGCCTTATCGATGAAGTTAAAAAAGATGGTCTTGCTGCTGATGGAAAACTAATCATAGAATTGAAAGATGGCAAGCTTACTATCAACGGAAAAGAACAATCTGCTGAAACTTTGAAAAAGTATGAACCTTTGTTTAACGGTCAGAAATCGGTAAACATTTCGATAAATACTAAAGAAGAAAAGAAATAATCTATTTAATATCATTCTTGTGGTAAAAATCCCGGCTTTTGTCGGGATTTTTATTTTCCAGTCGTTGCGTATTATTAAAAGTCAGTTCTTATTTTTAAGTATGAAATTAACTTATCTATTTCTGATCTTATTACTGGCAGCCTGCAATCAAACGATCAAATCCTCAAATGGCGAAACGTTAGATACAACCATCGTAGTTTCTAACGATACCATTCCCGAAATCCGAAAATCTGTAAAAGAAGCGCCAGTTGCCGATTATAGTGAAAACATTCCTGATGAATTAAACGAATGGAAATTTGAAGTATCGGCATTTGAGACAAAAAAGACTTTTCAATACCTGCTTCGTATGAAATGCAAAGAAGTGCGGGTCACAGACTCTCTCAAAATCCCAAATTTTGGAATTCAACCAAAAGTTGTAATCAAGAAAGGGAATGAACCCCTCTCTTGCATTATTGGTTTTTTGGATAAAAAAGGGGAATTTAAAGAGTATAAAAAAGTGAATTTTAAGGAGGAGCAGTTGCACATTAAGACCATCAAAAGTTATTACGTTGGGGCGTATAAGACCAAAGTACAATAGGTATCTCTATTAATAATGAACAAAGTTTTTCGCCACAGATTCACAGATTTTTTCTGTGTTAATCTGTGAATCTGTGGCGAAAAATACTTTACAGCCCTTCATCCTCCCTCGCAACCCTTTAACGAAATTTTATTTTGTTCCATTCATTCCAGTTTGTAAATTGCTTACGAATAAAATCGTAGAAATGGCAGTTTCAAAGAATACCAAACCCACAGAAAGCGAATTAGAGATCTTGAGAGTATTGTGGGACAAAGGCACGGCCACTGTTCGTGAAGTGCACGAGATCCTTGCAGAACATAAAGATGCGGGCTATACCACCACCCTCAAACTTATGCAGATCATGTTCGAGAAGGGCATCGTAAAACGCGACGACAGCAGCAAAACCCATATCTACCGCCCCAATATCACACGCGAAAATACACAGCAGCAGATCGTGGGTAAGATGATCAATTCACTGTTTGGGGGATCCTCTACTCAATTGGTGATGCAGGCCCTGGGTAACCACGCACCTAATAAAGAAGAACTGGAAGAAATTCAAAAATTATTAGACAACCTGAAAAAACAGTAACGCATGATGCATCTGTTTCAATCCAGCTTTCTGCAGGCTTTGGGATATGCGCTGGCCAATAGTTTATGGCAAACCGCCTTGGTTTGGTTGATCTATATGAGTGTAACCGGACTCATTTCCATGAGTGCCGCTGCCAAATACCGTTTTGCGGTAACAGCCCAATTAACCGGGTTTGTGTGGTTTCTCATTACATTTCAGTTTTATTATCGTCAGTATAATCATGCATGGCAACAATCAGGGGCAAATCAGCTTTCTCAACAGATTCAAACCATAGTTACCTCAAATACAGATTTTTCTTCGCAGTTGATCAATTGGATGGTAAAGGGAGAACAGTTCTTACCGTATTTATCCCTTGCCTATTTATTATTAATGGCATTTTTGGCAACACGCTGGTTGCTGGGCTATCATCAAACTCAAATAATCAGAAATAGTGGCCTGCAAAAGATCCCTTCTGAGTGGCGGCTGTTTGTAAAAAAAATAGCTTCGCAACTCGATATTAAGAAAGAGATCAGGATCTTTTTATCAGAGAACATTACTACACCGTTAACCATTGGTTTTTTGAAACCGGTTATCCTGATCCCCATAGCCAGCATTAATCATCTTACAACCGATCAACTGGAAGCTATTTTATTGCATGAGCTGGCGCATATTAAACGATACGATTACCTGATTAATATACTTTTATCTGTTGTTGAGATCAGCCTTTTCTTCAATCCGTTTACCCAGTTATTAAGCAGGCATATTGGTAAGGAAAGAGAGAACAGTTGTGATGATTGGGTATTACAGTTTCAATACAATGCATCCGTATATGCCGAAGCGTTATTGCGGATTGCCTACCTGCAAACTTCTCCCTCTTTTGCCATGGCCGCTTCCGGTAAAAAGAAAAATGAATTGTTACTAAGGGTGAAGAGAATGATTGATAAAAAAGAAAACCGCTTCAGTTACCGAAAACAATTACTGGCATTGGTGATTGTTACAGGTATTATCAGTTCTATCGCATGGTTGAATCCAATCAGACCATATAGCAATCCACAGTCCAACAGCAGCGCTCAAAATATAGTACAAAAGAAAGTACAGCCTTATGCCGTGGAACCGATGGCGGTTAGTGTAGACAATCCATTGTTTAACCCCGTCTTCTTTTTATCTAAACCGTTAAAGGAAGAGATGAAAAGAAACATCGCTTCGGCACAAAAAGAAATTGCTGAAACCATTGCCGGCGGGGCTTCTGAAGGAGCAGGTGGTTTAATAGAATCTATCCCGCCCATGGTGGCAGGTGCATTGAAAATGGCCGCTGCTGAAATGTCGGCCCAAAAACCTGATTACGAAAAACAAGTTGCCGAATTAGAAACAGCCAAATTGAACCTTGAAAGATCACTCCACACTGATTCGTTATTTATGGCACCACAAATGAGGGCTAAAATAAAAGAAGATATTAGCCGATCTATGAAGGGAATGGATACCGAATTGAAAAAAGCCAAACTCGAACTGGAACGGGCCGTTGCAATGAATGCTGAAGTATTGTTCAATAAAGAAAAAGTACAGCAGGATATCAGAAAAGCCATAGAATCCATCGAAAAACTGAATGAGAAAAATAATCTTGAAAAGATCGTATTGAATGCTTTAAAAATACCCGGATTGGTATTTGATGAAAAAAGAAAACACAAAGAAAAAACAGAAGCCGTTGCTCCAGTTGCGTCTGAACCGGAAGAAATAACAATACCCGATTCGGATAAAGATTTGAATGAGAGTCTTCATAAAGAAGCAACTATTGATGATGAGATTAC
>CANBSW010000116.1 GCA_947372235.1 Chitinophagaceae bacterium | reverse complement strand
TGATCTTACAGCGATACAAAGAATTACAGGATATCATCGCCATCCTTGGTATGGATGAGTTGAGTGAAGAAGATAAAATGACCGTACAGCGTGCCCGTAAAGTACAGCGTTTCCTGAGTCAGCCTTTTCACGTGGCTGAACAGTTTACCGGCTTGAAAGGGGTGTTTGTAGACATCAACGATACCATCCGCGCCTTTAACTCTATCATGGATGGAGAAGTAGACGAATATCCTGAAGCAGCATTCAACCTGGTAGGAACACTGGAAGATGCTATGGAGAAGGGTAAGAAAATGATGGAAGCAGCAAAATAATTATTAATTTGAAAATTTGAAAATGTGCTAATGGGCATCTGAAATTTTCAAATTTTCAAATTTTCAAATTTTCAAATCGGTCTATGACACTTGAAATATTAACTCCCGAAAAAAAGCTCTACAGCGGTGATGTGTATGGTGTATTATTACCGGGCATTACAGGTTTGTTTGAAATATTAGACAAACACGCCCCATTGGTAAGTGCTTTGAAAAATGGTACTTTGAAAATACTGAAAGATAAAAGCAAGACCACTGAGAGCTATACCATACAGAGTGGTTTTGTAGAAGTTTTGAATAACAAAGTCACTGTTTTGGTGGAAGGTGCTACAGCCTTATAATTCGCGGATTTTCGGATTATGGATTTGCTGATTATGATTTACATATTTGAACGGCTCTGAAATTTTCAGAGCCGTTTTTTTATTATATCAATAATTTTTTACGCAACACTACTCAAATTAATAGATTTCTAACGCTCAAATATTTTACGATAAATGCAATCCGATAATTCGTAATTCGCAAATCCCTTAATTCAGCTGCGGGTCTATCGGGTAGTTGATCATCTGGCTGTATTCTCCGCCGAGGTCTTCTAAAGCTGCTTTCCAGATCTGTTTTGTATTCATCTGAAATACCAATTGCCTGCTGGCTATGCGGGTGATCCAGCTTTTTTCTTCCAGTTCGCCGTCTAATTGTCCTTCGCCCCAGCCGCTGTATCCGAGAAAGAAGCGGATATCATTTTTATCCAGTTTGTTTTCCCTGAGAAGGGTTAGAACCGCTTCAAAATCTCCTCCCCAATAAATCCCATCTTCCACTTCTACACCACCGATCAGATCCGGCCGTTGGTGAATAAAATGCAAGGTGTTTTTTTGAACAGGCCCTCCCTCGAATACCGGAAAATGAATGTCGTCCGCATTTTCGATCAGGTCGCCCAGATCTTGTTTCAGTGCTTTATTCAGTACAAACCCGAAACTTCCTTCTTTCTGGTGCTCGCAGATAAGCACTACCGTGCGCATAAAGTTGCGGTCCTTTAAAAAAGGGTCTGAAATGAGTAATATACCAGGTGCTGCATCTGCCATAGGGAAAAGATAAGCCAAACTATTTATTCTAAATAATGCCCAACCCGTTAAAATCCTGATAAACCTTTATCTTACTAAGCGGTTTTTTATGGTTCCTGTTATATTTGTATCAATGAAGAGAACTTTCCCCGTCATTATCATACTGATCTCACTTTCACTGTTTGGCCTGATACTCTTGCAGGTCTCATGGTTCCATAATTTATTGGAGACCACCCGAAATCAATACGACAATAACTATTCTCAGGTTGGGGCCAATGTAGCAGATGAATTATATGGAAGTGAATCAAAGCAAATGCTTCGTTTACCAAGAAGGGGCGGACTTACCTTCAGCGCAAACCCGCATTTTCATGTACTGAAACCGCCAATGGTTGAGGAAAAATTTACCGCTGCTGAAGTGGAAGAAAAGATCCGCAACAATTTTGATAAATACAACCTGAAAAAACTTCGTTTCGAATTTGCGGTTACCAACCCAAGTGATGAGTATGAAATGGGCAGTAAAGAATTCTACAAAGAATTCTGGGATACGCTGAATAATAAGCGGCGCTATTTTCCGGTGATACCACTAAATAATAATGATATAGAAATAGGTACGCCCGAAATGCTGATCATTGTAGTTCCTGATTTTGACAAACAGATCTGGAATTCATTGTGGTGGGTATTTGTGGGCTCCGGTGTGTTTACCATTATTATCATTGCAGCTTTTTTTGTAACAGTAAAATCATTACTCAACCAGAAAAAACTGAGTGAGATCAAGAGTGATTTTATCAATAACATGACGCATGAATTTAAAACGCCGCTTGCCACCATCTCACTGGCAGTGGATGCGCTGCGGAATGAGAAAGTACAGTCGGATAAAGAGAAGACCAAATATTTCAGTAATATCATCAAAGAAGAAAATATCCGCATGAACAAACATGTGGAAACCATACTGCAGGCTGCTTTGATGGACAGGCAGGAGCTGCAACTGAATCTTACACAAATGAATGTGCATGAGGTAATACATTCGGTGGTTGACAATTACCAATTGCAATTAAGTGATAAGCAGGGAGAAATAAAATTACTATTAAATGCAAATAATGATCTGATCAGTGCGGATGAAGTGCATTTTACCAATCTCATATCCAACCTGATCGATAATGCGATCAAATATTCTGAAGATAAATTACTCATCATCATATCCACCCACAGCACTAAAAAACACTTGGTGATACGGATTGAAGACAATGGAATTGGTATGAGTAAAGAAACCGTAAAACGCATTTTCGAAAAATTCTATCGTGCGCATACCGGTAACCTGCACAATGTAAAAGGCTTCGGCCTTGGTATGAGTTATGTGAAGACCGTAATTGATGCGCACAAAGGAAAAATAAAAGTAGAAAGTACGCCAGGTAAAGGAAGTGCTTTTACTGTGGAAGTTCCTTTATCGGAGAATGCATAACTCACGTCTCTCTGCGAAACCTCTGCATCTCTGCAACTCCGCGTTGAAAAAAAACGCGCGTACATGAAGACTTAAAATAGATTTATTCACTGCAGAGATGGGGAGAAGCAGAGGTTTCGCAGAGAGTATTTTTTATAACCACAACAAACTTCCATCACCATAACTCAGAAAACGAAAATCATTTTCTATCGCGTAATTGTAAATTTTTCTCCAGTCATTTCCGGTTATAGCAGATACGAGTAACAGCAAAGTAGATTGCGGCTGATGAAAATTAGTGATCAATGCATGGATGATTTTGAATTGATAACCTGGTGCTATAATGATCTGTGTTTTAGTGATGAGTCTTTCTGTTTTATTTTCTTCCATCCATAATAGCAAAGAAGCGAGTGCCTCTTTTGCTGAAATATTATCTGACACCAATTCATAAGGCTCCCACTGAGTAATTTGTAATTCTTCTTTTTTGATGGATGGGTCCATTTTTGTTTTTACTCCCAGCCAATACAAACTTTCAATAGTACGCAATGAAGTAGTGCCAATGGTAATCACCGTTTGATCAAGATAGCTAAGAAGCCTTGTGATAAAGGCTTTGCTCACATCAATAAACTCTGCATGCATTTCATGATCCTGCATGGTTTCGCTTTTTACCGGTTTAAAGGTACCGGCACCAACATGCAGTGTAACAAAATCATGCCGGATATTTTTAGCGGCTAATTTATCAAAAACCCTTGTTGTAAAATGCAAGCCAGCAGTAGGCGCAGCAACAGAACCATCGTGTTTTGCGTAGATGGTTTGATAGCGTTCTTTATCAGATTCTTCAACACTTCGGTTTAAATAGGGTGGTAAAGGAATAGCGCCTGCTATGTGTAATAATTCTGCAAAACTCAGATTCGAATCATCCCAGCTTAATTCAATAATAAAACAATCACTGAGTTGTTCTACTTTATTAGCTGTTAATACGATCTCTGTGAAATCATACTTTTCAATCCGCGAAATCAGCGATCCCTCTTTCCATTTCTTCGCCCCACCCACCAAACATTTCCACCACACTTTTCCTTTCTGTAACATGGCCGATGTGATATCAGGATATTGCTCATGTGGCTCGAGACAAAATATTTCAATCTTACCGCCATTCAATTTTTCAAATAACAATCTTGCTTCTACAACTTTGGTGTTGTTGAAGATGAGAAAAGAATTGGCAGGGATATAATCTGCAATATTTTGATAAGTGTCTTCTGTTATTTGTTGGTTGCGGTAGAGGAGTAATTTACTCTGGTCCCTTTCCGGTAAAGGATATTTAGCGATGCGGTCATCGGGTAAGTTGTATGTAAAATCTTTGATAGAGAGTTCTTTGGGATGCATGATCGCGGATGGGTATGATTTTTTGTATGATTTCTCGGATTGTATATTGCGAAACTAAAACAACTATCCTTCTCTGCGAAAACTCTGCTTCTCCCATCTCTGCGGTGAAAAAATATTTCACAATAGAGAGAAGTTTCATAATCTATGTTTAATTCAACGCAGAGATGGGGGAAGCAGAGGTAGGCGCACAGAAATCATATCAAATCTTATCTTTCCGAGATTCGCTTTACTATTTTCAAACCGCTCCACAATTCACTAACCGCACACACTTTTACATCCACCCATCCTGTGGGCAAAACAATCTCACGAATTATGTCTTCCGTAATATCCGTAGGTATTTTGGCTGATTTTTTATGCCAGGAGATCCAGATAACTCCGGTGGCGGGTAATTCTTTGATCAGTTTGTGGAAATGCTTTTCCAGATCGGCTTTTTTCTCTGCAAAGAGGTGAACGAGGTCCGCTGCCCCAGTTTTTACCACTTTGTGGCTGATATCTTCTTCCAACAAGTCAAAATAGTTATCCGGCGCGTTAATCAACCGGATTTTCATTTCTTCCTTAATGCCTAATTTTTTGATTAATGGGGTACCTGAATAGCCTGAAACTGCCATTTATGTTGATTTTATCCTTAAAAATGCAAAAAATCATCCAAAATCACATGATTTCCACTCTAATTCACTGGTTATCCACAGTAATTAACAAGCACATTCGAATAAAATCTGTCAAAATGGACTTAAATCCTTTGCTGTATTGAGTTATAGCCAAAATGATTCTGTGGATAAATAGAAATACACTAAATCAGGGTTGAAAGTGGGAAAAAGTGTTATTTTGTGTCAACAAGTGGTAATCTTGGTTTTATTTATACACTTATGAACGGATTTCACGGAGAATATGAGGCTACGGTAGACGCGAAAGGTCGCTTCCTGCTTCCCGGCGGACTGAAAAAACAGTTGCCGGAAGGAGAAGGGCGTTTCATACTCAGCCGTGGTTTTGAAAAATGTCTCACGTTATATCCGTTGAAAAGTTGGGAATTGATTATTGCCAAGATCAGCCAGTTGAATGATTTCGACCCCAAAGTACGTCAATTTCGCCGCCAGTTTTTGGGTGGGGCAACGGAAGTGGAACTCGATTCTGCCAACCGGATGCTTTTACCACAAACACTGAAGGAGTTTGCCGGGTTAGGCAAGGACATCGTTCTCGCCGCCGCACTTGACAGATTCGAGATCTGGGATGCAGGTAAGTACAAACAGCTCTTTGAGGATTTTTCACCCGAGGCCTTTAGCAGCCTGGCGCAGGAAGTGATGACGGATAAAATTTGAGAATGTGGCAATTTGAAAATTTGAAAATGTGGCAATCCAAGATTGCCGTTTTCAAAAAGTGTTATCTGATTCATTTTCAAATTTTCAAATTTTCAAATTTTCAAATTAATGGATTATCACGTTCCTGTTTTGTACCATGAAACCTTAGAAGGTTTGGCCATTCAGCCCGATGGTGTGTATGTGGATTGCACATTTGGTGGCGGTGGACATAGTAAAGGAATATTGGAACAGCTGAGTGCTAAAGGAAAACTGATCGCTTTTGACCAGGATGCAGATGCGCAAAAAAATATGCCGGAAGACGGGCGTGTCATTTTTGTACCGCAAAATTTTCGTCACCTGCAAAGAATGCTTCGCTTATATAAGATCGCTGAAGTTGATGGGATTTTAGCAGATCTGGGCGTAAGCAGTCACCAGTTTGATGAGGGCGACCGTGGTTTTTCAATTCGTTTCTCCGGTCCGCTGGATATGCGTATGGACAGAAGACAGGGCGCAACCGCCGCTGATATTGTTCGCACATATAACGAGCAGCAGTTGCATAAACTGTTTGAACAATATGGAGAAGTAACGAATTCGAAAACGCTTGCCAAGCATATTGTGCAGGAACGGAAGCATTTGCAATCGGCAACTATTGAACAGTTTAAAGCGCTGATCAGCCCCGTGGTGAAAGGAAATCCTAACAAGTACTTAGCCCAGGTATTCCAGGCTTTGCGAATTGAGGTGAATGACGAAATGGGTGCATTGAAAGATATGCTGCAGCAGGTTCCTGCTGTGCTGAAACCGGGTGGCCGTGTTGCCATCATCACCTTTCATTCTATAGAAGACAGGGTAGTGAAGAATTTCTTCCGCCAGGGCAGTTTCGACGAAACTCCTGATAACCCCTTCATGTCTGTAGCGAAAGATGAAGTGTTCAATATCATCACCAAAAAACCGGTAACAGCAACGCAAGAGGAGTTGAAGAGGAATAACAGGAGCAGGAGTGCGAAGTTGAGGATCGCGGAGAGGGTTTAGTTTATTAGTCTGTTCGTTTATTGGCTTACTGTTTTTTTAGTAAAGCAATAGAAGTACCTAATAAACAAGTAAACTAATAAACCAATAAACAAAATGGCCGAAAGCTCAAATGATAAAACAACCCGCAACCCACTGAAAGGTTTATTCAACTACCAGTGGATCGTGAAGAACACAGTGTTCTTTCTGTTTTTGTCGGTGCTAACAGTTTTATATATCGCGAACGGACATAAGGCCGATAAGACCATACGCAGAATCAACAGTACAACAAGTGAACTGAAAGATCTGCAGTATGAATACAAAACACTGAAAAGTGAAGTGATGTACAGAAGTGAAGAAGGGCAGATAGTGAAAGCGTCGGAACCATTGGGGTTGAAGGTGAGTAAGGATCAGCCGCAGAGGCTTAAAGCAATTAATAATTAGGGATTAAAAATTTAATAATTATTAAAGGTCAAAGCATAAAAATTCTTAATTATTAATTTCTAATTCTTAATTACCAAGGGTGGATGTAAAACGCGACATACTCTGGAGAGTTTACCTCAGTTATATACTGGTGGTGATAGCGTGTCTGGCCATTTTTGGGAAAGCAATTTTTATACAACAGGTACAGGGGCCGCATTGGAGAAGTATGAGTGATAGCCTGCATCAGAAATTAGATGAGATAGAAGCAGAGAGAGGAACCATTTATAGCGAAGATGGGCAGATGTTAAGCACGAGTATTCCGCAGTTTGATATTTATATCGATTTCAGAGTGGATGCATTACATGAAAAAAGCGGGAAACTTTTTCGTGAGAATATCGATTCGTTGAGTGATTGTTTGGCTAATTTATTTAAAGATCAATCGGCGGGAGAGTACAAGGCTTTACTGCAGGAAGGATATAATAATGAAGACGGATATTTTATGCTGAAGAAAAAAATATCCTTTCGCGAATATGAATCGCTTCGTCATTTCCCTTTGTTCAAAATGGGAAGATATAAAAGCGGGATGATTGCGAATGAAAAAACCATTCGCCTGAACCCTTACCAGATGCTGGCTTTTAGAACAATTGGTCTGGCAAGGGATTCGAACAAAGTGGGATTGGAAATGACCTACGACAGTTTATTAAAAGGAAGGAACGGAAAACAGTTTGTACGGAAAATAGCAGGTGGTGTAAATGTTCCGGTAGATGATACTTATGAGATAGAGCCGGAAACGGGAAAAGATATTGTAAGTACGATCGATGTTTTTATACAAGATGTGGCAGAGAATGCTTTGATGAAAATGATGATCAAGAACGAAGCACAAACGGGTTGTGTGATCGTACTGGAAACAAAAACAGGAAAAGTAAAAGCGATTGCCAATTTGGGTAAAAGAACAGATGGCAGTTATTGGGAGGATTTTAATTATGCGATCAGTCCTACAGAACCCGGTTCAACTTTCAAACTGGCAACCATGATGTCTTTGCTGGAAGATAAAAAAGTAAGGTTAACCGATCTGGTAAATCTGGAAGGTGGTACCTGGCATATCAACGGACAAACGGTGTATGATGCAGAGCAGCATGGATTATATGAAGCAACCGTAAAACAGGCATTCGAAAAAAGTTCGAATGTGGGTATGGCAAAACTGGCATGGAATAATTATGGAAGCAATCCATCCCAGTTTTTAAAACATCTTTCAAAGATGAGGATAGATACCATTACAGGAATTGATCTCTCAGGAGAAAGAATACCAACCATGTTTAAGCCGGGCAGCAAATTATGGGGGCCAACTACTTTACCATGGATGGCATTTGGATATAATGTTGCCATTACACCATTACGCACAGCTACTCTATATAATGCTGTTGCAAATAATGGAAGAATGATGCGCCCTTATCTGGTAAGTGCAGTGAAAGATGAAGGTGTTTTGTTGAAACAGTTTCAACCAAATGTGATAGATGAAAAAGTTTGCAGTGATGAAACGCTGCGTCAGTTGAGAGAATGTCTGGAAGGTGTTTGTATAGAAGGTACTGCTGCAAAATTGTTCAAAGGAACAGCGTACAAAGTAGCAGGTAAAACAGGAACCGCATTGGTGGCAAATGGAAACAGGGGATATGCAGATCAAATTTATCAATCTGCTTTTGCAGGATATTTTCCCGCGGATAATCCACAATACACATGTGTAGTGGTGATCAAAAATAAATCGCGCGCTTTGATGCACCATGGTGCTGATGTTGCAGGGCCGGTGTTTAAAGAAATTGCTGATCGGTTGTATAGCACATATATCAGACAAAGTAACAACATAACGGTTCAGGTGAAAAAAACAGACAGCAGCTCTTTCAGTTATTCGGGAATGAAAAAAGAATTAGCACTCATTACATCAACCTTAAAAATGCCTTTTGCAGATTCTACCAATAGAACAGATGAATGGACAAATATGAGTGGAAAGAATGCAACAGTTGTGCTTTCTCAAAAAATGGTTGACAAAAATGCAATGCCTGAATTGAAAGGGATGGCTTTAAAAGATGTGGTGTATCTGTGTGAGAATATGGGATTAAAAGTAAATGTGAAAGGAAGAGGGAAAGTGGCCGGACAATCTATCGTTGCGGGGCAACCGGTAGCGAGGGGGCAATTGGTGAGTATAGAATTGAATTGAGTAATCAAATAAAAATATTAATCAGGTTTCATAACGTTCAGGTCGCTTTAGCGTCCCGAACGTAAAACCCCGACCGAATGGCGATACTGCAAGACATATTATACAAAGTTCACCTCAAACAGGTACAGGGAAGTACCGCTATTGATGTGAACGGAATACAGATCGACTCCCGTAAAGTAGTTGCAGGAAATGTATTTGTAGCCATTCGTGGTGTACAGTCTGATGGCCATGCGTTTATTGAAAAAGCAGTTTCATTAGGTGCACTTGCCATTGTTTGTGATGAGATGCCTGCTTTGGTTGCGGATGGAGTTACTTATTTGCAGGTTACCAATACACAGGAAGCAGTGGCTTATATGGCGCATCAGTTTTATGGCGAACCTTCTGAAAAAATAAAATTAGTTGGCGTAACAGGAACAAACGGCAAAACAACTATTGCAACTGTTCTGTTCAAATTGTTTATGCAGTTAGGATATAAATGTGGATTGATCAGTACGGTGCAAAATCAAATTGCCGATACCATTATTCCTGCAACACATACAACACCGGATGCAGTTAGTTTGAATGCCTTGCTGAAACAAATGGCTGATGAAGGTTGTACGCATGTGTTTATGGAATGCAGTAGCCATGCAATTCACCAGCACCGTATTACTGGATTGCATTTTACAGGAGCGCTGTTCAGCAATATCACACATGACCATCTGGATTATCATAAAACTTTTGATGAATATATCCGTGTAAAGAAAAGCTTCTTTGATCATTTGCCTTCTTCTGCTTTTGCTATTTCGAATGCGGATGATAAGAGAGGAGAAGTGATGTTGCAGAATACACATGCTAAAAAATATTTGTACAGTCTTAAAACCGTATCCGCCTTCAAAGGAAAAATATTGGAGAATGCACTAACAGGTTTGGTGATGACGGTTAATGGTAGAGAAGTGCATTTCAGATTGATTGGAGAATTTAATGCATACAATCTTTTAGCAGTCTTTGGTGCAGCTATTTGCTTGGGTGAAAGTGAAGAAACGGTTTTAACTGCACTTAGTTTATTAAGCGGCGCAGAAGGAAGATTTGATTATATCATCAGCAGTGGCCTGATCATTGGGATTGTAGATTATGCGCACACACCGGATGCCTTGGAGAATGTGTTGATGACAATCAAAAAATTACGTAAAGGACATGAGCAGATTATCACTGTTGTAGGATGTGGTGGCGACAGGGATAAAACCAAACGACCCATCATGGCGCAAACAGCCTGTGATCTGAGTGACAAAGTAATACTAACCAGCGATAATCCCAGAACGGAAGATCCGGCGCAGATACTGAGAGATATGGAAGAAGGATTGACTAGTGCCGCGAAAAGAAAATACATATCCATTTCAGACAGAAAAGAAGCAATCAAAACAGCAGTAAGTTTTGCAAATAAAGAAGATATCATTTTGATAGCGGGAAAAGGACATGAGAAATACCAGGATATAAACGGAGTAAAACATGGATTTGATGATAAAGAAGTATTGATAGAAATGTTTGAATTACTGAGGAAATAGTTCATGGTTCATAGCGTATTGCTTATAGAAAATGTCATGAACCATACGCTAAAATTATTAACAACAAGATATGCTATACTATTTTTTTAACTGGCTAAACAAAGAGTTTCATATTCCAGGTGCGGGGCTGTTTCAGTTCCTTACTTTTCGAATTGCGATGTCTATCATATTGTCGCTGGTAATAGCAACGGTATATGGTAAACGTATTATTCTTTTTCTTAAGAAAAAACAGATAGGAGAAAGCGTAAGAGATCTCGGATTAGCAGGACAGGAGCAGAAAAAAGGAACACCAACTATGGGTGGGATCATTATTCTCTTGAGTATACTTATTCCTACCATATTATTTGCCAACCTGGATAAAGTATATATCCGTTTAATGATTCTATGTACAGTTTGGCTGGGTGTGATTGGTTTTCTGGATGATCTGTTCAAGATCCGGGCAAGAAAAGCGGCGCAGGAAAAAGGGGAATCTTATAAAAAGAAAGATAGTGATGGATTGGCAGGTCTGTCAAAAATTATTGGGCAGATAGGGTTAGGAATTATTGTGGGCGTAACACTTTATTTCAGTAATGCTGTTACGGTAGAAAGAGAAGTGGTTACAACACCACATGAGCAATTACAAAAAGGCGAAAGATTGGCAAAAGACTCTGATGTGGTAATTCGTAAACTGAATGGAATAGAGAAAAAATTTGTAAAAGTAAAAACACCGATCACTACGATTCCTTTTGTAAAAAATCACCAGTTCAATTATAGTAAACTGATCAGTTGGATAGGCCCCGGAGCTGAAAAATATACATGGATCGTTTATATACTCATTGTTACGTTCATTATTACAGCCGTATCAAACGGAGCTAATCTTACAGATGGATTGGATGGACTGGCAGCAGGCGTTAGTGCCATTATCGGTGCGGGTATCGGTGTATTTGTATATGTAAGCGGTAACTATGTTTTTGCAGATTATTTCGATGTAATGTATATCCCTAATCTGGGTGAGTTGTCCATTTTTGTTGGCGCATTGGTGGGTGCCTGCATCGGGTTTCTCTGGTACAATGCTTATCCTGCTCAGGTATTTATGGGTGACACGGGTAGTCTTGCATTAGGTGGGATCATCGCATCTCTGGCCATTATTGTAAGAAAAGAATTGCTTGTGGTGATATTATGCGCCGTATTTTTTGTAGAAACATTAAGCGTAATCCTCCAGGTAAGCTATTTCAAATACACAAAGAAAAAATTTGGTGAAGGAAGAAGAATATTCTTAATGAGTCCGCTTCACCATCATTACCAGAAAAAAGGATTTCATGAAAGTAAAATAGCGGTAAGGTTTTGGATCATTACCATTATCTGTGTGGTGTTGTCGATTGTGACGTTGAAAATAAGATAGACCGTGAGTCGTGAGGCGTCAGTCGTGAGTGAAAAAAATCTACTCACGGCTCACGACTGACGGCTCGCGAAAAGAAATATAAAATGAAACACAAATTAATCATACTCGGAGCAGGCGAAAGTGGAATTGGAGCTGCTATTCTTGGAAAGAAAGAAGGGTATGAGATTTTTGTAAGTGATGGTGGAACCATCAAGCCTGTTTATAAACAAGAGCTCTTTGATAACGGAATTGAATTTGAAGAAGGACAACATTCCATAGAAAGAATATTATCTGCTGATGAAGTGATGAAGAGTCCGGGAATTCCTGAAAAAAATGAGATGGTAAAACAGATCAGGACCAAAGGAATACCGGTGATCAGCGAAATAGAACTGGCTTATCGTTTTAAAGGTAACAGCAAAATTGTAGCCATTACCGGTAGTAACGGAAAAAGTACAACCACTGCATTAACCTATCATATCTGTCAGACAGCAGGATTGAGTGCCGCAATGGTGGGTAATATCGGGATCTCGTTTGCGAAGCAGGTAGCGGTCGATCCCAAAGAAATATATGTAGTAGAAATAAGTTCTTTTCAATTGGATGATATCAAAGATTTCCGTGCGGATATCGCAGTGTTACTGAACATAACTGAGGATCATCTCGACAGGTATGATTACAAGTTTGAGAAATACATCAACAGTAAGTTCAGAATCATTAATAACCAGACAAATCAGGATTATTTTATCTACTGTGAAGATGATGAAGTGATCATGCAAAAACTCCCATTACTAACCATTCATACTAACCCATTACCATTCTCTATGAAACACGAAGTAAAAAAAGGCGGCTACATCAAGGGAGACCAGATGATGCTAAGAATCCAGGAAGAAAGAGTAAGCATGAGTATTTATGACTTTGCTCTGAAAGGTAAACACAATAATTACAATACTATGGCAGCAGGAATCGCAGCCTCTACGCTCGGCATCCGCAAAGAGAAGATCAGGGAAGCAGTAAAGAATTTTCACAGCCTTGAGCATCGAATGGAATTTGTAGCCATGGTAAGGGGCGTTGAGTTTATCAACGACAGTAAGGCGACCAATGTAAACAGTACATGGTTTGCTTTGGAAAGTATGAATAAGCCAACAGTATTGGTATTGGGCGGGGTTGATAAAGGGAATGATTACGGCCTGATCGCTGATCTGGTAAAAGAAAAGGTAAAAGCGATTGTATGTATGGGTGTTGATAATAAAAAGATTATAGAAGCTTTTAAAGATATCGTGCCGGTAATTGTAGAAACCGATTCTGCCAAGAAAGCTGTGAACGCATCTTTCAAACTGGCTACCAAAGGTGATGTGGTAATGTTAAGTCCAGCCTGTGCAAGTTTTGATCTCTTCAAAAATTATGAGGATAGAGGTGTGCAGTTTAAAAATGCGGTTAAAGAATTATAATAATTTGAAAATTTGAAAGTGTGGCAATTTGAAAATCAATAAACGACATTGTATTTCATTTTCAAATTTTCAAATTGCCACATTTTCAAATTAACCAAACCTATGAGCGAGATCAAAGACACACTGTTTTCTCAAATGCCCACTCTTGGTGGTATGCGCGGCCAATTGGTTGATCGTACCAAGGGGGATAAATATATATGGGGTATTGTGGTGTTATTATCACTCATTTCTATTTTGGTTGTGTACAGTGCCACAGGATCTTTGGCGTATAAAATGTATAAGGGTAATACGAGCGTCTATCTTTTTAAGCAGGTTTCTTTTTCGGTAGTGGGTTTGCTGGTAATCTATTTTTTACATCGAATTAATTATACCATCTTTTCAAAAGTGGCCACTATCTTGTTTTTGATCTCGATACCATTATTATTATATACTTTATTTTTTGGTGCCAAGATCAATGATGGAAGCAGGTGGATCAAGCTGCCCATCATTAACATGACCATTCAAACAAGTGATCTTGCCAAGCT
>CANBSW010000115.1 GCA_947372235.1 Chitinophagaceae bacterium | reverse complement strand
CTTTCTTCTGCTTCAGCTACAGAATAGATTTGTAGTATGATGAAAAGATTCTTTCCTCTTTTAATACTTGTTTTGGTTTTCGCCACATCCTGTCACCGAAAATCCATTCCGGGTGCATCCGGAACTGAAACAGGGATGGCGTCTTATTATTCGGATAGTTATGAAGGTAAAAAAACTGCGAATGGAGAGATCTTTCATTCTTCTGCCATGACGGCTGCCCATAAAACACTAAAATTTGGTACCAAAGTAAAAGTGACCAATCTTACCAACGGTAAAACCGTTAAAGTACGTGTGAACGATCGCGGCCCATTTAAAGCAGGACGCATCATTGATCTTACCGCTTCGGCTGCAAAAAAAATTGATATGTTGAATGCAGGAGTAGTGAAAGTGAAGATCAGTTATTGAATATCGAACAGATGAACAAGGAACAGATGAATGATGAAGTTATCTCACAATAAGTTTGCCTGTAAAAGTTAAGTTGATAAAAGTTTGTTTTCTATCGTATTACTTCGTTATTCATCTGTTCCTTGTTCATCTGTTCGATATTTTCCTGTTCTCTTTCTCACAACCACAACCCCCTCATCTTCATTTAACAAATACCCATACTCATAACAAAAACAATAGCGGCATCCTTTTTTATTGGTTTGTATATGTGTGAAATAGTGAAATGAAAATCCTTTGTACAATAAAGTTTGCTTAGATACTTTGGTAATCTGTTTGGCAGATTGCAGCAAGCTTTCTAATATCCGCCGGTTTTTGCGCAGGCAGTGGTTGATGTTGCGTACCTGTTTATTGCCATCACAATTTAACTGGTTGTGATGGGTGTTACGGCAATAATCGTTACAGAATTTTTTGTCGGTACGGCCATGCAGCGGTTGCCGGCAACTGAGGCAACCATTGTTAACTGTGATCATGTGTCTGGTTTTGTGGGGATACAAACAACATGGCTAATGTAAACAGCTTATTGGATTTTGAGTAGCGTATTTATACTGATTTATGAGCGTATTTTTCCAGGGTGTTTTAACGGGGGAATGTAGAGAGCCCAGAAAAGTAGATAAGGTTTATAAAGTAAATGGAGATTGTATTTTATCAGCCATCCAATACCATCAATAAAAACTGCGCCCTTGTGTATTCTTTGCGAGAATAATTTGCACGCAAAGGCGCAGTTAATTACTGATTTGCTTCGATGAGTTGTTGTAGCTGGCTGGCAGGAACCACACCAGATTGCCGCCAGATTATTTCTCCATCCTTAAATAATAATAAAGTGGGCACACCCTGTATCTGATAAGTATTTGCCATGGCAGAATTTTTGTCAACATCCATTTTCAGGATGGTGGCTTTGTTGCCTATTTTGGTTTTAAGGTCTTTTAGTATAGGTGCCATCATTTTGCACGGTCCACACCATTCGGCAAAAAAATCTACCAATACCAATTTTTCTTTTGCGAGGATGTCTGAAAAATTTGCCATATCAGATTTTTTTATCTGCTTCTATCGGGATGATCTCAGGGTTTACTGTTTGTGTTTCGCTGTAACAATTACCGCCATAACAATTGCCTGCAGCACACCCAAAAGCAAATAATCCCATCGATGCAAAATAGGCACCCGCCAATGCAAGCGGCCATTGATGTTCAATAATTGATTGAGCAATAATGATGCCACCTAATATCACATAGATTGCTCTCTGTATCGTCCAACCGGTTAATACTCTTTTTTTCATCTTAGTTTAATTTGTTTTGCAGGCTGCTCCAGCCGCCGCCATTGACTACTTCTGTAAAACCATTCGCTTGTAAAATACTTTTTGCAGAAGCACTTCTCATACCGGATGCACAACAGGTGATCACGGGTTTGTCTTTTTTTATTTTAGAAATATTTTTTTGCAGGATATCCAGCGGAATGTTTACAGAGCCTTTGATATGCCCGCCGCTAAATTCTCCAGGTGAACGTACATCAATGATCTGTGCGCCTTTTTTTAGTAATGCATTGTAATCTGTTGCAGGGCCAAAGCCGAGTAATGTTTTTAATGATTCGATCATGTGTTTAGTTTTATTTACAATTACTGAGACTGCTTTTATTTCAATAAGAGACAAAAGAGAAAAGAGCCGGAAAAAGGGTTGCTCTTCCACTCTTTTTCTCTTAACCTCTTATTGAAACCTTACCGTTAATGTATGGAAGTGTTCAGAAAAAATGGCTGCAATGCCAAAGCCTAATTTAAAATTGCTGATACGGTTTGATTAGAGAAGATCTGTACACCATTGTAATTTACTTCCCATGTAACAGGTAATATTTTTTTGAGCATATGGCTAACACCACAATATTTTTCCTGAGAATCTGTTACAGCACTCATGGCGGCAACTTCATTTTCTGCCGGACCAAAAAAAGTATAGATCACATGTATGGCAACATATTCTATGGGTGGCACTTTACTGATCTCACCAATTACTTTGATATCAAGGTCTTTTACTTCTTTACCGGCTTTACGTAAGATAGCCACCACATCCATCCCGGTACAACCCGACAACGCAGATAAAACAAATGGTTTAGGAATAGGGCCGTGATCTTCTCCACCCACTCTTTCAGGAGCATCCATTACAATTGTATGTCCGTTTACCAACGCATTAAACTGCATCTTGCCCATCCATTGAGCTTCTACTTCGTGTGTCATTTTGTATCTTTTTTAGATTTCGTATTCAATCCGAAAGGAAGGTATAAAGGGCAGGTACCCACTACGCTCGTCAATAAAAAAACTGCTGCCAAAACCAAAGCAACTATTGCTATAGTGCCGGAGATGATCTGCATAAAATAAAGCGCAGCAATTACCACTGCTACCAATACGCGTACCATTTTGTCTAAACTGCCCATGTTTTTTTTCATGTTGTATTTTTTAGGATACAAATCTATCATGGCCAAACCGTCTGTTCTGTTACATATGTTACAATTCTCCCATGATCCTTACCTGATTTCGGTACAGAAGGAGTTTTTTCTGATTCTCCAGTTTTTTAAGCAGGCGTGATATTACCACACGGGAAGTTGCAAGGTCAGTTGCGATCTGTTCATGTGAAAGATTTAATACGGGAGAACCCCCAACCTTTGCTTTTTCTTTGAGGTAATGCGCCAACCTTTCATCCAGTTGCTGAAATGCGATCTGGTCAACCGTTTTCAGCAATTCATGAAAACGGGCATGAATAGTGCGCATCACAAAACTTTTCCAGGTAGGGTATTTCACCAGCCATTCATCCATAATGGAAATAGGGAGAAATAAAACCTCCGAATCTTCTTCTGCCACTGCTTCAATTTCGCTGGGAAACTGCTGCATACAACAGGTAAAACTCATGGCACAGCTTTCCATCGGATTCAGGTAGTACAAGAGCAATTCTTTACCATCATCATCTATCCTGGATACTTTCACAGATCCGGATAACACAATTGGCACCTGTCTTACGGTTTGCCCGATCGAGATCAGCTTTGTGCCTGCTTTGATAGATGAGAAACTGGCTTTCTTCTCTATTTCTTCCAGTAATTCCGGTTCAAATACGGTGTTGAGTAATTCGGTCATAATAATACGCTCTATAATTAGCCCGTAAGATGCAAAAATATGTGTTAGGGATGGCAGGATATATGACGACGATCATGGAAATGTTTCTTGAAAAAATGAGATCCGTTTACAAATACTTACATACGCAAGTAAACGGTTAACAACCGACTAATGTTTTTTAACGGGTTCACATTTGTATCGTTAACGGCAGTATGTTCTGCCAGTTTAAAAAATCTAAAACTGAACCGTTATGAACGCAATGAAAAACAAAGTACAACTGATTGGCAACCTGGGCCAGGCTCCTGATGTAAAAACAATTGGCGATGGAAAAAAAGTAGCCCATCTCAATGTAGCCACCAACGAAAACTACAAAAACGCCAAAGGCGAAAAAGTAACCGAAACCCAGTGGCATAATGTAATTGCCTGGGGTAAACTGGCAGAGATCGCCGAAAAATACCTCGTAAAAGGCACTGAAGTAGCCGTTGAAGGCAAACTGGTTAACAGAAACTATACGGATAAACAGGGGGTGAAAAGATATGTTACGGAAATACAGGCGAATGAGCTTTTGATATTGACGAAGAAATAAATGAACAGAGGAATATTGAACAGATTAACAAGGAATGATGAAGTGTAAGGAATGGAGTAAGTTGTACCTGAGAATATTGAAGAATAGAAATTGATAAATCTTACTTCAAATAATTCCTGATATTGGTTTTGCAGTTCAAATATGCTAATTACCAATCTGCCTACCCCCCTCAAGCTGGCTTGGCATCTCTCCTCATTAATGAGTGGGAAACCTTTTCATATCGATACTTTTAACCTATTTCATCATTCCTTGTTCATCTGTTCCTTGTTCGATATTCTGTTTTTCCTCCGCAGCGTTTATATTTGCTGCTTATGAGTCAAAAGCCTTCCCTCTATACCGTACTATCTCCCCGGTTATTGGATCTATATGATATTTCCAACAGTGTGGTGGTGATCATAGATGTATTTCGCGCCACATCTACCATTGCCACTGCTTTATACAATGGGGCCACCAAAGTAATTCCGGTTGATTCTGTGGACAATTGTATTCAGATTGGCAATGCCACAGGTGGTATTACAGCAGGCGAAAGAGATGGTAAAGTAATTCCCGGGTTATCGTACGGTAATTCTCCGGCAGAATATCCACGCTCCTTTATTGAAGGCAAAACCCTCGTGCTTACTACTACCAATGGAACCAAACTATTACATATGGCATTGAAAAACGGTGCCGATGAAGTGGTTACGGGTTCATTTCCTAACCTCTCTGCTGTTTGTGATTATCTCACATCGCAAAACAAAAATGTATTCCTCGGCTGCTCGGCATGGAAAGACAGGTTTAATATTGAAGATGCCATGTTTGCCGGTGCCGTGATCGAAAAGGTAAAAAATCATTTCACCATCCACTGCGACAGCAGCCTGATGGCTTCTGATATGTACCGCATGCATAAGAATGATATGTTCAGCTTTATCCGCCATACCACCCACTGGCACCGCCTCGCTTCTTATGGTTTGGAAACCGATCTGGAATATTGTGTTTCGTTGGATGTAGCGAATATATTGCCGATATTCAAAAATGGTGCTTTAATTGTCTGAACCGGGATTTTTTGGAATTTATAGGATTAGAGAAGAAATGAATGTTTATCTTCATCGATTTGCTATTCCTAACACCGGGTTAATTTTCTCTATTTCAACACTATCTCATATTATTTTTTCTAATTCATTTCGGAAAGCGGGCCGCTTTCCTTTACTTTTGCAAATTGCCCTTTTGAGAGTTTAGAGTTTAAAGTTTTGAGTGGAAGGTTTAAAGTTTGGTGTTTAGTTTTTACCCAAACATTTATAATCCTAACCCCAAACCTTACACTACAAACTCCAAATTTTAAACTCTATGGCCCTACCTTATCTGGTTAAACATATCTATAACAGCGGCACGGAAGAAGTGATCCGTCGTGGTAAGAAGATCCATGCCCTTGGCAATGTGGAACTGATAGAGTATGACGACCTCATGAGCGCCATTATCTTCCGTGTAAAAGATGATGGGTATGCTACTTTTTATAAAGTGCATATCAATCAGTTTAAAGATCCTAAAACGCTATCGCTTCGTTGCAGTTGCCCGTATAACCTTTCTGAGATCTGTCGTCATAAAGCCGGTGCTTTGTTTCATTTACAGGATCTGTTGGATAAAAACTTACTGGGCGATAAAGAAACCGTATACGATCAGCGCCATACGGTTGTTAAAATGAAACAACTGGAGCTAAAACTGATCAGGATGTTATCGGCACAGGAAAACTTCGAAACAGCCGAGAATTATTTACGGAGTACCAGAAGTAATATTTTGGTAGCGAAAGATGAAAGAGTAGTGGCTGAACTGGATTTTGAAGAGCAGCCTTATAAAGTGGTGATCCAAAAAAACGAAGAAAGAAATTTTGATACCAGCTGCACCTGCCAGAGCGATACAGAACATCCGCTTTGTGTGCACAAGAATATTGTATTACTCCAACTGCTGCATAATTACGGGCCTAATTACTTCGACAGTATCCGTAACTGGGATAAAGAAAAAAATAAATTACTCGCATTATACGGTTATTCATTGACAGATGATCTGAAAGGAAAATTTGAATTCACCTATACCGATGGTAAACCCTTTTTGCGTGTTTTGGATACTTCTATCAAACGTGTATCACTAAACCCTGCAGCTGAAAAGCCACGCATGGCCGAGCAGGAATTTACCACAGCACCTGCAACCATTGTTACCGAAGAAGAAACCGCAAAAACCATTTTAAAATTAGGTGTGGTGATCACCGCCAACGAGCTGCAATATCCCTATGTGGTATTGGAAGCTGTGCAGGCTGAGGCAGATGAAGAAAATACCAAATACATTACCAAAACAGTAAAATTAGATCTCGCAAAATTCATCAACACAGAAGTATTTAATGAGGATGATAAAATGCTGTTGCAACAATTACGCAAACTGATGCCGGGCGAAGTAGGACGCTACCTTAACCGCAACTCACCTTTCAGCGGCATCTGGGAAAATATTATTCAGCAGCATGATGATGAGTTACCCGAAGAAACACGCCACCTGATTAATGAATATCTGCATCCCAAATTCAAAAAATTATTTACGGAACTGGTATTGAGTCCGTTTGTGTTTTATTTACCACCTAGAAAAACGTTTACTACTTCCAATCTTTTACAGGCAGAGTTGGTGAGTGAGTTTATCAGCCCGGAGTTTGAAGTAAATTATGCCAATGGAAAATACGAAGTGGATTGCCGTATCAAACTACCATTGGCCGATCTGAATATTTCGGATAATGAAAGCGAATCGGCTTTACTGTTTCAATACCATAACCAGTTTTTTACCTGGCAGCGTTCGGAAGATATTAACCTGGTAGAAAAATTTCTTCCTTCCGGAAAAATCGCTATTGCTGCAGAAGATTGGGCGGTGCAGTTGCAGCAATTCATCCTGCCTCTATCAAAAGAATACAATGTACATTTTACCAATGTACAAAAAGAAGATATCAGAGACCTTCGCCCCGAAGTAAAAGTGATGTTGAAAGAGAAGGGCGATTATCTCTTGTTTCAACCCGTATTCAACTATCATGGATATGATGTAAAGATCTCCGACAAAGAAAAGATCATACTTCCTGTTGCCGATAAAATATTGGTAATACACCGTAACCTTGAAGCAGAAAAAGAATTTGTACAAAAATTAGAATCATTGCATTCGGGATTTATTCGCCCGGTAGAAGGCAATGTGTTGGCATTAAAAGGTGCGGATGTATTGCGTAATAACTGGTTCTTTTTATTTGTAGATGCGGTGAAGGAAATGAATATTCCCGTATTTGGTTTCGAAGCATTAAAGAATTTCCGTTTCAATACTGCAAAGCCATCTACCAAAATATTTATCAGCAGTAATACCGATTGGTTTGATGCAAAAATTGAGATCCAGTTTGGCGAGCAGAAAGTAACCGTTGAAGAAGTAAAAAAAGCACTCGGCAATAAACAACAGTTTGTGCAACTGGAAGATGGCACACTGGGGATCTTACCAGAAGAGTGGATCAAAAAATATTCCCTGCTCTTCCGTGTAGGCGATGGCAAGCAGGGAAACATGAAGTTGAGCAAATATCACTTCAGTGTAATTGAAGAATTGTATTTGCAGCGCGATGAACAGGAATTGTTTTTTCAACTGGAAGAAAAATATGAACGCCTTAAAGACAATCATTCCATCAAACCCATTCCTGCACCCGCACACTTGCAGGATGTATTACGCCCTTACCAGGAAAGTGGTTTTCAATGGCTCAATTATTTACGTGAAGTGCAATGGGGTGGAATATTAGCGGATGACATGGGATTGGGAAAAACTATACAGGCATTGAGTTTTATCCATCACCTGAAAGAAGAGAACGGCAGTTTGAAGGCATTGGTGGTTTGCCCTACTACACTGATGTTTAACTGGCAGAATGAGATTGCAAAGTTTACGCCTAACCTAACTTTCTCTGTACACCATGGTGGCAATCGCTCACGCGAAAGTTTGTCTAGTGGGGATATTGATGTGATCATCACTACCTATGGAACCCTGCGCAGCGATATTAAACAATTTGTAGAGGTTAATTTTGATTATGTGATTCTGGATGAAAGCCAGGCCATCAAAAACCCGGGCAGCAAAGTAACCAAAGCGGCAGGTTTATTAAAAGCAAAAAACCGACTGTGTTTAAGTGGAACCCCCTTGCAGAATAATACCTTTGATATTTTTGCACAGATGAATTTCCTTAACCCCGGCATGCTGGGCAGTGTAGAATTTTTTAAACAGGAATTTTCTGTGCCAATTGATAAGTTTGGTGAGAAGGAACAGAAAGATCATCTGCGAAAATTATTATATCCCTTCATATTACGTCGTACCAAAGAACAGGTTGCAAAAGACCTTCCCGAAAAACAGGAAATGGTATTGTTCTGCGAAATGGGCGATGAACAACGCAAAATTTATGAAGCTTACCGAAATGATTACCGCGATAAAATTCTGGGTGTTGTAGAAAACCAGGGTATCCAAAAATCGCAGTTAACTATTTTGCAGGGATTGATGAAACTGCGTCAAATTTGCGATAGTCCCGCTATTGTAAAAGAAGAAGAACGCTTCCCCAATGTATCAGTGAAACTGGAAGAGATAGGAAGGGAGATCACTGAAAATATCAGTAACCACAAAGCTTTGATCTTCTCACAGTTTTTGGGTATGCTCGCTCTCATCAAAGAAAAAATGAAAGAGCTGGAGGTGGATTATGAATATTTTGATGGCAGCAGCACCGTAGCTGAAAGAGAAAAAGCCATTACCCGTTTTCAGAACGATGAGAATTGCCGTGTATTCCTGATCTCCTTAAAAGCCGGAGGCGTGGGTTTGAATTTAACCGCCGCCGATTATGTGTATATCGTAGATCCATGGTGGAACCCCGCGGTAGAACAACAGGCAATTGACAGAACACACCGCATAGGCCAAACCAAAAATATCTTCGCCTACCGCATGATCTGTACCGATACCGTAGAAGATAAAATATTAAAACTTCAGGAGCGCAAACGCAACCTCGCTAAAGACTTAATTACCGATGATGAAGGATTTGTGAAGAGTTTGACGAAAGAAGATGTGGAGTATCTGTTCTCGTAATTGTAAACCGTATTTCAAAATCCTTTCTCTACCTAATCAACACCGAAGTTCCTTTCCTGAAAATAATCTTCCCATCCTTATCAATACCCTGCGCTGTAAATACATAAGCACCACTTGGCTGTGCCGCTCCATTAATGGTTCCATCCCAACCGCTATTTCTTGTAATGGTATGATAGACCAATTGCCCCCAACGATTGTAAATATTGAAAAAATCAAACCGCTCAATGCCAATCAAAGCAGGGCGTAATACATCATTCAATCCATCTCCATTGGGTGTAAAGCCGGAGGGTACATATATTTCAGGGCCATTCTTAAAAACCCGTACAATAATATCATCCGAGCTGCTGCAACCTTCCGGTGTGGTAACCCTCACCATGTATTTGATAGAATCAATACTTGAGGTACCGATGGTTGCTATCGGATTATAAATGCCTGCATTATCCAGATAAGTAGAAGGCAGCCATTGATAGGTATAAGAAGGGTCTCCTCCTGTTACCTGTAACTGCAATGGCTGTCCAACACTTGCCGAAGTATCTTTCCCAGCATTCACATTAAAAGGCTGTATTACTTTTACAAAAATGGTATCACTCACCAGTTTAGGGCAATACAAAGTATCGGATGCTGTAAAAATATAACTCGTGCTTTTACTGGGTCCGGCAATAGGATTTAATGTATTGGCATTTAGTAAACTGCTGGTAGGGCTCCACGAAAAATAACTTCCGCTGATCGATGCTTTTAATTGTATCCGGCTGCCAAAACAAATAGCCGTATCATTTCCCAAATTGGCAACAGGATAAGGAGATACATTGATCTTTACTTTAGCACTATCCTGGCAATAACCAAGATTTGCCGTTACAAAATAAGTTGTGGTAACCAACGGAGCGGCACGTGGATATCTTGTATTGTAACTGCTCAAACTGTTTCCATTCACAGATTCTCTCCAAACATAACTTAACGCATCGCTTACCGGCCGTAAAGTAAAACTGTCTGTTTTGCAAATACCGCTGTCGAGCCCCAGTTTTACTGTGATGAATTGTAATACATTCACTTTTACTTTGGCACTGTCTATACAACCCTGATCGGTAACCGTAACTGTATAGGTGGTGGTATCTTTTGGATATACTATGGGATTGGCAATATTAATATTTGAAATTTTATAATTAGGCGACCATCGAAAAACCGTACCTGAGCTTTGTGCTTTTAGTGGCAGGCTGTCGATACTGCAGATCAAGGTATCCGAAAATCCGAGGGAGATAAAAGGTTTATTGTTTATAGTCACCACTTTCGAAAAAGAACCCGAACAACCCACCGAACTTGTAATATTCATCAACACCGTTACATTACCGGATGCAGAATAAGTGTAGTTAGGATTTTTTAAAGTTGATGTGTCATTGGTACTGTTAGGATCGCCAAAGTCCCATGCCCAGCTGCCTGTTCCATATTTTACAAGGCTGTTATCTGCAAACTGAAAAGGCGATTGAAAGCAACTGCCTGTAACCGTAAATGAAGGGGTAAATCCGGGATATACTTTTGCAATACCCGTTGTAGAGTCTGTACAACCCAATGAATTTCTTACGGTCAGTTTTACGATATAAGTGCCTGTATCAGCATAAACATAGGTAGGGGTGGGGCTTGTTGAAACATCGGTAGTAATACCATTCACTCCAAAATCCCATTGATAGGAAGTGATATTAGAGGATAATGATTCATTCTGAAAAGCAAAGTCATAAGTATCACAGTTCACATAAACCGGTTTTAAAGTGGCCGCTGATAAAGAGCAATTACCAACAATTATCTGCAGTTCTTTTTTTGTGGAATTGAAAAGAACGCCGTTTCGCCACTCGTTCACATAAACTGCAATTACATATTCACCGGTTGTTGAAGGTGCTATTCCGGAAATAAGACCCGTTAAAGAATCTATAGTAACCAAAGGTCCTAAAGGTGCAAATCCACTGAAACCCGAGGTATAGCTTAAGGCTGAATAGGGGGGTGCTGTTAATATTTGTGTACCATTTAAACCATTACCAAAAGAATAGGTTAATACATCTCCTGCATCTGCATCGGTAGCACTGAACTGGTAAGTGAATTTTGAACTGTAACAAACAATTGCCGTATCCTTAAACTGAAAAAACGGGCTACTGTTAATATGATAATCAACCCCATTAATAATTCCGGGGATACTACCGGTAAAACTGATTCCCGTGCTGGAAGAATTGGTAATATTAATGATCCCTGTAATACGGTTTGCATCCTGTGCGGCAATGGTATAGCCATTTACGTTATCAGGAAGTGTAACAGTGGTACTGTACGTAAAGATCTGGTAACAAATGGTAGGCGGATTACTTAAGCAGGGGTCAAAAGTGGTTTTTGTAGGAGAACCCGCCAATGAATAATTGGTACCCGTTACAGTTTGCACCAATGTATTGGTGGTTGCATCATAGATACCGATGGCTGATGGCATTGGCCCGTTATCTGTACAACTCCTGAAAACATTAATGGTTATTTTATAGGTAGAAGTATTTGCTGTATTTCCTGAACCCACATACTCATATTGCACCCAACCGCCTTTAATATGCCTGGCAGATGCGAGGTTGCAGAAGAAAAAGACCGCAGATATAAATAATAAACTCTTTCGCATTACCGGGGCGCCTCAGTGGTTTTGGTTTATCAGGTGTGATGCAATATTCAACGATAGTGCTGCCTCTTATTCTTTATGTATCGGAGTATGACCTGAATGTATCGGCCAAAGTCTATTAAAAACAAAAAACCGCGCCTTTGCGCCCTTGCGTGCAATATTTCTCGCAAAGTAGTAAAGCGCGGTTAAAAGGCAAATTCTCTATTTCTTCAAATCCGCCGCTGCTATATTTACATCCGGATTTTTTAAAAACTCATCCTTACATTCTTTAGAGCAAAAGCCCAGCACTTTGTCTTTGTAATGCGCAGTATCATTAATACCGGCTGTTACCGGCATACCGCAGCTGGGGTCTTTTTTATTATCTACCAGCATGTGTTCAAAAATATTTATGGTACTGTCTTGCGCCATTTTCATGGTATCGGCCGTTGGCTTATCTGTTTTGGCGGGGCCCGATTGGCAGGCTGAGAAAAAAAAGATCCCGGCAACTAAAACGCTAAGTATATACTTCATGATTAATGATTATTGTTATCAATGTTTGTGTTGTAAAGTAATGAAATGTTGCCCAAAAAATAATAAACAAGCCCCCTTACCTCTTTTTCTCTTGTCCTTCTTTTATTGAAATCATCCTGCATAACAGATCATAATGCAAAACTGATATGCAATACCCCCTTAGATCTTGCATTGGTTTGTCCATCAGCAAAATTTTGTTTGATGGGTATCTGCGCATTCAGGCCTACGGTTATTTTGTTAAGGCTAACCTCAACCCCGCCCGATGCATTAAATGTATAACCACCACTCTGCTCAACAGGATCGTTTTGATAATGATTGATGGCTGAATGCTGGTATAACAAACCCAGATTAGGCGAAACAGAAACCCCTGCAACGCGCAAACGATAATAGGCAAGACTGTTTACCATAACCCTGTTTCCAAAACGATACCTATCGGCATTGGTGGTATTAATGCTATAGTTCACAGAACTGGTAACCCCGAATTTCCTGATATTGATGGTATGCATCGCACTTAATATAAAAGCAGTACTGCCCGTTCCCAATTGCGAATTCACATCGCCAATATTGGCAGAAGGATCTGTAAGGTCAATATGATAGACACCATTGGCCAGTTTTGCACCCCCTCCAATCCATAACTGGTTTTCAATAACTGTATTATTTAACCGTACTTTTCTGGTATGCAGTAAACTGTAATTGAGCAATAGGGTAATATCACCCAAACCATTGGTTTCCTTAACCCCATCATCAGATGTTTTTTTGTTGAAACGATAAGGTACAAAAACCATTAGTTGCCAACGGTTCCCTAAGTTCCAGCCACCCCAGATCTCTGCGGTTTTGTAAAAATCATTGCTAAACTGACTGTGGTCTGTAGCCATTTCAGAATAATAGTGCTGGTAACTATAGCGCACGCCAATAAATTTTGTCTTAAAAGCTGGCAGAATTCCCAGATAAAAATTACCTACTCCACAGCCACAGATTTCACAGGCGAATGAGTTGGTTATAAATACAAACAGAACAATACTGATAAAAAATAGCTTTTTCATACTAACAGTTTAATGAAGGATTAATAAAAGGGTAAAACAGACACCTGCACAGAATACCCTATTCTGATCACAGGAATAAGCATGGTATTCTCAGCAAAAGCAAAAAATAAATAGAACCAAAAGGAACTCAGGCCCCGGGTGGATGAAAAAAAGCCTCGGCCCTGTCAACAGGAATACCGGAATTGCGGTGAGAATATGCCTTCAGAATCGATAACCCGATATTTGAAACAGCCGCAAAAAAAGATTTTGAAGAAAGTACATTTTCCCTGCAATTATTCTTTCTTTCCGGGTTTTGCTGGTCTTTTTTCTCCTCCTGCTTCAGTTTTTTCATCAATTGGCATTTACCATTACAATGCAGTTTGGGCCTTGCTTTATTGATACAATTTTGGGCATATGTTTGATTGTCAGCATAATATCCACCCACAATGGCTACCTGCCGAAAGGTTTGTGCCAGAAAAGCAACTAATAATAATAGGGTGGTCGAATATTTAAACAAGGAAGAATCTGTTTATTGAACACAAAAATATCTGTAAACTCATTTCAAAAATCTGATTGAGATCATAGTACATTTTTTAGTCCCATTGATGCAGCAATAAAACCCATTGCTCTGTAGCAATGAATCTGCATCTATTTGAGGAGCAAGCATTCACTGATTACTTTCATTTTTTTAGCGAATCTCATAAATGTCCCATCCCTTAAAAAACAATACGGATAACACTTTTCGGTGAATACAAGTTATTGCCCGATGAATGAGAAGCCCCCAAAAACCCTACCTATCGAAGCTTAGTTTTCACCGATTTTCAAGTGATGCTACCCAACTATCAATGTAATTTTCCGCTAATATTTAACTACCTATATTGGTAAAAGAGGAAGACTACCTTTGTTTTCTGATTTATATCCTAAACATTATGAACAAAAT
>CANBSW010000114.1 GCA_947372235.1 Chitinophagaceae bacterium | reverse complement strand
GGATCTACAGGAGGCTGACCACCTTTGGGTGAGGCCAATGTAATTTCTACTCCTGCATCCTGCAAAACATAAAATGGCGCTGCAAACTCTTCTATCCAAAATCCTGTTTTTTGTCCAGACTTACCAAGGTCATTATGGGAGGTTAATACAATCAATACTTTCATATGATAGAAGCATTTATGGGTTTAAAAAAACGCATGATATTTTGATAACAGTTGTTTAATATTTTTCTGCTTTTGGCATTTCTACATTAAGTGACTGCAATGTTTCAGACTCTTCAACAGGAAATTCGCTCCAGGTATTTTTCCCTGTTCTTTGAAAAACATCAATGGTCAGTTCAAATACATCGCTAAAATGTTGCTTCAACTCTCCCACTGTCATTTCCGGTGAAACAGAGATAAATCCTGAATGATCTATCGCCCTGCAGGATGCCAGGGTTTTACTGCTTTTATCTATCAACTCATCAGATGAAATACCACCGGGTTTGCTGGGTTTTTGATAAAAGGAAAGATGTAAATTTTGAAAAACCTGATTGAATTCTTCCTGCACAGCAAATATTTTTCTGTGGTTATTAATATCGATAAACATGGAATTATTTTTTAGAATATAATGAATGTAGAATACTGTAAAGGTCAATCAGTTCATTTCTGTTTACTTGCAAACAGGTAAGTTTAGTTTGCATATTTCACAGGTAACCTGTATCGTTTAACAATAGGTGGATCTTTGTAGCCTGTTTTCAACAATCAGTCTTGCAATCAGATAACTTAAAGTAGATTCAGCTCCCTGGTTCAGGTTTACACGACATTCCTCAAGTCCGTCATAACAACCACCGGTACAGGGATTATATATGATCTGGTTCAGGTGGTTATTACCAAGAAACCAATTAAAAGCCTCCTCTATCTTATTTTCATACGAAGGTTCTTTAAAAACTTCCAGAAATAAATTCAAGGCAAGAATGGTATAGGCAACATCGATGGGTTGTTCCCCAAACGATTCAGAAGGTTGCCCTTTATGTAACCAACTTTTATTTGAAACCGGTTTTATTCCGGCTTTTGTAAAAGTGTTTGATAAAAGAAAATCAAAAGATTCTTTAGCGATATCCTTATACACCCAGTCACCGGTTTCAAGCCAGGCATATAATAGTGCTTCAGGTAAAATACTGTTGGCATACGTAAGGTAACTTTCGAACCAAAGCCAATTTGTTTCAGATTCATGCCTGTACATCTGTACCAATCTGTTAGTCAGTTTTACGATAACGGTTGTAATATTTGCAGACCTTGTTTTTTGATTATAATAATACAAACCCTTTACAGCAAAAGCCATTGACCTTGTTGAATGAGTTGTTTCCAGATGTGGCAGAGTTTTTAATAATATAGTTTCCGCAGCTGCAACCAGATCTGAAGGCAATAATGATTTTTGTGAGATCAGGTAACCCAATGCCCATATTGCTCTTCCATTTGAATCAGAGAGGTTTGTTTCATTATTCTGATTGGTAAATACTGTATCAATATCTGTATAATTCAGAAATTGTCCGTTTGTTTGCTGGCAGTATTGAATAAAATTCAGATAGATGCGCAGATAAGGTATATCATTTACATCACCCGTTAGTGCATAATGCATACTGAATGCTATCAAAGCCCGGGCATTATCATCCAGTGTATACCCCGACTCAATATCGGGTTGATTAAATTTTGAAAACTGGATCATACCAAAATCTGTTGTCATTTTTTTTACATGAGCCAGATTGATCTCGGGTAAACGATAATGAAGCGGAATTGAACCATCAGAAACTTCCTTCAGCAATCGGGCATGTGCAAGAGCTGAGTTTTCCCAGGCTGTTGGAATGATCCTTTGAAGCGTATTGGAACTAAATGCAGTTAATAGTTTTTCATCATCCAGTAAATGCTCAATGGCGGCTTTTAACTGAACCGGATCCTGAAAATCAACAATGATTCCTGTATCATCGCACAACACTTCTTTTGCATGGGGTATTGGTGTTGAAATGATAGGACAGGCACAACTCATTGCATAAGCAAATGTGCCGCTTACTGCCTGGTTGGGGTCTTTAGAAGTAAACAAATAAATATCTGTTAGTTGCAGGTATTCCAGCAGGTCTTGCAAGGGCAAATAGTAGTTGATAAACTTAACATGGTTCTGTAATCCGGATTTCTGTACCATAGCTTCCAGGGTTTCACGATATTGTTCCCCTTCAGAAGCAAGCACACCAGGGTGTGTTTTACCAATGATCAGAAAAATCAAATCCGGATTTATTTGAACGATGGCAGGCAATGCTTCCAGTGTTGTTTCAATACTTTTGCCTGAACTGAGTAAGCCAAAAGTAGAAAGCACTCTTCTTCCATTTAATCCATAAATTTCTTTAAGTAAATCTTTATTGGTATGTCTTACCAGGTGAGTGCCATGTGGAATTACCGAAATTTTTTCCATAGTAACCCGATAATCATTACACAGTATTTTGGCAGAAGTATTGGTCATTACAATAACAGACTTACAAACTCCGGCAATACGGTGTACCCTTATCTTCAGTGCATCATTTGGCCGTGGTAAAACCGTATGGAAAACCATTACGATCGGTTTATCAATATGATATAGGAATTTTAAAAAATCTATGTCTGAGATATTTTTGTATAAACCAAATTCATGCTGAATAAATACAGTCTTGATCTTATCATTCTGGTTAATGGTTTGCGCCAAACGGATATACATTTCAGGATCTGTACTGTCTAATACATAAGAAACTTCATCTGGATAATTATTATGCTTCAGGCCGGCTTCAAGTGCACAAACTTTTATACTAAAAGAATCACTGAATTTATTGGTTAGTGATCTTATCAGATCCTGCGAATAAGTAGCAATCCCACATTCTACCGGCGGGTAAGAACTGATGAATAAAATAACGGGAAGTTCTTCAGCTAATAAATCAGCATCTGTTTTACGAAATATTTCAGGTGCATTCATTCTATTTTCAACAGAATCTTCCTGAATAAATGTTAAACGCTGTGGGATTGAATATACTTGGCTCATGGTTATTCTCCTTTCTGTTAAGTTCATTAATCACTTATATTTTATTGCGCTAAACCGTACACTTATCGTTGATATTCTTGTAGAGTAATAGTTCTTTCAATAACGATGACAAGCTAACTGAAGCAGTTGCTATTTTTTCATCTGCCGCTCCATAGTATATGTATAATGTATCATCAAACAATGCGGCACCAGTTGGGAATACTACATTATTAACTTCTCCTTTCTTTTCCCATTCCAATTCCGGTTTAAATAATGGGAAAGGCAATCTTGCAATTTCCTTTTCAGGATTTTCAAGATCCAGTAAGGCAGCACATGCTGAATAAACATATCCGGCAATCTCATCATGAACGCTATGATAGATAATCAACCAACCAAATTCCGTTTCAACAGGAGGACATCCGCTTCCGATATAACTCACTTCATGCAAATGTTTGGGACATAAAACAATATGTTGCTCCAAATGAAGGAGATACTCTGTCCAATATTCTTTTGTGAGATCTGATACTTCTGCAACCGAAGCAATCTGGATATCCGGTTTGATGCGGTGCAAAAAGAAAAGTTTGCCATTAATCCGTCGGGGAAAAAATACCAGGTTCTTATCCCATATCAATATTCTTTTATCCAGTTTTGTGAGAATATTATTATGCGCATTGTACCGTATATATTTTTGATTTAACGAAGCATGTGTTTCTACAAGAGGCTTGAATTCATCGTAGGATAATTGAGGAACAATAATTCCTCTTCTTTCAAAATGAACCAAATCTGTTGAAGTTGCCAATGCCCCCATCGCATTTACACCATCGTAGGCTACAAAACTGAGATAATACAGACCATCGATCTTTACAATCCTGGGGTCTTCTACCCCCTGCGATTCATAATCAAATTCAGGTATCAAAATAGGTTGTTCTTTTCTCTCAATCACTTTTGTTGGCCCTTCCATCTTACAATAACCAATGGTAGAATGGTTTCCCTGACGCACTGCCCTGTAAAACATATGAATAAAATCTCCTTCTCTGATTGCAGCAGGATTTAATACACCTTCGTTTTCAAATTCCAGAGAAGTTTTCTTTAGCAAAATGCCTTCTTTCTTAACCTCTATCATGATCGGATCGCATACGATTATTTTTTATCCATATTCCTGTGAGCCAATGCTGAAATTGATTTCCCTAATGCATCCATATCCTGATTAAAACCAAGTTTGAATGATTCCCATTTGTTTTTATCATTTTCTTTGTATCCATGGATTCTTGCTTTCAACTTTTCATTCTTTTCTTCCAACTGATTTAGCTCTTTTTCATAGGTAATCCTTGCTTCTCTTTTCTCTTCTTTAATGCGGGCTTTTAACACTACCAAAAGGCTGTCATTTTCCCTGATCCTCGAATCTGATGCAACTTTATACTGGTTGTATTCGTCGGCAGAATCCTGACGGGCTTTGTCAAGATCATTTGTTGCATTAACGACTGCTTCTTTGGCGTCTTCCACTTTTTCTGCCTTCTTTTCAGGCGAATTGTTACAACTCATCATAGCAACTGTTGTAATACAGACAATCATGGTGATTCTTAAGCGGTTAATTTTCATATTTTATTTTTAATGTGTGATGAATATTTAATTATTGAGAAAGAAGTTATTTCCCTGCTGCTTTCTGACAGGTCAATGCGTGGTCAAGATGTATACGTAAAAGTGGTAACATAGAAGAAGCCCATGCTTTGATATCCGGATCCACAGCATCTTTTGAAGCTTTTTCAAATTTTTCAATGGCTTCCTTGTGTCCGTTTACCATCATATCGCAATATGCTTTATCAAAATGATTCCCTTTTTCATTCATCATTTTTTTATAAGCGTCCTGTCCGTCATTTGTGATAGAAGTAGGTAAAGAAATTTGTTTGGAAGAAGCAAGCTCTTGCAATTCTACATTTGCTTTTGAATGTTCTCTGCTCATGTTTGCACCCAGATCTTTCACTTCAGGCATCATACTCTTTGTTTCTGCAAGCTGGCCCAATTGAATTTCTTGCAGATTTATTTCAGCTGCATTTACCAGAAACTTTGCATCAGTTTCATTGGCGCTGCTGAATTTTGCATCATTGTGTTCGGTAGCTTCTTTCTTTGTGTCTTCCGGTTTTGGATTACTGCTGCAGGAGGCAAGCAATAATAGCATCGAAATAGAAAGTGTAAGAACAGAGGCTTTCATGGCATAATGCTTACAGGTAGTTACTATCATTTTTTTTATTTTTAAGATGAATGGATGTATATAATATATTCTATTAAACTTTTAAGCAGCCATAGATTCCACAGCCAGCCATTCGGCTGCGCATTTGCGGCAAACAATGGCACATCTTTTACAATGTTCCAGGTGCATGTATTTTTCGCATTCTACAGCACAATCAATGCATACATCAGAACACAGTTTACAAAGCGGCTCTACAAACTGGCTTCCGCTCGACATAAACTCAACAGATAATAAAGTAATGGCAGCACAATTGGTTTCCAGTTTCATCAAACGCGACATATCCTCAGGGTTTAGTTGTCCCAAACATTCCCCGATACAGTATTTACATTCCTTCACACATTCCAAACAGGCATCAATACACTTTCTATATTTCTCTATACTCATTATATCAGATTTTGACTTTCTGATGTATGAAATTCTTTAACTGTCTTCTTTTTCTTAAATAGTGACAATATTTTTATTGCACCACTATTGATAAAACCGTTAGAAATATTTTCGACCAACACAGAACTAAAGAACCCTTTAATGCTTCGGTATTTGCCAAACACCTGATCAATGATTAGGTTCGAACCCATATTCAAAGCCACTTTGGCAAGGTCAAACTGTATTTCTTTATCACTGGCCAGATCATGTAAGGATCCTTTTACAATGGCAAGTGGGTTTAATGTATCTACAAATTCACTAAAGCGACACTTCAATTCTTCTTCCTGAATTTTCTTATCTGCCCTCAATTGCCGAATTCGAATCAGCAGGGTGGCGTGATCATATATGTCGATATTTTCCATGTTGTATTGTATGATTAGCCTGAACTAATTTTTATTATATATTTTTTTGATGAAACTGTTGCACAGGGGCATTTCAATCAACTTTTTTCTATTCGTTAAAAGCACGATCCCAAGTACAAGATAGATACCTGCAACAATTGGAAACCCTGAATAACTATCACCCATTTTGGCCGACAAATAGAATCCTGCCCAAAGGCTGATAAAAAAAAGGAACAAAATGCAGATTAGTATTATCATAAAACCACTTACCAAACCTGCACCTATTACAGAGCCCCGTTCAGTGGCTTCCAGTTTAGCCAGTTCAAAACTGTTATGCGCATACCGCCCAATACTTTTCGTTAATTCTTCTATTTCTGAATGATCCGGCATTGTTTCTGTTTTAAATTGTATAGAAAAAAATCAACCCTACACAAAGCATAGGGTTGAATAAATATCAGGCATGTTGCTTTTTCATGCCATCCAAATGTTTGTTGGCAGAATCTACCATGCCATCTACTTTTTCTTCTGCAAGTACTTCCAGTTCTTCTGCTTTATTACGTAATGCTTTAACCTGGTCTTTGATTTTTTCTGCAAAATCTTCGCCCATATCTTTCGCACCATTAATAAGGTTACGTCGGGTTTTGCTTCCTTTACTTGGCGCGAAAAGAACACCAAGTGCTGCGCCTGTGATTGCACCTAATAATAACGCCCCGATTACTTTTGCTGTGTCATTTGATTTTTGCATGATTGATTGTATTTAATATGTATGATGATTAAAGAGGATTTCTACCCCTGATTACACGAAGTAATATGGCAACAATTGCGATCACTAATAGAATATGTATCACACTTCCTGCGTTGTATGCATAAAAGCCGGTTGCCCAAACAATAAGCAGCACTATGGCAATCAGGTATAAGAGGTTATTCATTGTATCGATTTTAATTGAATGATTGTTTAGCCTTTTTCTTTTTATTGTTTCGCCAATAGCTCCGGTACCGTCACCTGTAACAGCAGCTTTTTTCTACATTGCTCAATCCTTTCATTTTTGGTTTTGTTTCAACAACAGCCTATTGAGTTATTAGGCTATTGTTGGCCACTTCCCGGTTTATAATATTACGGCTGGCTGTTGCAGCTTTCATAGAATCAATAATATGCTGTTGAATTACCAAACTATTCAATGAGTCAATGGTTAACTGTTTAATCTGTAATTCTTCTGCTTCATGCTTTGTATGATTATCGCATCCCGACAAACAAAAGAGAATTGTAAGGAATGAAATAATATTTTTCATAGTGTTTTAATTCAAGCATTTCAATTAGACTGCATCGTTAAACAAAGATGATGTGATATCATTTTTAAAGCATTACATAACGACGGGTAAGTTTTACATATATCACATGTTAAAAAAGAAAAGCCCGCTGTTTGGCAACAGCGGGCTTTTCTAAAAAGTTAATAGTATTCTATCTCTAATTGTACCTACATTCTATCCATATACCAACTCAATTGTTTTTCCATTTTTCGGTATCCCATAATGGTTGTGATAATATTTTTTAAGCGCATAAAAGCGGTTTCACTTTTTACTACATAATCAAACGCCTTATGATGCATACAATTAATGGCTACATCTATTTTATCCTGTGAAGAAAGCATTACCACAGGTATCTCCGGGTTGAATGCTTTAATCCTGTCCAATGCCTCCATTCCGTTCATGGCATCTTTATCAATACCATCCAGATGATAATCCAGAATGATCACATCCGGTTCATTCATCAAAGCTTTAAGGCATAGTTCACCGGTAGAATAAGATTCGATAATAAAATCTGCATTATTCAATAAATCGATTTCCAATAATTTCAGGAACACAGCATCATCATCCACCAGAAAAAGTTTTATTTTATTTTCTTTTTTCATATCTGCGATATTTTAATACTATTTAATTCTTCAACCAATTCTTTACATGCCTGGGTACAAATATTTTCCAATTGCAAAACAAGGGCAGGCATTAAGTCTGTTTCTTCAAGCGTGGTGGCGTATTCTTTAACTTTCTTGGCCATATTCTCAAAATCAACACTAATACCCATGATTGAAAAGGAAGGGATCATTTTATGAGCAGTGGCTTGTAATGAAATCCAATCTTTATTTTTAAAACTGGTTTTCATTGCAATGATCAATATCGGTGTTTGTTCCAGATATAAAGAAATCATTTCCATCATTAAAGCCGGATTTGATTTGGTGCGGTGATTCAGGTAGTCCAGATCAATACATCTTTGTTTAGCAGTCAAACCATTATCCTTCCTGTCAGCAACCGGAGTAGAAGCAGGTTTTTTAACAAGATTGATAATCTTTTTATATAACAATCGCTCATCTACGGGTTTTGCTATATAGTCATTCATGCCTACTGCTTTGCATTTGGCAAGATCAACCGTTGTAACATCTGCAGTAAGTGCAATGATCGGGATATTTGAATTCATAACACTCCGTATGTATATGGTAGCTTCAAATCCATTCATTTCCGGCATTTGAAGATCCATCAGGATAACATCATACACTTTTGATTGCATTTTTTCGATAGCAATTTTACCATTGGCAGCTATATCCCTTTCAAAACCAAAATCATCCAATAAGGTCTTCATCAATAATTGGTTAAGCGCAATGTCTTCTACCACCAACACTTTAATGTTTTGAATTTCTTTATCCAGTTCAATAATTTCGATTTCAGATTCCGGCAAGGCTTTTGTTTTTAAAAATTTTAATACAAAACTAAATGTAGAACCCTCGTTTAGTTTACTGGTTACACTGATACTACCCTGCTGTGCTTCTACCAGTTGTTTTACAATGGCTAACCCTAAACCGGTTCCTCCATACAATCTCGATGTGCCACTGGTAGCCTGTTGAAAATTTTCAAAAATATTCTGGATCTTAATATCTGATATGCCAATTCCTGTATCAGTAACAGAAAAACGAACCATTACTTTATCTTCATCTTCATTCATTAACTGCGTTGATACAGTTATCTTTCCGTGTGTTGTAAATTTCACGGCATTACTTACCAAATTTAAAATGATCTGGTGCAATCGTACCGGATCTCCAACCAATACTTCAGGAATATTATGATCATATTGCTTTATCAAATCAAGGTTCTTCTCCTGAATCTTTGTTTCAAACAAATGTAGCATGGCTGATATTGACAATGACATTTTGAAAGGAGTTTGTTCAAACACCATTTTACCGGCATCTACTTTTGCCAGATCAAGGATATCATTGATCAACACGATCAATGCATCACCACTCATTTTAATGGCCTGCAGGTATTCTTTTTGTTTAACACTCAGATCAGTTTTTAATACTACTTTGGTAAACCCGATGATCGCATTCATCGGCGTTCTGATTTCATGGCTCATGTTCGACAAAAACTGCTGCTTTGCCTTCACCGCATCTTCTGCAATACGGGTAGCAGTTTCGGCTTTGCTTTTAGCTTCTTCGGCAATACCTGTGGTTAATTCGGCAAATACTTTTGCTTCAGTCAGCTCTCTGGCAATTCTTTTTTGATCGGTTACATCCCTTGCCACAATTACAACACCTAATACGTTTCCTCTGTCATTTTTATATACAGACCCATTAAACAGAACATCTGTTAACTTCCCTTCAATATGCCTGAGTGTAAGTGGAGAATCGGCCACAGAGCCTTTTGCAAACACTTCCTGGTAAACCTCTCTGGCTTTTTGCGGTTCTGTGAAATAATCAAAGAAATCCGTTCCTGTTAATTTTTCTCTTGTTATACCTGTTATATCAACAGTTGCCTGGTTCATATCCGTGATCTTTCCTTCGGTGTTGATGGTAACCAATGGATCAAGGCTGGCCTCGATCAAACTAAGCGAATATTTTGATAATAATTTTTGAGCAGTTACATCATGCGCAACAATTACCACACCCAATACATCCCCTCTATCATTTTTATAGACTGACCCATTGAATAATACATCTGTAAGTTTTCCTTTAATATGACGTAAAGTGAGTGGCGAATCTGCCACTGATCCCTTGGCAAACACTTCCTGATAAACCTCTCTGGCTTTTTGTGGTTCTGTGAAGTAATCAAAAAAATCCGTTCCGGTAAGTTGTTCTCTAGCAATACCAGTAATGTCAATAGTAGCCTGATTCATATCCGTGATCTTACCTTCTGTACTGATGGTTACCAATGGGTCAAGACTGGCTTCTATCAGGCTTCTCGCGTATTGTGATTCCTGTCGTATGTTTGTTTCCATGGCTGTTTATATGATATCAATTTCCAATCTCGTCTAACGGATTCCTTCTTTTTTCTTTTAACTGTTTAAAATGAGAAGGCGACAGTCCGGTTATTTTTTTAAACTGGTTCGACAAATGAGCTACACTGCTGTAATTCATTTTCCAGGCTATTTCTGTAATATTCAGTTCATCATAAATGATCAATTCTTTAATTCGTTCAACTTTGTGAACGATAATAAACTGCTGTATCGTAATTCCTTTTATTTCTGAAAAAATATTGGATAGATAGGTATAATCATGATTCAGTTTTGTGCTGATATGATCTGAATAATTCATCATTGGCAATTCTTCATCATAATGAATCATTTCAATGATCACATTTTTTATCCTTTCAATCAGCACCGCTTTTTTATCATCCATTAACTCCAGTCCTGATTCAACCAATGCCAGCTTCAATTGTAAAATCTCTTCGATGGAAAGTGTTTCCATAATATCAACCTCCCCCAGATCAACCACAATAAAATGAAGCCCCATACTTCTCAGTACATCTTTCACCACCATTTTACAACGGGTGCTAACCATGTATTTTATGTATAATTTCATATAAATTCAGAAACTGATGATTGATCTGTCTTACATAAAACAATTAAATCTGTTTACTCTTCGTAACCACTTTTAATTATTGTAGACAGCATTTTAAATTGCTCATTTGCGTTAAACTTATGCTTGGTATGTGCCGGGATAATGATACCATCCCCAAGTTTCATGTTAATTTTCTTCCCATTCATTACCAATTCTGCCATGCCATCAATGATCTGTATATAATTATCAAAAGGCGACAATTTTTCAGCAAGTTCTTCACCTGCGTCAAAGGAAGAGACTGTGATATTTCCGGTTGATTTCTTAATAATTGTTTTACTAACTACTGCATTAGGAACATATTCTATAATCTCAACTACAATATGTGCTTTTGATTTTTCTATGTCACCTGTATCCGAATAATTATGCATGACAAAATATTTACTGTTGTGATGAAATAAAACGATTGCTCAAAAAATACTACATCACATATAAAGATGATGGATAATTGCCCTCACTATGTTACAGATATGCACTAAATACTTACACAAATCACACATTTGTATGGTATTACCTATCTATCAGGATTTGAACGACACACCGGCAGAAAGAAATAGATCTTGTGTATCTTACTTCAGACAGAAACTGTACTAATTTCTGTAATGTAGACTATGTTGGGCATAAGCCTCTTTATATTTCCAGCACAATCTGGAAGTTGTTTGAGTATTTTGTTAAAAATTATCTGGTAAAATATCACTAAATCAGTGCTGTTTGTGATGATTGATTACTTAATCTAACTGTTGTTATTTTTTTTCAATCGACTATTTTTCAAATTCTGTTGGTATTATTATAATTACAAAGCCGCCCTGCAATCAGATTGAGGGCGGCTTACATAATAAACTATTACAATTACGGAATATAAAATCCTGCTTTATTTATTTGGAACAATATCAATGATCACTGTTCGGTTGTAAAAACGCTCTTCTACCAGGTTATTGTCGAAAGGAGACATATTTACATCTTCACCAAAACCAAAGGTTTGGAAGGTGATACCTTTTTTACCTGCATTTGCCAAAGCACGTTCCAGAATTTTCTGTGCACCAAGGGCACGTTCCTGAGATAATTTCATATTGTAAGCATCTTCGCCAATAATATCTGTATGGCCATGAATGATTACCGTTCCGTTTTCAGGTATCAATGGTGCTACCACTTCCATCAGGAATTTTTCGTAGGAGGCAATTGTTTTGAATTTGTCAAAATCAAACAAAATACTGTAACGTAATCCTTCCTGTTTTATGTCATCCATTTTCAGCAAACTCACTGAACTTGATTTTTCAATGGAACGACCAGTTTTGGTCTGCCCTTTCATTACAATGGTATAGTTGCCTTGCGTATTTGATCCAAGAATCATTTTTCCTGAAACGGATGCCTGATCACCATAATAAGGTCCGAAATTTTGAACCCTTCCCTGGTCATCTTTGATATCAACATTCCATGAGGTTAACAGGTCTGCTCCACCATCAACTGTAAAAATCACATGACTGTCTAAAGGATCCTGTTGCATTGAATTAAACTGAACCGGTCTGAAATAATCTGATGAGCTACCTCCTACTTGTAAAAGTAATTCCGGAGATGTGCTCATGATATCAACTCTTCTGTCGCCCTCACGTAATAAAACCAATTCTTTTGTTCCACCGGGTTGTTCTGAAGGAATCACTGGTTTATCTCTTCCTTCTGTGGTAATCCTTGCTGCATCAATACCATAAACAGTTATCAGGTAACGTTTAACGTTTTCTGCCATCAGTTTACCATCTTCCGGGTTTTTATCTGAAGCCCCTACCAAAGTAATTGAGCTTTGTGGATTAGCACGCAAACGATCGCCGGTGATGTTAATGATGTTATGATAAACAGCCATTTGTCTTGAAGAACGTCCGGTATTCAAATTATCAGGCTGACTTAATTGCAATTGTTCTTCTTTGAAAGAAGCACCCTGGGCTGGTGTTAAGAGTACATAACGGTTAGGAATTTCTGATGATCCCATATCAAAAAATACAGAATTACGCAAAGGGAAAGTTTCTTTCACCTGTCTGCCCATTGGAATAATTTTTGGTGCACGAACAGAGAACTGAATTTCTTTTTCAGCAACAATGGTTGTGGTTGGACCGGGAACATTATTTGTGATAATGATCGGAGCCGGTGTTGCAGCCAAGGCTTTTTTACCGGTTCCAAATTTCAAAGCAATACCGGCACGAACTGTATGTATGGCCCATGATTCAACTTCACGCGGTTGTTGAAATAAATCTGTTTGAAAAGAAGCAAATGGAGATATTGTCATTTGTGTTTCAGCTGAACGTTTAGAAACCGGAATATCAAAACCCAATCCGGCCTGTGCAGCAAAAACAGTTTTATGAAGATCACTCCACTCATCCCTTACATCAGTCTGGTTTAACTGTGTATAGGTAAATGATCTTGAAATATTGATCCCGATTGTTGGCCCAGCAAAAATGTAAAAGGCATTGGAGAATGGAGCAATACGGATACTTGGTTCAATCGCAACATAACTGAGATTGGTTGACAGATCTGCCGGACAATTACAAGGTGCCAGTACCTGATCAAATTTACCACCACGATTATCGTAGGCGATATTCAACATTCCGCCCCAAACTTTTTTAGGACGGTATTCAACCAATAAGGATCCGTAGGGTTTAACACCACTACCTTTATGAAAAGCAGTAGGAACACTCAGATAATCCGTTACTTTTTGAGTGGTACCGCGAAAGGTATTAAAATTGGCTGCTCCGGATAAACCGAACCACCATTTGGGTTGTACCCGCTTTTCAACCTGTGCCTGTGTAATGGATCCTGCGAGGATTAATGCCAGGAACAGAAATCCTGTTTTCCGGTTTGATGTATGATTTTGTAACATAAATAGTTCTTTTAAAGTGAATGCGATAAATTATATTGAATCAATCCCGCTGTCAGCAGGATTGATCTCTTTTACTAATTAGGAACGTTAATGGTTGTATTGACCATTGTAACAGAAGCAACCAATGAAATAGCTCTTCCATTTAACACGGTTTGCACTACATTACCAGCAGTAGAGAAAGTAACACCGGCTGTTGCAATGATATTGCCTGTCATTGTTCCACCGCCTGCTCCATTAATCACAGCTTTACTTCCCACATACCAATACACATTGTTTGCATTGCCACCATTAATGATGGTAACAGAACGTGCACCTGCAGGGCCTGCTGTACCCACGGTAAGTCCGCCTGCACACTGGAAGATCCAGGTTGCATTAGGATCACCTTTTGCATCCAATACCAGGTCGCCATTAAAGATGTTAAATGTTGCACCTGATGATTTATATACACCCGGAGCTAAGGTTAATCCACCCAATTCACCTGCACCCGGATCAGTTCCGCCTGGTTTAGAAGCCGGAGAGATAGAGAGATACGCAAGGTTTGCATCTGCCAATCCCTGTTGAGCTATTGTGAAAGAGGCAGCTGTTCCGGGAGCCGGAGCTGCGGTATAAATTCTGCCACTAACAAGTCCTTTGTTTAAAGG
>CANBSW010000113.1 GCA_947372235.1 Chitinophagaceae bacterium | reverse complement strand
TGAAATATCGGCCATAAAATCCCTGCTAAACCTTACTTTTGCCGCCGAAAAACAGCGCAAATACATGATCAGTGCAAGAAATATCACCCTGGCCTATGGCAAAAGGGTATTGTTTGATGAGGTGAATATCAATTTCATCAAAGGCAATTGTTATGGGGTTATTGGTGCCAATGGGGCAGGTAAATCTACATTTCTGAAAATACTTAGTGGAGAAATTGAACCCAATAAGGGAACGATAGAAATCACGCCCGGCGAACGTATGGCCGTATTAAAACAGAACCAGTTTGAGTTTGATGAGTGCACCGTATTGAATACCGTTCTAATGGGCCATAAACGTTTATGGGATGTAATGCACGAGCGCGATGCCATTTATGCAAAAGCTGATTTTACGGAAGAAGACGGAATGAAAGCCGGAGAACTGGAAGGCGAGTTTGGTGAAATGGGCGGTTATGAAGCAGAAAGCAATGCCGGAAGCCTTTTGAGTAGCCTGGGTGTGAAAGAAGAAATGCACCAGGTACAGATGAAAAACATCCCCAGTACTTTTAAAGTAAGGGTTTTGCTGGCACAGGCATTGTTTGGAAATCCGGATATCCTTTTATTGGATGAGCCTACCAATGGATTGGATATTGAAACGATAGGCTGGTTAGAAAACTTCCTGGCAGATTATGAAAATATCGTGTTGGTGGTGAGTCACGACCGTCACTTTTTAGATACTATTTGTACTCATGTTGCCGATGTAGACCGTTCAAAGATCAAAACCTTTACAGGTAACTATACTTTCTGGTATGAATCATCACAATTGATTGCACGTCAGATCAATGATAAGAATAAGAAAAACGAAGAGAAGCGTAAAGATCTCCTGGATTTTATCGCCCGTTTCTCCGCCAACGCATCAAAAAGTAAACAGGCAACGTCACGTAAGAAAGCTTTGGAGAAGTTGACCATTGAAGATATCGAGCCATCCAACCGTAAATATCCCGGCATTATTTTCCAGCCATTACGCGAAGTGGGAAACCAAATCCTGAATGTAGAACACCTGAGTAAAAGTGTGAACGGCAGGAAACTGTTTGATAAAGTAAATTTCAGTATCAATAAAGGGGAGAAGATCGCATTCCTAAGCCGCGATCCCTTGGCCATTACCAGTTTTTTCGAGATCATCACTGGTGCTCAGAAAGCAGATGCCGGAAAATATGAGTGGGGAACTACCATCACCAAAGCCTACCTGCCACAAGAAAATCATGAGTTCTTTACCGAAGGATTGACCTTGATGGATTGGCTGCGTCAATATGTACCGCCACATGTAACCGATGCTGATGAACCTTTTATCCGCGGTTTTTTGGGTAAGATGTTATTTAGCGGAGATGATATTCAAAAGAAGACCAATGTATTAAGTGGAGGAGAAAAAGTACGTTGTATGGTAAGTCGTATGATGTTACAAAACCCCAACCTGGTGATCCTAGATCAACCTACCAACCATCTTGATCTGGAGAGTATCCAGAGCTTTAATGAAGGCTGTCAAACCTTCCCCGGTGTGGTAATGATCACTTCACATGACCATACTTTTATGCAAACCGTAGCCAACCGTATCATAGAACTCACTCCCAAAGGCATTATCGACCGATTAATGACCTTTGATGAATATATGGAAGATAGCAGGGTGAGGGAGTTAAGGGAAGAGTTGTATAGTTAGGAGGAATTACCGTGAGTCGCAAATCGTATTCAATCATTGTTAAGGAAAGGATCGCACTGGATTTTTATATTGAGGATGTTTTATTAAGCGATGAGTTTCTGATCGTTCCCGGATTGAGTGAAGAAGCGATCATTGGTGCTGCCACACTTCAAAAATGGAGGATCAAACTGGATTTTGAGCATGATACGGTTCACGTGGATCCCAAAGTGGCAAAAATGCAGCTGATCTGAAATAGGGGGAACCTTTTTTGTCCACTAACTTTGGCTCTTTCGAATGAGATTTTTGCCTAAAAATTTCGAAATAATGTGGATAAGTAGCATTATAACAGATTTCCAAGCCCTGTTTCTACCAAAATGTTAAGAAAATAATTAAAAAAACAGGTTTTCTTATTGGTATTTTGGAGCATTTCCCTACCTTTGCCTCCCGAAAAAATCGGGACGAAAAATTTTAGAGTCATGGCAAGAGTATGTCAGGTTACAGGTAAAAAGCCCATCGTTGGAAACAGTGTTTCTCACTCAAACATTAAAACCAAGCGTCGTTTCTTACCTAATTTACAGAAAAAGCGTTTCTTTTTTGCAGAGGAAGACCGTTGGGTTTCTCTCAAAGTATCTACTGATGCATTAAGAACGATTAACAAAAATGGATTGGCATCTGTTATCAAAGGATTGAGAGCAGAAGGCGTTAAAATCTAACTATTCACTAAGCAAATCACGCAATAAAATGGCAAGGAAAGGAAACAGGGTGCAGGTGATTTTGGAATGTACAGAGCATAAGACCACGGGTCAGCCAGGTACAAGCCGTTATATCACTACCAAAAACAAGAAAAACACACCTGAGCGTGTGGAGTTAAAGAAGTACAACCCAATTTTGAAAAAAGTAACTGTTCATAAAGAAATTAAATAATCATGGCTAAAGTAGCTTCCAAAAACGCGAAAGTAAAAGATCTTAAAGCTGCAGCAGAGGCAAAGAACTGGACCAAAGTTATTAAGGCTGTTCGCAGTCCTAAATCTGGTGCGTATACTTTTAAAGAAAACATTGTACACAAGGATAAGGTTAAAGATTTCTTAGCAGAGAAATAATAAGCATTATCGTATAAAATATTCAAAAAGCTTTCCTCTTTGCATGGAAGGCTTTTTGTATTTAGGTGAAAACAGAATTTGAAAATGTGGCAATTTGAAAATTTGAAAATGAATTCAGATGATCAATAAAAAGTTCATTTTCAAATTAGCATATTTTCAAATTTTCAAATTAAGCTATGAGTTTTCTCGGAAAATTATTCGGTAAGCAGGAAAAGGAAAGTCTTGACCAGGGTTTGCAAAAAACCAAGGAAGGGTTCTTTTCCAAAATAACCAAAGCCATTGCCGGTAAAAGTTCGGTAGATGAAGAAGTGCTGGATAACCTGGAAGAAGCGCTGGTTGGGGCTGATGTGGGCATTGAAACCACTATCAAGATCATTGAGCGCATCGAAAAAAGAGTAAAGCAGGATAAGTATGTAGGTACTGAAGAACTCAATACCATTCTGCAGCAGGAAATTGAAGCCATGCTGGTGGATGCAGCTGAAGAATCGTACAAAAATTTCGGCATCCCCGAAGGGAAAAAACCTTATGTGATATTGGTAGTTGGCGTGAATGGTGTTGGAAAAACCACCACTATTGGTAAGCTGGCACACAATTATAAAAAAGCGGGCAAGAGTGTGATACTTGGTGCTGCCGATACGTTTCGTGCAGCTGCTGTTGATCAATTGACTATCTGGAGCGAAAGAGTGGGGGTACCTATTGTTAAACAGGCCATGGGTTCAGACCCAAGTGCTGTTGCTTATGATTCAGTGGCCAGTGCCGTTGCAAGAAATGCGGATGTAGTAATTATTGATACAGCCGGCCGTTTACATAACAAAGCACATTTGATGGAAGAGTTGGGAAAGATAAAACGCGCCATTCAAAAAGTAGTGCCGGGTGCACCGCATGAAGTGATGCTGGTATTGGATGGTTCTACCGGACAAAATGCATTGGAGCAGGCAAAACAATTTACAGCTACTACAGAAGTATCTGCCATATCTATTACCAAATTAGATGGAACTGCAAAAGGTGGTGTGGTACTTGCGATAGCCAATCAATTCAATATTCCTGTTAAATATATTGGTGTGGGAGAAAAAATTGATGACCTGATCATTTTTGATAAGCATGAATTTGTTGACAGTCTGTTCAAGCTGAAATAACAATAGAATATCGAACAAGGAACAGATGAATAACATCATTGCTGCGAGGAACGAAGCAAACTGTGTCTTGTTTATCAAGTTGCTATTTGAGACACAGACTGCTTGCGCCACCGCTAAAGCTAAGGCTACATGCGGTCGTCGTTCCTCCTCGCAGTGACGTATTACTTCACCATTCATCTGTTCAATATTCATCATTCTTTAAAACGTGTATCTCACCCCCAATCCACCCCAGCCTCCTTCAAAATAATTGTAGCCGATAATGTTAAAAGAAGGCTGCCAGTCGAAGCTAAGGTTAAGGGGTGCTCCTTTAATCTTGTAATCCAATCCTAATATCCCATCAACACCAATAGACAGACCGCCGGGGCGTGTTGGGTATTTGTTTTTCCAGGCATCGCTCCAGATACCTAAGTGCCCACCTCCACCAACATACCATTTTAACCCTTCCACATTGCCAAGGTCATAATGCAGTTCATACAAACCTGTTAAGCGGAAGCCATCAGTTGTTACATAGCCTAAACCTTCTACAGCGGCATTATTGTTTAAGAAATGTTTCACAGATACGGCTCCGGGATAAACTTTTACACCTATAGCCGTTTTGTAATCTGATCCGGTATTTGCCTGCGAATGTGCTTTGGCAAAAGAAAATAGTACAATGGTTGCTAAGATTAGTCGTTTCATAAGAATGTTTTTGAATAATTAGTCAAAACCGTGCCAAACCAATTTTTAATTATTGAAAGAATAGTTAAGGTTAACTGGTTGCTGCATTTGGTTTTATAATTAGGTTTGTGGTATGCACACATTTAAAGAACTGGTAGCCGACTTTGGGCAACGATTTGGTGTTAGACATTTTCCTGAAACCCCCGTAAGTTTATATGAGCCGGGAGAATATTTTTTATCCTGGGGAGGTAAGCGGATCAGACCTGTGATGTGTTTGATGGGGAATGAGATGTTTGATCATATCAAACCTGATTCTTATGAAGTGGCAACTGCGATAGAGCTGTTTCATAATTTCACCCTGATCCATGATGATATTATGGATGAAGCACCGTTGAGAAGAGGAATGGAAACGGTTCACATGAAATACGGTTCCAATACGGCTTTGCTTACGGGCGATGTGATGATGATACGTGCGTATGAATACCTGAATAAAATCAATCCGCAATACCTGTCACGAATACTTGCCTTGTTTAATAAAACTGCAAGGGAAGTTTGTGAAGGGCAACAATTGGATATTGATTTTGAAAAGATGACCGATGTTTCATTGGGCGCATACATTGAAATGATCAGTCTTAAAACATCAGTATTGTTAGCCGCCAGTTTAGAAATGGGTGCTATAATCGGCGGTGCCAGTGAAGGTAATTGCAGACACTTATATGAGTTTGGTAAAAATCTCGGAATCGCTTTCCAGATTCAGGATGATTATCTGGATGCATTTGGTGATCCTGAAAAATTTGGAAAAGAAGTGGGCGGAGATATCCGTCAGAATAAAAAAACATTTTTGTTGCTGCATGCATTGGAAGTAGCCAATGATGATCAGAAAAAGACTTTGCAACATTTGATGCAGGAAAATCCGGCAGATAAAGTACAAAAAGTTTTATCGATTTTCAAAGATTGTAATGTAGATGCTTGGGCAAATTCACTCAAAGAAAAATACCTTCAAACCGCATTGAAACACATCGACGATATTGCCGTAATGGCTGTCAGGAAAAAGCCGTTGGAAGAGTTGGCGGATTTTTTGATACAAAGGGAGTATTGAGGGTGGTTAAAATAGTTAAAATAGTTAAAATAGTTAAAAGGGTTAAAGGGGTTAAAATAGTTGATTTATCATTTTAACCCCTTTAACCTTTTTAATGAAAGGCCTCCTTTCCATTTTCAACTACTTATCCTTAGCTTTAAAGACAAAACTAAAACTACATGTCTGATTCATTGTTCAGAAAAAAGTCGATCGAAAAAATTGTTGCTGATTCTGAGGCCGGATTAAGTGATGGCCATGGCGATGGAGGACTGAGAAAAGTATTGGGTGTTCGCGATCTTACTTTTATGGGGATTGCTGCCGTGATTGGTGCAGGTATCTTTTCTACCATTGGTACTGCCGCTTTTAATGGTGGTCCGGGCATTGTGTTTTTGTTTATGATCACTGCCGTTACCTGTGGCTTTAGTGCTTTGTGTTATGCAGAGTTTGCAAGTCGTGTACCTATTGCAGGGAGCGCCTATACCTATGCGTATGTTTCGTTTGGTGAGTTGGTGGCATGGATTATTGGCTGGGCATTGATATTGGAATATGCGATTGGAAATATTGTGGTGGCCATCAGCTGGAGTGGGTATTTTAATAATTTACTGGAAGGGTTTCATATAGGCTTACCGGGCTGGTTGGCTACCAACGCAGGTAATGCACAGGTTGGGTATGATGAGGCAGTAAAAGCATTAGCGAGTGGACAAACCATAGAAACCCTTACCAAAAATGCAAAGATGGGGTACGATGCCATTTTGCATGCACCGGTAATTGCGGGGTGGAAAATGATTATCAATTTACCTGCACTGATCATTGTTTTTCTGATTACAATATTGGCATATATCGGAATAAAAGAAAGTAAGAAGAGCACCAATTTTATGGTGATCTTTAAAATATGCGTGATCATTTTTGTGATCATTATCGGATTCTTTTATGTAGATACCAAAAACTGGGATCCGTTTTTGCCAAATGGATTTGGTGGAGTGTTAGCAGGTGTATCAGCCGTATTCTATGCCTATATTGGGTTTGATGCGATCTCAACGACAGCGGAAGAGTGTAAAAATCCACAACGCGATCTGCCCCGCGGGATGATCTATTCATTATTGATCTGTACTGTTCTCTATATTTTAATTGCACTTGTATTAACAGGTATGGTTCATTACAGCGAATTAAAAGTAGATGATCCCTTGGCGTATGTATTTGAAAAATTACACCTTAACAAGATCGGTTATTTGATCTCTGTTAGTGCCGTAGTGGCTACTACCAGCGTGTTACTTGTATTCCAGTTAGGTCAGCCAAGGATCTGGATGAGTATGAGCAGGGATGGATTATTGCCCAAACGTTTTGCCAAAGTGCATCCTAAATTTCATACACCTTCTTTTGCAACCATTGTAACCGGGTTTATGGTGGGAATACCTGCTTTGTTTGTATCAAGTGGTACCGTAACGGATCTTACCAGTATTGGAACTTTGTTTGCTTTTGTATTGGTATGTTTTGGGGTATTGGTATTGCCAAAGGTTACCAAAACCAAGGGTGGCGGGGCTTTTCAGTTGCCTTATATCAATGGCAAATACTTTATTCCGTTGGTTGTTGGCATAACTGCTTTTCTTTTCCGTGGAAGAATTGTTGATGCGTTCTTTAATTTTTCATCAGAAGGATACCAGGAATTTTTGTTCCTTGTCTTCATGCTGATCTCAATTGTTACTGCGGTTAAAAGTTTCATCAATAGTTATTCTGTGATTCCTGTGATAGGGGCGTTGAGTTGTCTTTATCTGATGATCGAAATCCCTGCTATCAGTTGGTTATGGTTCTTTGCCTGGATGGGATTGGGGTTGGTGATTTATTTTCTGTATGGAAGAAAGCAAAGCAAGTTAGCTGCTGAATAGTTTTTGCACGCAAAGAATACGCTAAGGCTCAGTTTGGAGAACAAAAAACTGCGCCTTATCGCCTTTGCGTGCTTTTTTATAGCCTCAAACAACCGTAATTTCGCCAAATGAAATACCAGGTGGGAGACGAAATAATAGTATTACTCAGTAACGAAGAAGGTCGCGTTGTAGAAGTGATGAATGATAAAATGGTGATGATAGAAGTGCGGGGGGTGAAGTTTCCGGCTTATATGGACCAGATCGATTTTCCTTATTTCAGGCGGTTTACGGAAAAGAAACTGTTTGCAGAAAAAAAGATGGAACCCAAAGTGTATATTGATCAGGTTCTTAAAGAAAAAATTCAACCCATTAAAGAAAGGGTTTCAGATGGTGTTTGGTTATCATTCATTCCTAAATTTTCTCTGGATGATTTTAATGATGAAGTGGTAGAGCTTTTAAAAATTCATCTCATCAACAAAACAAATACAGCGTATAAGTTCGATTATGAACAACAGTTTTTCGGGAAAGCTGAATTTGGATTAACGGGAGAGATCGCAGCATTTCATGATTTTTATTTGCATGATATTCCTTTTGAGGGGGTGAACGACAGTCCTTCTTTTTCTGTTGATTTCTCATTATCTCATCCTGAAAAAAAGAAAGCCCCGCATTTTGAAACATCCCTCAAACTCAAGCCCAAACAGGTTTTTCAGAAAATAGAGGAGATGAAGGAGAATAATACACCCACACTTTCGTATCAATTATTTACTGACTATCCTGACAAAGCAGAAGAACCCTATTTTGAATTAGGCTCACTGGCAGCACGTGGGTTTAAAATCTACGATGCATCCAAGGGGCGGCAACATTTAGAACCCGCCCGTTCAGTTGTTGATCTTCATATTGAAAAACTTTCAGATGACTGGAAGCATATGAGCAATTTTGAAATACTTTCGATTCAGTTGCACGAATTTCAAAAATGGTATGATCTGTCTGTTGCACATAAACAGCCATCACTTATAATGATACACGGTGTAGGAACAGGTAAACTTCGCGATGAGATCCATGATATCCTCAAAACAAAAAAAGAAGTAAAGAACTTTATCAACCAATATGATCCACGGTTTGGATATGGTGCTACGGAAATATTTTTTAAATATTAATGACGTATGATAAGTAGAACCTCCATTCTATTTGCTCAATACTTACCACTTACTACTAATAACTTATAACTTTACACCGCTACAAACCCGAGCTATCGTTCTCCCGGCTTAGCCGGGGGGAAGGAAAGTCCGGACAGCGCAGAGCAACCTACCGGTTAAGCGCCGGCCTCTTGTGAAAACAAGGGAGAGAAAGTGCCACAGAAAATAACTACCCCAAGCAATTGGGGAAAAGGTGAAAATGTGAGGTAAAAGCTCACGGTAATCTGCAGTAATGCCGGTTATGGGTAAACCTTGGGTGCTGTAATGCCACGTATAGGATTGTTTGAGGGCGGCTCGCCCGAGATCCAGGGTAGGCAGCAAGATCACGTTAGTAATAACGGGGCCAGATAAATGATAGTTTAGAAACAGAATCCGGCTTATGAGGTTTGTGGTTTTTTTAAGTGGGTAATGATGAATGTCACCAATTCATCATTGCCCACTTTTTTGTAGCATATTTCATAACTGATGAATAAATTACTTCTGTAAAGAAGACTTTTTTATATGACTAATATCATATAATACCCTATTGCTAATTGATAACTTTATAGTACTACAATTAGTTCTATGAGTACCACAATCAACCGCAAGCCAGTGCGCTTTTTAAGCGACCCTAAACGTGTGATAGCAAGATTCTTTTATCCGGGTCCTGAAACACGTGTTTTGTCCATTATCCAGAAGGTAAATGATATGCCCGATGAGGCTGCCAAACTTACCTTAAATCAAACATTGCGAGAGTTTTCAGCCCGACATCGGAATATCTCTAAAATATTTCAAAAACATTTTAAAAGAGCTTCAGAAATACTGAATGGTATGGCAGGTGATCTGCAAAGTTTATCACACAATAAACAATTGTTGATCGGTGCTTATTTTTCTTCTGAGTACAGTATTGAGTCGGCTGCTTTTTTCAATCCATCTATGGTCGAGGATCCGGATCAGAGTGGTTTGGAAGCGGGACAAAAAAGAGTGGTGGTAAGTTTTAGAGCAACAGGAGAAGGCCATATTTCATCCATTGTTTTTCGTGGAGGAATACTTGATGTAAATAATAATCTGGTAATACAACCCACAGGCAGGTTGATTGATGAAGCGGAAGTGATCAAAAATCATATTTATACCAAAGAGAGCTTCAGTCATAAACTCAGTGAAATGCATGCCAATGAACCAATTGTAAATAGGGTAATGGACAGACTTGGGCATGAATTTGATTATAATGAATTGAACAGTGTGATAGAGCAAACAAAGCGTGAATTAAATCCGAATGATCTTGATCGGAAAATATTGCAAACCATTACCTGGCTGGCTGCATCTCATTATGAGATCACATTTTCATTGGATACAGGTATTTCAGACCGGGTCATTTTTCCGATTTCCTCTGCAGAAAGCAATGGTATTGAAGATGCCCGTTTTATGAAGTTTACGGATGATGATGGGAGTGAAAGATATTATGCAACCTATACAGCCTATAATGGATATACGATAATGCCTAAACTGGTAGAAACAAAAGATTTTTACAAGTTTAAAGTAATGCCGATCAATGGCGAGAATGCCCAAAATAAAGGCATGGCCCTGTTTCCAAGGAAAATTGATGGCAAATATGTGATGCTTTCGAGAATAGATGGGGTTAATAATTATATCATGTATTCAAATGATATCAATTTGTGGGGGGATGCGATTAAAATTCAGGAACCTAAATTTCCATGGGAGTTTATTCAGGTAGGCAATTGCGGCTCGCCTATAGAAACCAAACAGGGATGGCTGGTGATAACACATGGGGTTGGTACCATGCGTAAATATTGCATAGGAGCCATGTTACTGGATATTAATGATCCTTCTAAAGTGATTGGTGAATTATCTGAACCATTATTAATGCCTAATGATGAAGAAAGGGAAGGCTATGTTCCTAATGTTGTGTATTCCTGCGGTTCACTGATCAATAATAATGAATTGGTATTGCCTTATGCGATGTCTGATACTTCCTCAACTTATGCTACCGTAAATCTGGATGAATTGCTTGAACAGTTGATTCCTTCTGAATACAATTCAATAGAGCCGGCTAATTTGGCAAAAGCACATATTTTGGTTGTAGAAGATGAGGTGATGACTCAAAATGTAATTGCCAAAGTGTTAAAAGCAAATAATTACCAGGTAGAAGTGGCACCTGATGGTGTTGTTGCCTTGATGGAAATCAGCCGCAAAAAATTCGACCTAATTCTGTCTGATATTTCCATGCCCAATTTTGATGGATATCAATTACTTGATTTTGTGAAAAGAAATGGTATCAAAATACCGATCGTTTTCTTATCAGGCTATACCAGTGAAACCAGCAAATCAAAAGGACTTTCTTTAGGCGCTGTTGATTATATTAACAAGCCCATCAACGTAAAAGAACTTTTATCAACTGTAAGCAATATCCTCGATAGATAAAACGGCTTCGGTGGCATGTTGTTCTATCTCCTCAAAATAAGGGGCTGCAATTAACCAGGCAAGGTGATAAGCAATGGTACTTTCGGCACCCTGATTTCTGTTAATGCTGAATTCTTCAATGCCGTCATTACAGCCGCTGGTATCTACATCATACAAAGGAAGATCAAGATCGTTATAACCTAAGAACCATTTGAAAGATGTTCGAAGTTTATCAGCTGCCCGGCTGTTCTTTTTTACAATGAACATACTGTTGTATAATACAACCATTGCCATTGCATCAATGGGTTGTTGTCCAAACATTTCATAGTCATCATCCATGCCAAGCCATCTGTTGTTGCCGATTAAAGAAAGATGACCATTGATAAAACATTTTGATTCAAGGAACCTGGAACTGTTATCTGCTATTTCAAGAAAGCGTTCTATACCCGTGAGTTCATAAGCTTTGTATAATGAAGCAGGCAATAACCCGTTATCGTAAGTCATTTTTGTATCAAACCACTGCCAGTTTTCTTTGTAATGATCATCGTACCTGTTGCATAATTTATTGGCCAGATCAGTGATCATTTTTACAAATCTATCCTGATCAGGAAACCGGTTCACATAATGATACAATCCTAAAATACAATTGGCATATCCCCTTGCATGGCTAAGATTATTGATCTGGTTAAGCGATTTATGAAACAGATCCATCCCTAACTGGAATAAATTATCGTTGGGTGCAAACCTGATCAGGTAACCCAATGCCCAAACTGTTCTGCCATAGGCATCCTCAGATATATCATTCTCAAATATGGAATGAGAATAGGTCATGAAGTTATCAAAGCTTCCATCCTTATGCTGCATATGATCAATATAAGCAAGGTATCTCGAAATAAGGATCAGGTATTTGGGTTCATTAAACTGTTGAAATGCTTTTACGCATAATAATAAAGCACGGGCATTATCATCCAGACAATAACCTGTTTTATAATTTGGGGTACAGCCATGTGCATGTTGCAGTATTCCTGTATTATCGGTTAAACGTAACAGGTGCTGCGGATTAAAGGGGAAATCAATTAACTGGTATTGTGCTTCTGTATCTATCCGGTTAATCATTTCCAAAGAAATAATTTTTTGAAAGACACCGATATAATCTTTCCCAATCAATGGCCATGCTATCGAACATCCATATTGATAGGCCTTTTTTTGTTGCATAATAAGTTTGTCCGGTTCGTTCAGTAATTCAGTTACCTGATTCGCAAACGAAATGGAATCGCCAAAATCGAATAAATGTCCAAGCCCGTTTTTTAATACTTCTTCTGCATGCCAGTAGGGGGTAGAAAACACCGCACAACCACCCGCCAATCCATAACAAAGTGTTCCACTTGTGATCTGGGTTTTATTGTGATAGGGTGTAACATAAATATCTGCTGCCAATAAACAGGATACCAGCTGCGACTCGCTTACATATTCATCAATAAACATAACATGGTCTGTTACCTCTAAATGGTGAGCCATTTGTATAAGCCATTCTCTGTATTCCTCCCCCGCATGTCTAACTACATGTGGATGTGTTTTACCCAGCACCACATACAAAACATCCGGATGTGCTGACACTATTTTAGGAAGCGCTTTAATAACGGTTTCAATTCCTTTGCTTCGGCCGATCAATCCAAATGTCAGAATTACTTTTCTATCTTTCCATTTTTCAGGGGCTTGTGGAATATTGGATCTCATCAATTCAAAATCAGGAACACCATGTTCAATACAGAAGATTTTAGAATCGGGCACTTCATAGATCTCTTGTAAAAAATCTACTGCCAGCCGGCTCATTACAATTATGGATGTTGAATAAGAAGCTATTTTTTTTAAAACCTCTTTTTGGTGAAAATTCGGTTTTTGTAATACAGAATGAAGGGTTGTAACAACCGGCACTTTAAGCGATCTGATTAGAGATATGAGTAACAAACCGCTGTTCCCTCCAAATATTCCATACTCATGTTCAATTAAACAGATATCTGCGCCTGAATCATTGATATATCCCGCTGCTTCGAGGTAATCATTCTTATATTGATCGCGGATAGTTTTGGTTACGATTTTTGGATAATTATAAATCTGCCCCGAATCATTCATGGCAATTACTTCAATTTGCAAATCTTCTGATTGTGTAAGAGCAGCATGTTGAATTGCTTTTACAAGGTTTTCTGTAAACGTGGCAATACCACATTGGCGGGGAGGATAATTACCGATACATATGATTTTCATAGTATTTAGTTATGGTATTTTCAGTGAAGTCTGAAAATGCGATTACAACTTTACAGAGAAATCAGGGTTGATCTCAGTGAAAAGCAGTTCATACAGCAGGATGTATTCTCTCAAAATTAAACAAGCAGTTTCTTTATTTTCCTGATATTCGTCATCTTTTGGGTCTGGTTTATGGTTAATCATAAGTATTTAGCCTTCCAAATCAGATTCCCTTATTTTTGTGGCTATGACACAAGAGCAAATTAAGATTATGAGGGACCGTGTTTTAGTCCTGAGGAGGTTTCTTTGACGTTGAGAACCGCACATATAAAGTAGAAACAGATCGACAACTATCGCTTTCGCCTGGCTTTTGGGATGATAATTCCCGTGCTACGGCTATCATGAAAGAAATCAAGGTAAACGAATACTGGCTTAAATTATATAAGCAGCTGGATACTTCTGTGGAAGACTTTGCCGTATTATTTGATTTCTGGAAAAGCGGGGACGCTACGGAAGAGGAAGCGAAAGCAGCTTATGATACAGCTATCCAGCAAATGGAAGATGCTGAATTCAAAAGCACCCTTAATAAACCGGAAGATGAATTGCCTGCCGTATTGCAGATCAATTCAGGTGCAGGTGGAACGGAAAGCCAGGATTGGGCTGAAATGCTGTTGCGTATGTATCGTATGTATGGCGATAAGCAGGGCTGGAAAGTTACGGATTTGGATTACCAGGAAGGAGATGGTGCCGGTATTAAAACAGCCACATTGCAATTTGACGGTGATTTTGCCTATGGATTTTTGAAAGCGGAAAGTGGCGTACACAGGTTGGTTCGTATTTCTCCTTTTGACAGCAATGCCAGAAGACATACCTCTTTTGCATCCGTATATGTTTATCCATTGATTGATGATAGCATAGAGATCAATGTAAATCCTGCCGATGTGGAATGGGCTTTTTACCGAAGTGGCGGTAGTGGCGGTCAGAACGTAAATAAGGTAGAAACCGCCGTTCGTTTAAAGCATATACCCAGTGGATTTATTGTAGAATGCCAGCAAGCCAGAACACAGGGCGAGAACCGCGAACTGGCCATGAAAATGCTGAAGAGCCGTTTGTACGAAGAAGAATTACGCAAACGTCAGGAAACATTGAATGCAAGCAATGCCACCAAAAAGAAAATTGAGTGGGGCAGCCAGATACGCAGTTATGTTTTTCATCCTTA
>CANBSW010000112.1 GCA_947372235.1 Chitinophagaceae bacterium | reverse complement strand
ATAGCCCTGGTTACGGGTGGATTGAGTGGCGAAGCACAGATCAGTTATAAAAGTGCCATTACTGTTGGGAATAATGTAGACAGGGATAAGTTTGATGTGTATCGAATTGATATTAATGCAAGCGGTTGGTGGTATGAGCCGGTTAATGGAGAAAAATCAACAGTAAACCGCGATGATTTTTCTGTGAATGAGAATGGCAATAAAATAAATTTTGATGTAGTGCTGCTTTGTATTCACGGAACACCGGGAGAAGATGGGAAATTGCAAGGATATTTTGATATGCTTCATCTGCCATATACCAGTTGCGATGCAGCAACTTCTGCACTAACCTTTAATAAAAGATATACGGTTGCCGTTGCTGCTTTTGGCGGCATACATGTGGCTAAATCATTGCATCTTTTCAAACATTCTCCTGTAACTCCGGAAGAGATTCTCAAACAATTAACTCTTCCTGTTTTTGTAAAACCGAATAACGGTGGCAGCAGTATTGGAATGAGTAAAGTGAATGAAGGATCAGAACTTTCTGCAGCATTAGAGAAAGCATTTAGAGAAGACGACCAGGTATTGGTAGAAGAATTTATCAGCGGTCGTGAATTTACCATTGGTGTTTTCAAAAACAAAGGTGAAATCATGGTATTGCCAATCACCGAAATTGAAACCGGAAACGAGTTCTTCGATTTCGAAGCCAAGTATCAGGGTAAAAGTATTGAAACTACTCCGGCAAAGATCGACGACGAAATGAAACAACAATTAGCATCAGCCGCTAAAAGAGTGTATGAAGTATTGAACTGCCGCGGGGTTGTGCGGATCGATTTTATTTATAACACCGTATCACGTCAGCCATATATGCTGGAAGTAAATACGGTTCCCGGTCAAAGTGAAGCCAGTGTAATTCCCCAACAGGTAAAAGCCATGGGTTGGAGTTTACAGGATTTTTATACGGCAGTTATCGAACAAGCCATTCATTGATTCACAAATTTTGTTCCGCTTTTGCAGGAGTGAAATTTTAGAATTGACTATCTTACTTACAAAATACCAAATCCCCAATGACCCTGATTCAAAAACATATCACATCTAAACCGCTTTGGGTAAATATATTGGCGGGCATTGGCCTTGTAATTGTGCTGTTATTGCTTTTCTTCCTGTCACTTTCCTGGTTAACCGGTTATGGTAAACTTGAAAAAGTGCCCTTGGTTACCGGTCAGAATGTAGTGGCTGCAAAGAAATTGTTGGAAGACAAAGGTTTTGATGTAGTGATCCAGGATTCTATCTATATCGATTCAATTGCCAAACAGGCTGTTATCCGTCAATCACCCGAAGCTGATGCAACCGTAAAATCAGGCAGAACCATTTATCTAACTATCAATCGTACCATACCGCCACAGGTAGAAATGCCTAACCTTGCCGGCTTCTCTATTAAAAGTGCAGAAATGTATTTGCAGAGTCTGGGATTGAAACTCGGGGATGTTACTTATAAGCCCGATATCGCCCGTAACTCTGTATTGGAACAGTTATTAAATGATGAACCCATCAAACCCGGAACCAAAATTCCTATCGGTACGGTCATCAGCTTTGTATTAGGAAGTGGTGTTGGTGGAGGAGAGATCAATGTTCCGAATTTAGTTGGGATGACGCTCGAAGAAGCACGTACCTATTTAACCACCATGAATATTTCTATCGGATCTGTTGTTGCAATGACTGCAATCAAAGATTCTGCCAGTTCATTTGTAGTTAGACAAACACCGGATATCCTTACTGATTCAATCGGCGCATCCGGATTCAGGGTGCCCAACAAGATCAGACAGGGGCAGGTGATGGATATTTATATCAGCAGCACCGCACCAGCCAGAGATTCTGTAATGCAGGCTCCTAAAAACTAATCAAACATTATCAAACAAAAGAATCGTATGCAAACCATTACCGTTGAAGAACTAAAAGCAAAAATCGATGCAGGTGAATCTTTACACCTTGTAGATGTACGTGAACCACATGAACATGCAGAATTTAATATTGGTGGATTATTATTGCCTCTCGGCAAAGTACAAACCATGCAGACCGATGAGATTGACGACCTGAAAGAAGAAACCGTTTACGTCTACTGCCGCAGCGGAAACCGCAGCGGACAAGCTTGCCTGATCCTCGAAACCATGGGCTTTACCAATTTGGTAAATGTTACCGGAGGAATGCTGGCATGGCAGGAAAGGGTTGCGAAGTAAAAAAAGGAACAGATGAAGGATGAGATCGTCTTTGCGAGGAACGAAGCAATCTGTGTTTCATCATTCATGCTCTTATTTGAAACACAGGCTGCTTGTGCCACCGCTAAAGCTAAGGCGACACGCGGTCGTGTTCCTCGCAGTTACGTTTCACCTCATCATTCATCTGTTCAGATGTTCCTATAACCTAATATTAACCCCCATCATATAATTCGTTCCCGCCATTGGATAATAACCATTCTCATTGGTTAAAATTCCACCGCTGATATAACTATATGTATAGCCATTGGGTTCATATCTTTTATTGAAAACATTGTTCACTTGTCCAATAATATGCCATTCTGAAAAAATCACTTTTTTAATCGTCCAACTTGCCTTGAAATCCTGGGTATAATAGGCATTCAGTTTGCGGGTTTCATTCTGGCTGTTATCCATGTATTGTTTGCCAACATATTTACTGATCAGGCTTAACTCAACATTTTGAACAGGCAGAATATTGATGGTTGCGCCCGCAACAACAGAAGGAGAAAAAGAAATATTGGTGTTATTATGAGCAACTGCGTTTTGTAAGCCATTATCATAATTATCAATGAATTCAGTATAGGAAGTAACTTTGTTTCTGCTCACTGAAAGATTACCATTTACATTCATCCATTTATTTACAACTGCACCTGCTTCAAGTTCAATACCCAAACGATAGCTGTTCGGAACATTTTTTCTCGTGTAAGAACCTACGTCATTGATCTGGCCTGTTTGTACCAGTTGATTAATGTAGTACATATAATAGGCTGTTGCACCTAAATGATAGGTGGCATTCTTTTGTTCAAAACCTAATTCAAAATCATGCAAGGTCTCCGCTTTGGGCTGTTGTATTGGACTGGCCTGAAAATCATCGCGGTTGGGTTCTTTTTGTCCTAATGCATAACTGAAGAAAGCCTGTACATCATTCTTTTTATAAGTGATACCCACTTTCGGATTTACAAAATCAAAACTCCTGGTTACATTCAATGTTGGGTTTCCTTCAAAACCTTTCATAGTATGGTTTACATGACGATATTGAAGATCTACAAAACTTGTCCAATGTGTGGCAAGCTGGTGTTGCCATTTAGTATAAAAATTCACATCAGTTTTTGTAGCGGGATAATCATAATAACGATAATCCTTGGAAACGCTTCCCGTTTTCATGGCTACAATATTGCCATAATGTTTACCGTCATATTTGGTCCAGCCTGCGCCGATGGTTAACTCGTCTTTATTTTCCTTGTATTGTAATGAGGCGATCTGTCCATAAAAATAATTATCTAACCATCTTTGTCTTACCAGATCGGTTGCTTTAATAGTTGTTCCGCTAACTACTACGTTAGGTAAACCATAATCTGCATAAGCCTGGTTGGCTTTGTATTCTTCATAATATCCATAACCCCTTGATAAAAATGCAGCAGTATTAAAAGACAATTTATTGTTGAATGAATGATTAAAAAATAACTGGTAATGGGTCTGTGTATAGTTATCGGTCTCGTTATCATACGGAGTTCCTGCTTTTTCAGTTCCGGCAGTATTGATGGTACGGTTGGTAGTAAGCATATCTTCCGGTACCCCATACCATGCCTGATATGTTTTTTCTTTACCTGAAAAAATGTTTAACCTGAGAGACGATTTTTTATTGAAGTAAGCGGTACTCAAATAAAAAGATTGCAGGTCACTCTTGGCCCTGTCAATATAACCATCGCTGCTGATACGGCTAACTCTTGCATCTACTGTAAAATGACCATTGATCAACCCCGTCCCGGCTTTCAAAGTATTTTTAAAAGTATTGAACGAACCGAAGCTGTTGTTTGATTCACCATACGCTTTTTCATTATACTCATTGGTAGACATATTGATTGTTGCTCCAAATGCTCCTGCACCATTGGAAGAAGTTCCTACACCCCGTTGAATCTGTATGCTGCTTACTGATGAAGAAAAATCCGGTAAGTCAACAAAATAAGAACCCAGGCTTTCTGCATCATTGTATGGAATCCCATTTAATGTAACGTTGATTCTCGTTGCATCCGTTCCTCTGATGCGCATGGCTGTGTAACCAACTCCATTACCCGCATCTGAATTAACTACCACGGAAGGGGTTTGATTTAACAGAAAAGGTAGATCCTGCCCCAGATTATTTTTGGCGATCTCCTCTTTACCAAGATTGATTTTTGCAAATGGGGCTCTGTCAGAAGCGCGAACTGCTTTTACTTCCAAGGGTTGCAAAAAGAGTGGGGAAGGCGCTAATGAAATACTCAATTTCGAATCGGCATTACCTACTGTAACAGTTTGAGTAAAGGATTTGAAATTCAAACTGCTAACAAACAGTTCATATTTACCGGGACTAACCCTGCCCAAACTAAACTGACCTTTGTCGTCACTCAGGGTTTGTAAGTTGCTTAAACGGATAACAGCACCTGCAACCGGAGCTTTGCTGTTATTTTCTGTAACGGTGCCTTGTACAAGGCTTTTACTGGGTTGTGCAATGGCAAATAGGGTTACTAATGCCAACATCGTTGTTCCCAAAAACTTTTTCATTTTTTAAAGTTTAAAAGTTAATAATGGGAACAGGGAATAGCTAACGGAGAGGTACTAACAAAAAAAATGTACACCTTCCCTTCGCAGGAATTACCCTGTTCAGGTTCAACGGGTATTATCTCAGCCATTTACGCTAACTGCGCAACAGCACCCCGAGGAATGATCTGGTACAAAAATAGGTATTCATCAAATCACTCCCAACTGTAACTTTAGCAACACTTAACCGTTACAATAGAAAATACCCCCATGAAGAAGTTAATAGTCGCCATGTTTATGGGTTTGGGTATGGCCAGCAGCTACGCCCAAAATGAAAAGAATCTCGTAGTAGATGCCAATGCAGAAATAAGAACGGTAAATAGTTTTACAGGGATAGAAGTTTCCGGAGCTGTAGACCTGTTCATCTCGCAGGGAAATTCGGAAGCCGTTGCTGTCAGTGCCAGTTCGGATGAAGTGCGGTCCAGAATTAAAACCGAAGTGAAAAACGGGATCCTTATGATTTATTTTGACGGAAAAGGGCTTAACTGGAAGATCTGGAATAATAATAAGATGAAAGCCTATGTAACTTATAAAACCCTGAACCGACTGGAAGCGTCTGGTGCCTGCAATGTAAAAACAACCGATGCTATCCGTCAATCAGATCTGAAAATAGAAATGTCCGGTGCCAGCGATTTTACAGGTGATGTAGCCATTGCTAAACTTAGGTTAGGTGCCAGCGGGGCTTCTAATATCAAAATAAGCGGTAAGGCCGAAAATACTTTTGTGGATGCCAGCGGCGCCTGTAATATCAAAGCCTACGATCTGAAAACTGATTTTTGTAAAGTAGATGCCAGCGGCGCTTCCAATGTTCGCATCACAGTAAATAAAGAATTGAATGCAACCGCCAGTGGTGGCAGTACCATTTTTTACAAAGGAGATGGGTTAATTCGGGATATCAGCAGCAGTGGCGGAGCTTCAGTTAAAAAAAGGGCAGACGAATAATTAAGAGAGTTTTTTAACTGTGCCTTTGTGCCTCTGTGTGAAAATTTATTCGCGCACAAAGGCACTGAGGCACGGTTTTTTATGGAATGATTCAATAAATATTTGGATACTAGCCTTCACACCCCTACTTTTGCACCCCAATACATCGCGAGGTAGAGCAGCGGTAGCTCGTCGGGCTCATAACCCGAAGGTCGGAGGTTCGATCCCTTCCCTCGCAACACAGTAAGACCTCTTCATGAGGTCTTTATTTTATCAAAAAGTCAGAATTGGACTTTTTAATTCGGCTGGAGGCTTCTCTGGATACTGAATGTTGATACCAAAATAGCGGTCATCATTTTTCGTAAGTACTTATTCCCTTTTTCGGGATCTAAGACTTCCGGCTTCATTTTCCATTTATCAACTTTAGCCCTAACACCACTTAGCGACCCTAGCGTCCTTGCGACTTAGCGGTTAAGAAAAAACTTAACCGCTAAGCCGCAAGGACGCAAAGTAACGCAAGGCAAAAAAAAAATATGGATTTCCGGTCTCCCGGACTTCCCGACTATATTATGAAATCAGGTTTTGTAAACATTTTTGGCAGACCCAACGCAGGCAAAAGCACATTGCTGAACGCATTGATAGGCGAGAAGATGGCTATTGTTTCTCCTAAAGTGCAAACCACCCGTCACCGTATCAAGGCTTTTTTAAATAAGCCGGGGGAATACCAGGTGATCTTTTCTGATACTCCGGGTATCATCGATCCCAAATATAAACTGCATGAGCGGATGATGGGGTCTGTAAAAAGTGCCCTTGAAGATGCGGATGTGGCTTTACTGATCGTTGATGCCAATGAGAACCTCGAAGAAGTGGATGCGATCTTTAAATCGCTCCGTTTAAAAGTTCCCTGTATTGTTGTGTTGAATAAGATCGATGTGGCGGGCAATGGTAAATTAGCGTTGGCTGAAACTTTTTTTGCAGATAAAGCTTATTGCAAGCAACTGGTCAAAATTTCGGCTTTAGAAAAAGTACACCTAAACAAACTGCTGGATGCCATCATGGCATTCCTGCCTGAAGGTTCTCCTTTTTACAGTGAGGAAGATCTGAGCGACCTGCCTACTAAATTTTTTGTAGGAGAGATGATCCGCGAAAAGATCTACCAGTTATTTGGGGATGAGATTCCTTACCATACCGCAGTAATGGTGAATGAGTTTAAGGAGAAGGAAACACTTGTAAAGATTCAGGCTGATATTATCGTAAACCGCGAAACCCAGAAAGCCATCATCATTGGCGACAAAGGCAAAATGATCCGGGAAATAGGAACAGCGGCAAGGAAGGATATTGAAGAATTTATCCAGCAAAAGGTTTTCCTGGAACTCTTTGTAAAAGTAAGACCTAAGTGGAGAGACAATGATTTTCAATTAAAAGAGTACGGTTATAATTAACTTTAAATCAGTTAATTATATTATTCTAATTAATATTTTATTTTAAACTAAATCTTCTTCCGGGAAGTAATAATATGAGTTATACAGTAGCAATAGTAGGAAGGCCCAATGTAGGGAAAAGCACTTTATTTAATCGATTCCTGGAACAGAGAAAGGCGATAGTAGATGATATCAGTGGAGTTACACGCGATCGCCAGTATGGTTTGGCAGACTGGAACGGTAAGGTATTTAACCTGATTGATACAGGAGGATTTGTACCATCCAGTGATGATATTTTCGAAATTGAGATTCGCAAACAGGTAAAAATTGCTATTGATGAGGCGGATTCTATCATTTTTATGGTGGATGTAGCAACTGGGATAACCACCCTGGATGAAGCTATGGCCGATATGCTGCGTCGTGGAAAAAAACCGGTTTATGTGGTAGTGAATAAGGTAGATAATGGTACTCGTGAACTGGAGGCGACTGAATTTTATTCTCTAGGGTTTGAGAATAACTTCTTCATTAGTAGTATTTCAGGGAGTGGAACTGGAGATTTACTTGATGCAATAACTGAACCTATTACAGCAGAAGATGTGGAAGAAGCAATGAAAGAAACGGGTCTTCCCAAATTTGCCATTATTGGTCAACCCAATGTTGGTAAATCATCCTTGCTAAATGCACTGATTGGTCAGGAAAGAACAATTGTAAGCGATATCTCAGGTACTACCCGCGATAGCATCCATACCTATTACAATCTTTTTCAAAAGGAATTTATGCTTATCGATACGGCAGGAATCCGTAAGAAGAGTAAGGAAAAAGAAGATCTTGAGTTCTATTCCATTATCCGGGCCATTAAAGCCATTGATGATGCTGATGTTTGTATGATTGTACTGGATGCTGACAAAGGGATCACAGCCCAGGACATCACTATTTTTAGCCTGGCTGTTCGCAAAGGAAAAGGTGTTGTAGTACTTGTAAATAAATGGGATCTTGTTGAAAAAGAGACGAATACAGCTCGTGATTATGAAAAAAGATTAAAAGAAAAACTGGCTCCCTTTACAGATGTACCTATTCTTTTCATCTCTGTGCTTGAAAAAACCAGGATCTTCAAAGCCATAGAAGCTTCATTGGAAGTGTATGAGAACAGACACCGCAAAGTGCCAACCTCACAGCTTAATGAAGTGATGTTGAAAGCAGTTGCAGCTTACCATGCACCGGTAGTTAGAGGTAATAGTATAAAAATTAAATATGTGACTCAGTTGCCAACTGCGGTTCCGTCTTTTGCCTTTTTTACCAATTATCCTGATGATATCAAGATGCCATACCGCAATTATCTGGAGAATCAATTGAGAACAAAGTTTAATTTTAAGGGAGTTCCCGTAAGGATATATTTCCGAAAGAAATAAAAAATCTTCGTTAAAGTTTGCTAAATTCAATTAGACGGCTATCTTTGCGCGAACTTATAACTCAAAAACAAGTACAAATGAAAAAAGTATTCGCAATCTTAGCTGTTGCCGGCTTCATGGCTTCATGTAACTCAGGTGAAAACAAAGCTGCATCTGCTGACAGCGGTGCAAAAGCTGCAACAGACACTGCTAAAGCTGCTATGGACACTGCTAAAGCAGCAATGGACACTGCTAAAGCTAAAATGGATACAACTAAGAAATAATTTAAGTACCTCGTTACTTTATATTACTTCTTGCAAGAAGCTTCCTCCCGGTTTTACCGGGAGGATTTTTTTTGTGCCAGTTTGTACCAAATTTTACAAAAAGGGGGCAATGGCATCAATATTGACTTAATTTCACACACTTATTTTGTGAAAAAGCTTTGAGGGCTTTGTGACATTTTGACCCAAAAATTATGTTGAAAGAAAAATTATATTTCCGTTCTGAAGAGGATACTGATTTTATGCCGATCATTCCGATCAGTGAAAATGATAGTGAGCAGGATAAGAATATTGTGATCCCCGATTCCCTTCCTGTTTTACCCTTACGTAATACAGTTTTGTTTCCCGGTGTGGTTTTGCCAATTACAGTTGGAAGGGATAAGAGCATCAAGGCAGTAAATGATGCCTATAAATTAGACAAACTGATCGGTGTTTTGGCACAGAAAGATGCCAATATTGAAGAACCTGAGCCCAAAGACCTTTGTAAAATAGGGACCGTTGCCAGAATTGTAAAGTTGATCAAGATGCCGGATGGGGGAACGACCATCATTATTCAGGGCAAAAAGAGGTTTGAATTAATGGAAATGACAAGTGATGACCCTTATTTCAAAGCTTCCATCAAACAACTTCCGGATGATGAAATTCCTTCAAACGAAAATTTCGATGCCATTGTAAGCAGTATCAAGGATCTGGCTTCACAGATTATTCAGCTATCACCCAATCTGCCAACCGAAGCATCTATTATCCTGAAAAATATTGAGAACCCTTCTTTCCTGATCAATTTTGTGAGCAGCAACCTGAACAGTGAACTCACCGAAAAACAATCATTGCTGGAAATTAATGATGTGCATAAAAGAGCCGAAAGATTAATCCAGATCTTACAGAGAGAACTTCAGTTTGCTGAATTAAAGGATAAGGTTACCAATAAAACCAGGACTGAGATCGACAAACAACAACGTGATTACTTTTTACAGCAACAGCTAAAAAGTATCAAAGATGAACTCGGCGGCGATACCAACGAACGTGAGATAGCAGAGATGAAAAAGAAGGCAGAGGCAAAAAAATGGCCCGAATCTGCAAAAAATCTGTTCAAAAGCGGGGTGGAGAAACTGGAAAGGATGCATCCTACTACACCGGACTATTCTGTGGTATATAATCACCTGGATCTGATGTTGGATTTACCCTGGTTAGATTATACAGCTGATAATTATGACCTTAAAAATGCCAAAAAGGTATTAGATACAGACCATTATGGTATGGGTAAGATCAAAAGCAGAATACTGGAATACCTGGCAGTTTTAAAACTGAAAGGAGATATGCGCAGTCCGATCCTGTGTTTTCTCGGACCTCCCGGCATTGGTAAAACTTCTTTGGGACGTTCTATCGCTCATGCCATCGGAAGAAAATATGTAAGGGTTAGTTTGGGGGGATTGCATGATGAGAGTGAGATCCGCGGCCATCGCAAAACCTATATTGGAGCGATGCCGGGCAGGATTGTTCAGAATATTCGCAAATGCAAATCGTCTAACCCGGTAATGATACTGGATGAGATAGATAAAATTGGCAGTGATTTTCGTGGCGATCCTTCTTCTGCTTTGCTGGAAGTGTTGGATCCTGAGCAGAACCATACTTTCTATGATAATTATCTGGAACTGGAATACGACCTGAGCAAAGTGCTGTTCATCGCGACAGCAAATAATCTGCAGAATATTCAGCCGGCACTTCGCGACCGTTTGGAAATTATTGACCTGAGTGGGTATGCGGTAGAAGAAAAAGTAGAGATCGCTAAACGACATCTCTTGCCAAAACAGAAAGATGCGCATGGCTTGGGCAAAGTGAATTTCAAGATCAACGATAAAGTGCTGGAAAAAATTATTGAACAACATACCAGAGAAAGTGGGGTGAGGGAGTTAGACAGACAGTTAGCTTCTATTATGCGTTACCAGGCTAAGGAACTGGCGATGAAGAACAAAGTGAAATCAACAGTAACGGCACAGGATGTAGAAAAAATATTAGGTCAATCGCGTTATAGCAATGAGATCTACAAAACAGCCAATATGCCCGGTGTGGCTGTTGGGCTTGCGTGGACCTATGTTGGTGGGGACATACTCTTTATAGAAACAATATTGGGTGATGGCAAGGGCGATTTGAAATTAACGGGCAACCTTGGTAATGTGATGAAAGAAAGTGCTACCACCGCTTTAAGTTACCTGCAGGCCAATGCCAAAAAATTAGGGGTTGATCCGGAAGATTTTGCTAAGAAAAATATCCATGTACATGTACCCGAAGGTGCTGTGCCGAAGGATGGTCCGAGTGCGGGGATTACGATGCTTACTTCTTTGACTTCAGCATTCACCGGCAGAAAAGTAAAACCTTTCCTAGCCATGACAGGAGAAATCACACTTCGCGGACAGGTATTGCCCGTTGGAGGGATCAAAGAAAAAATACTGGCTGCCAAAAGAGCCGGCCTGAAAGAAATTATCCTTTGCTGGCAGAATGAGAAAGATGTGAATGAGATAGACAGCAATTTTATTAAAGGTGTTCAATTTCATTATGTAAAAACAATGCAGCAGGTGATTGATCTGGCGTTGGTTTAGCTTCAGGCTGTTAGCCACAAGCTGCAAGCTAAATATTTTATGCTTGCAGCTTGTGGCTAACAGCTTGCAGCTTTTCTTCCTTAGATTTACAAAGAATTCTGAGGATGTATCGTTACTTAATTTTCATAAGTTTTTTTTGTCTCAGCAAATTACCGGCGCAAACGTTGGGGGGTAATGCTGTGTTCAATTTTTTGTCTCAGCCGAATACTGCCCAACTATCTGCTTTAGGGGGGATTAATATTTCTACCATTGGTAATGATGTTGGAATGAGTTTTAATAATCCGGCTTTATTGCGAAACGGGATGCACCAGCAATTAAATACTTCTTTCAATTCTTTTCTGGCAGGAATCCGCAATTACAGTTTAACAACGGCCTGGCATCTGGAACCTTCTCAAACCAATATTGCAATAGGGGCCAATTATTTTGACTATGGAAATATTACCCAAACAGATGCTTCGGGAATGGTATTGGGTAATTTTCGCCCGGTGGATTATGTGGTGCAAGTGATGGCATCAAGGCAATACCATGAGCGGTTTCAGTATGGGCTAACCATGAAATACATCAACTCGAATTATGGCCAATACCGTTCTTCAGGTTTGGCTTTTGATGTAGGGGTGGCTTATTATGATTCGGTAAATCAATTGCAGGTAAGTGTGCTGGCAAAGAATATGGGTACCCAATTGAAAACGTATGACGGCAGTAATCAAAAAGAAGAATTGCCTTTTGATATTCAGGCCGGAATTACGAAGCGGTTAGAGAATGCGCCTTTTCAATTTTCACTGACATTGCATCATTTACAGAAATTCAATATTTATTATAACGATACAACTTTTCGTGCATCGGAAGGAGAGAATGGGTATAACAGCAACAATACGATACAGAAAATATTCTCGCATATTATTTTATCAACCCAGATCTTTCTGAATGAGAAACTGGAACTAACAGCGGGTTATAATTTTCAACGCCGTCAGGATCTGAATGCGTACAATGTTACTAGTGGATTGAACGGATTTTCTATCGGTACATCTATTCTTCTAAAGAAACTGCATATCCGTTATGCTACCGGGTTTTATCAAAGTAATTTATTTCACCAGCTTTCGCTGAATTTGAATTGGGGTAGGGGAGCAATGTTTAATTAAGAATTAGAAATTAGTAATTAAGAATTGTTTTTATTTGATGGTAAAATTTATATAGATGATTGTTGAGTCTTTGTTTGCGCCATTACTACTTTTTGGGTCTTCACTTATTGACAGGGTAATTTTATCCGTTCCCTTATTTTTTAAAGCAGCCGAATAGTGATACCTGGTAGTAAACAGATCATCAATATTTTCAAGCTGGCTGACACTAAAATTAGAACCAGGTTCCAGAATTGCCGCTACTGAATTATCATCACCATACTGGGCAAGGTTGAGAATATAATCTGAACCTGCTGTTATGGTTGTATCAATTGTAATCTCTTTTATCTTCTCACTTTGCTGAACTTCTTTTACACAGGATTGCATCATTACCAATGTTCCTAAAATACATACTATACTGAGTAAATATTTCTTCATGACTTTGATTTTAGTTGGTGAGTCAGGATCTATTCTTTATTTCCAATCCCTTTGTTATATAGAGGCATAACCGGGTTTCTGCGTTGCCCGAAGTGTTAAAAAAATGTTGGAGGTTAAAGTGGTTAAAGCTGTTAAAGTATGTAAAATAGATAGGGTAATATAGCATTCAGTAACGGATATTGCAGATATCACCATAAAAAAAAAGCCGTTAAATCACAACTGCTTGAAGAATATAAATGCTAAACGAAAAATGGATTAAGCGGGCAGGCTATCACCCGGAAAACTTCGGCAGGACAGGATCTCATACACAAAAATCCCTTTTTGTACCCCGGGATCATCATCCATGATTTTTTTTAGTTCTTCCGTGCCGGTGTTAAATATGCCAATGCCACGAATCTCACCATCATTCAGTACCGGGCAAACAATTGATAATATACCTGATTCTCGCAATTCGAAATTTCTTCTGCCATGTTCCCAAACGATTTGCTGGCGTTCCGGACTATCATCATTTGGTCCTTTTTTCAAAATGGCAATGGAATAACCTTTTGATTGGGTTAGCATTTGCTGCATGAATTCGTTGGTGATGGTGGACATTGTGTTTTTTTGAATGAATATTTTATTAAGAATTGAATGTAGTCCTCCGAGTTTTTATCCTCACCCCGGCCCTCTCCCTGGGAGGGAGAGGGAGTTTGTTTGTTTTTACAAAACAATTTTGAACATTTTCTGACTTATCACTTACAACTTTTCTACCTCCCTCCACCAGGTTTTTTAATGGGAACAGGTGGCATAAGGTTTTTTCCTTTCTTATCAGGTACAACTGCAGGAGTTGTTTGTGATTTATCAGTTGGTTTTTTAGGGTCTTTTGAAGCAGGAGTTTTATCGCCTGTTTTAGGTTCTGCAACTTTTATTTCAGACTCAGGTCCAATATCTTCCGGCTTAATATCTTTTGGAACTTCATAATCTTTTGAACTACCTGTGCCGCCATCTTCAACTTCGCCACCTAATATGGGTATGCTGGTATTGAAATTATTGATATCAATTTCATTCATCGCATCCGGTTTCATGAATGTGAGTTTGGAATCGATGCCACAATTGGGATCGGCGGCGGCTTTGGCCATAAAATAAGCCCAGATCGGCATGGCGGCTCGGCCACCTTCACCATTTTTACTTTCTGTGTTGAAACGGATAAATCTGTCATCACAACCCACCCAGCCACCGGCAAGCAGTTGCGGTGTGTATCCCATAAACCAGGCATCACTGTTATCATTGGTGGTTCCTGTTTTACCGGCAATTTCCATTCCTCCGGGAATATCATAATTCCAGATACCGGCACCTGTTCCAAATGTTACCACACCCTGCATCATTTTAATAACGGAGTAAGCCGTAACATCGCTGATCACTTCTTTTCTGTGTGGGGTAAATGTTGCGAGTACATTTCCGTTTCTGTCTTCAATACGGGTTATATACATGGGTTTGGCATTAAAGCCTCTTCCAGGGAACATGCTGTAACCCTGCATCATTTCATACAAAGACATTTCTACTGCGCCGATGCCAATAGACGGATACGCAGGAATATTGGAACTAAAATCGCATTTACGTAAGAAAGTAATTAATCTCTTTGCACCTTCATTGCCGCCATTATCCAACTGCTTTAATACATAAGCAGTTGCACAGTTCCGCGATTTTGCCAATGCCATTGCCATCGGCATGGT
>CANBSW010000111.1 GCA_947372235.1 Chitinophagaceae bacterium | reverse complement strand
ACTTTGGTATAATCAGTTGGGTGATTGAAACGCTTTAACCAGCTCAGATCGCTGATATGGATCATTCCACCAATACCTGGCTCCAGTTCAACAAATACGCCATAAGGAGTGATGTTTTTCACCAAACCTTTGTGCTTGCTTTGTTCAGGGAATTTGGTTTCGATGGTGTTCCATGGATCCTGGCTCATTTGTTTGATGCTCAGGCTCATTTTACGTGCATCTTTATCGAGAGTTACCACTTTCGCTTCGTACTCATCGCCCAATTTGAAGAATTCCTTCGCGTTGATCGGAGTGTTGGCCCATGTGATCTCAGATACGTGTACCAGACCTTCAACACCAGGCTGAATTTCCAGGAATGCACCGTAATCTTCAATATTTACCACTTTACCTTTTACAACAGATCCTTCTGCCAAACCTTCAGGCAGCACATCCCATGGATGCGGAGTCAGTTGTTTCAGGCCTAAGCTGATACGTTTTTTGTCGTCGTCGAAATCCAATACCACCACTTGTAATTTCTGGTCCATCTTCACCACTTCGCTTGGGTGAGAGATACGTCCCCATGAAATATCGGTGATGTACAATAAACCATCCAAACCGCCTAAGTCCATGAAAGCACCGAAATCTGTGATATTCTTCACCACACCTTCCAATACCTGTCCTTTTTCGAGTTTGCTCATGATCTCTGCACGTTGTGCTTCGATATCACTTTCGATCAGGGCTTTGTGAGATACAACGGCATTTTTGATGGTCTCGTTAATCTTAACCACTTTAAACTCCATTGTTTTACCTACAAACTGATCGTAATCAGTTACAGGTTTCACGTCGATCTGAGAACCCGGTAAGAATGTTTCCATTCCAAAAACGTCAACGATCAAGCCACCTTTTGTTTTGCTGGTAACAGTTCCGGTAATAACCTCACCTGTTTTATGAACCTCAACGATTCTTTCCCAGGCACGGAAAATACGGGCAGATTTACGGCTGAGGTGCAGATTACCTAAACGGTCTTCTTTCTCTACTACCATTACTTCTACTTCATCACCAATTTTCAGACCCGGTACATCGCGGAATTCGTTCAGAGAAACCAGTCCGTCACTTTTAAAACCGATGTTTACAACTACATCTGTTTTAGTTAAAGCAACCACACCGCCTCTAACGATCTCGCCATCATTGATCTGTACGAAAGTGTCATCATACACTTTATCGTATTTCATTCTTTCGGTTTCGGCATAATGACTCACATTACGTTTGTCGATGCTCCAATCAAAATCATCGTGAGCGGTTTCAATAACCGGCTCAGGTGCTGGTGCTGCGTGTGCGGCTGTTTCTACAGCTTCTGCAACAGGGGCAGCTTCAGCTACAGGTGCATTTGTTGTCGCAGTAGTAACTTCCGGTGCTGAATCAGCCGCGGCGTTCTCCTGTGCATCTGCGTTTAGTTGTTTGTTAATAAGATTCATAAAATACCCGACGGTTTTATTTCGGGGCAGCAAAGGTAGGATTCTGGGGGGATATAGGGAAGGAATTTGGGGCTTTTTTGGGAGGAATTGAGGGATTTTAGGCCGTTTTATCGCTTCAAATAAGGAAAATTATGAATGTCGAGCAAGGAATGATGAATGATTAGGGTAGTTTGGGCTTTATTTGAAATGGAAAATTATGGAACTCCTCATTTTATTACAGATCTAATATAATTGAGATATTCTGCTTTAATGTTTCAATTTGCCCCGGAGTAAGCCTGCCAATTTTCTGCAACAACCTTTTATTGTCAATGGCTCTGATTTGATCTACCAAAATATCACTCAGTTGATCAAGCTGTTTTTTTCTGAGATGAACCCGCAACAATTCCATTTCCGGTTGCACATTAGAAGTTACCTGACAAACAATAGTTGACAAATGAGTATCATTCAACAAATCCGTTTGGACGATTACAACAGGGCGGGTTTTTCCGGGTTCAGTGCCACGGCTGGGATTGAGATCTGCCAGCCAAATATCAAACTGTTTAATTTTCATCTACCAGCTTTTCAAATTCATGCAAAATACTCATGGAATCTTTTGCGGTGAGTTTAGATTCTTTTGCTATTTTTTTCTTGAGCAATTGTCTTTTATTGAAAAGATTATAAATACTTACCGCTTCGTTGATATAACGATTTCTGGCCAGTTTTAATTGAGAAGTGATTTCTTCCGCTTCATCAAATATTTTATCATCAAGTTTTAGGGAAAGAGTTTTCATGTTTATTGTTTGTTCAAAGGTATATACAAATAGTATATACTAAAAATTTGATTGCCAGAGATTGAAAATTACAGGAGTCAGCAAGGGGTCTATTATAAAATTTTCGGGGGAAACTTATTTAAAAAACTTATTTCGCTATTGGTTCGCTCAAAAATTTATTAATCAACGAAACCGTTGCCGCAATCAGCACACTGTCCTGCGGTGTAGTTAACTCTCCGATATAATCTCCATGCCCGCCTGGAAAAATGGCTAGTCTTGAATTTGCCAATAAGCGGTGCATTTCAGCACCATGTTCCGGGGTTACAACATCCCTGTCGCCCATGATAATAAATGCCGGGGCTTTAATTGATTTCATCTGCTCTTCTGAAATATCGGGGAAGGATTGCATTCTTGCCACATCTCTTTCATACATTCTGTGAAGTGCCTTTGTGTCGGGATTGATTTTTAAGTACTCGTCTTTGAGGGGTTGTGGCATTCCTTCAAAAGTTGGTTTGGACATCATACTCCAAAACCAATCCGGGGCTCCTGCTTTTTTGTAGAAAGTAGACGCAACAATTATTTTGTTCGTCATTTCAGGATGGCGGATGGCGAATTCAAGTGTAGTGCTTGCGCCGTTACTGAAACCGAAAACGTTGGCTTTGTTTATGTTTAGGTATTTTAACAAAGCTGCAATATCATCTGCATCCTGTTGAAAACTTAGAGGCCTGTCAATATCTGCGGTATGACCGTGTGCCTGCATTTCAACGGCAATTACCTTATTCGTTTTTGCAAACTCATGCAACACCCGCCCGAAAGTGGTTTGAAGGGTTGAACCGCCGCCATGAATCAATACCAGTGGCATGCCTGTTCCGTGAATTTCGTAATACATTTTCAATCCATTCACTGAAGCATAGCCACTTGTGTTGTGGGGTTTTGTTTCAGTGTGTGTTGTGGTTTGGGAGTTCATTGTTTTGTTATTGGCATCGATACAGCTCGATATAATCAAAGTTGTGAAGATTATTATATTTTGGATTTCTTCTTAAATAAAATATAGGAGAAAACACATCCAATAAAAAGTCCTGTAAAAATATAGTAAACAAAATTCACAGGATCTATTGGGTAGATAATGCTCGTTCTGTCTTTAGTCAATAAGGCAGGTTTAACAACAGTGGTAAAATAAATTTTAACTTGTTGGTGTCTTGCAAATATGCCAATAGCAATAAAAATTAAAATCATTAATGCAGAAGCAATTTGTTTATTTACTGAAGCGATGTGAGCAAGACGCCATGACAAAACTATTAGAATAGGAATAAGGGCAAGTGATAATGAAAATAATATCGAAGTTTTTAGTATTCCATTATGTTCTGTTATTTTAAACAAAACACCATCGATGTGCGGTTCAAAAAAAATAAACGCCTTGACAAATAAAAATTGTCCCAATGCAAAAAGAGCCATTGAAACTACAAATGTCCAAAAATATATATTTTTCGAAGGGTTCAATATGCTTACAGTTAGCACTTAAATATACGTAATCTACCATCCAAATAATGCGTAAAGCCTCCCAAATCAGTTGGTACTATCATATAATTTATTAAGTCACTATAATGCTTGACACAGATTGCCCCCACCTACGCTAAGGCTTCGGCGGACACGGTAGTTCCTTTACAGCAATGACGCTTTGGGATTTAATTTCTCAATTTCACAACCCCAACTTATCAAAAACAAGATGCCTCACCCTCCCTGTACTGATCTCATAACCTGCCATTTGATTATTACTGTTTCTTTTAAACCCAATGAAATAATTACCTGAAGAAAACTGGTCTTTCTGGATGTAGTCCAATAATACATTGATGTTTTTCTTGTTGGTTACTTTTAGTTTATGCTTCTCTAATGTCCAGTAGAATTTGGTATCCAGTTCGGGGCTGTAATAGGTGCCGGTGTATTCTTTGAGTTCTTTGTCTAAAAGAACAGGGTCTGTAGTTGGTAAATTAAATTTCGCCAGTTTACGATGGTTGCCCGGCCAGTATTGATCAACAATAGTGTCTTTTGATGCGTCGGTGCTAAACAGAAATTTTACTTCAGGATTGGCTAGCAATGCCATAGTATCGTTTTGTGTTTTTGCCAGGAGATAATTGCCTGTTGCAGATGTCCAATACATTTGCTGGCCGTTTAATTTGTAACTGAACCGGGCTGCATCATCCGAAATATAATTTCCCATATACTTCTTTACAGAATTTGTATCGGTGATTTTACTAAGGCTGCTGTCTAATTTTGTTGGGGCCACCGCCGATGTCTTCGGCAAAGGTTTAATAAACAGATCCGTTATTTCGCCGGCCCTTGCAGAAGGGTTGGCATTAGACAGGTTACTGAAAACAATAAACCCGAGTTTTTCATCAGGAAAAATACTGACAGCGGTTCTGAAACCTGCATCTGCACCATTGTGTGAGAACCTTTTTTTGCCGTTGTATTCATCAGCCACTATTCCGGCTGCATACGATATTTTTGAACCATTGTTGAGAATACCATTTGTAGTGAGTTTTTTAAGTGTTGTTGCATCTCCCACTTTCGTGTTATAAAAATTGATTACCCATTTGGCCATATCTGGTATATTGGTAAACAGGCTTGTGGCACCGGCATTGGCATAATTGAGAACACTGTTGGCAAACTTTACATTATCCAGAGGCCTGTATGAGTAGGCACGATTGGCAACCACTTCTGTATGATCATCATGAATATGCGAATTCTTCATTCCTAAAGGTTTGAAAATATTATCATCCACAAACTGACGAAAGGATTTACCGGAAACAGCCTTTACAATTTCTGCCAGCATCGAAAAATTGCTGTTAGAGTAACTGTATTCTGCACCGGGTTCAAAATTGAGCGCCTGTTGTCTGGTTAATAATTGAATGATCTGATCCTGCGTAATCACATCATCCATTCTTGTGCCCGACATAACAACCAGATCCCATTGGTCGCGTATGCCGCTGGTATGATTCAACAAATGGAGAATGGTAATTTTCTTTTGTAAATCAGGAAACCAGGGAAGGTATTTTCTGATATCATCATCCAGTTTCAGTTTGCCCTGTTCTTCCAACAGCATAATGCAGTAAGCCGTAAACTGTTTGGAAACAGACGCCATATGATAAATGGTTTCTGGTTTGTTGGGAATAGCGTATTCCAGATTGGCCATTCCGTATCCTTTGGCATAAATCAATGAATCGTTGCGCACAATACCGATGGTATAACCCGGGCCATTGTTTCCGGGCCATTTATCAAATAACTGATCAATTTTTTTGATGGTTGAATCCGGCAATACCTGAGCCGATATACAGGAACTGATGAAATAAAAGAACAGGAAAGCATTTCTGAATTTCGAGATTGGAGACATAAGCAATATTTGAATAGAATGAATTTAGTTAACATTCGTCTTTTAGACTAATTAACCAACGCGTTGTGGTATTAAAATCTCTGCAGAAACGCTGCATCTCATGTTCTCTACGGTGAAAAAAAACGAACAGAAACTTGATTGCTATTATTCGGAATGCTATTCACCGCAGAGAACATGAGATGCAGCGTTTTCGCGGAGAGTTAAGGATTGTTTTAACCGATTTAATTACACAATATACTATCATAGAATGCATTACACTGTTAGGTATATTATACTTTCCGGTGGTTGATCATCCATTTAATACCGAATTGATCTATAAACATTCCAAAATAATCGCCCCAGGGAGCTTTACTCATTGGAACGATCACTGCACCACCAACAGAGAGGCTGTTAAAATAAGTGTCTGCCGCTGCTTCGCTATCGGGGTGGATGGATAATGAGAAATTGTTTCCGGCAGTAAAAGGCTGACCCGTAAAATCAATAAAATCGTTGCCCATCAGTTTAATTCCATCAGGTGCTTCCAGGGCGATATGCATGATTTTATTTCTTTCGGTTTCAGGCATCTGGCTTCCATTGGGTGCATCGCCAAAACGTTGCAGATTTGTAATACTCCCTCCAAAAGCGATTTTGTAAAAATCAAAAGCGGCTTCTGTATTTCCGTTAAAACTGATGTAGGCTGTGATCATAAAATATTTTTGTGCTGAGTAAATAATTTTTCTAAAAATTGCAAAATGTATTGATTTTGTAATTGCATTTTTGTTTAGTCTTAAACCATCTGTCTACCCTTCTTTATTTTTTCAATTTACTTTCTTCATCAGCCAGATGTTCCCAATATTTACAGTACATCAATTGACCTCTGCGAATGCTGGATACCCTTAAAAATTCATTCGCTGCATGCCATTTTTCATCGCTTAGTTCAACCCCCAAAGGATAAGCGTATAAGCCTAATACCTCTTTAACTGATAACAAAGCCCCAACAGTGAAGCCAGTTGCAGTTTGGTATGGCTGTTTGCCGTATACCTGTGTTAAAACTTCTGAGAGGTAACGATATTCTTTTGTATCTGTCGGAAATACTATCGGGCTTGCATAGCCATTACCGAACTTATAGGTAATTGTAGCACCTGCAGGGCAGTTTTTATTGATATGTTTCACCATCAGGTCTACGATTTCTTTACCATTCTGATTGTTTACCAGGCGGCAGGTAATTCTTGCCATGGCATTCCCGGGAATAATATTTGAGTGTCCCTCTGCTGCAGTATAACCGCCCTGCATCCCTACCACTTCCAATGTAGGACGATACCAGACCCTTTCAAGGGGTGAATAAGCAGGATCACCTGTTTCGGCAGTGGTTCCTAAAATTTTCATATCGGTAGCAGGGTCGTATGGTATTTTTTTGATCATCGCTTTTTGTGCATCAGTGATGGGTAATACTTTATCATAGAAACCCTCTACCGCTACATTACCTTTCTTGTCGTATAAAGAAGCAATGATCTGAGACATGATTAAAACTGAATTAGGCGTTTTACCACCAAACTGACCAGAATGTGCATCAGTATTGGCAGTCTTGATGCTAAATTCCAATTGCACAGATCCGCGTAAACTTACGGTTATAGAAGGTGTGTTTTCATCATATTGTACACCATCTGCATTCAATGCAAAATCTGCTTTCAGCAGTTCTTTGTTTTTTTCGAGAAAATTTTTGAAATATGGGCTACCCACTTCTTCATTCCCCTCAAACATAAATTTTACATTCACAGGAAGTTTTCCGTCTTTATTCAACATGGCTTCCATTGCCCAGATACTTGTCATAACTCCACTTTTATCATCACTTGCACCACGACCAAATACTTTTCCATCCTTTACAACCGGAGCAAATGGGGGGTACTCCCATTCAGATTCTTTTACGGGCTGTACATCGTAATGTCCATAAATTAAAACGGTTGGTTTGCCAGGTGCTTTGTTCCAACTGCCATACACCACAGGGTTTCCCTCATTGGCAATGAGTTGCACAGTAGTCATACCAATCGCTTTTAATTTGTTCACTATCCAGGCGCCGGCTTTTGCAACGTCAGGTTTGTTCGACGGAATGGATGAGATACTGGGAATTGATACTAACTCAATAAATTCTTTTAAGTGTGCATCCATCTTATCATCTATATATTTCTCATAGGATGCGACGGATGATTTTACGGTTTTGGCATTTGCATTCTGAGCTATTGAATACTTTGTTACAAACACAGTTAAACAAACAAAGATTGATAGTACTGCAAATTTTGAAATTGCCATTGGTTGAATTATTTGAATTAAGTAAGAGATCTTTGCATTTGGATTCGCTATTAAATATAAGTAATCTATTGTATATTTGAAACAGTATAAAACAGGATGTTTTGGGGTAAGTCGATGAAATCTGTTTCTCAACATTAGTTTCTATAAAATCACTGATATGCAGCCATTTAATTTGCGCTTCCAACAGATCATATTACTCCTGCTTCTATTCTTTTTTTTGTGTGGCGGCACCAATAAATTTCCTGAAAATAAAACCGCAAAAGAAGACTGGATTTCATTGTTCAATGGTAAGGATATAAAAGACTGGATCGTTAAAATACAACATCATGAAACCGGTGAAAATTATGGCAATACTTTTCGGGTAGAAGATGGTATCATTAAAGTACGTTATGATCAATATGAAACCTTTAATGAACAGTTCGGGCATTTGTATTTTAAACAACCCTTCTCCTATTATCATTTAAAATTTGAATACCGCTTTACGGGTGAATGGAGAAAGGATGCGCCATCCTATACTAATCGTAACAGCGGTGTGATGTTTCATTCGCAGGATCCGCGCACCATGCCCAAGGAACAGGACTGGCCCATATCGATCGAAATGCAATTACTGGCAGGACTGGATGACGGGCAACCCCGGCCCACCGGTAATATGTGTTCTCCGGGAACCAATATTGTTTACAAGGGAGTATTGGATACCAGACATTGTATCAACTCCAGTTCAAAAACCTATTTACCAGGTGACGGTTGGATAAAAGGGGAACTGATCGTACTTGGCGATTCGTTAATCACGCATATTATTAATGGAGATACGGTATTGCAATATTCAAAACCACAAATAGGTGGTGGTGTAGTAAACAGGTATGACCCTGCTCAAAAGATTGATGGTAAATTATTAGACCGTGGTTTTATTGCTTTGCAAAGTGAGGGGCAGCCTGTTGATTTTAGAAATGTAAAACTGTTGAACCTGGAGGGATGTATGGATAAGGGGTCGAAGAATTACAGAAGTTATTTTGTTAAGGGGAATTCGATGATGTGTAAATAGATTTTGCACGCAAAGAAGCAAGGGCGCAGTTTTTTTCTATTATTTTAATTGTTGTTCATTTTGACTGTCTCTTAAAAAGTGTTGCAGATTAACAGTGGCATTCCGTCAATCAATATTTTTTTTCGAAACTGCATAACACAATTCTACCATACCATTTTTGTAGGCTGTTACCTCTTTTAATTGTAAAGTTTGTTCCTGTACAATCTGCTCAAAGAATAATTTTCCTTCACCCAATATGATTGGCAAAATGGACATTCGTATTTCATCCACTAATTGTAAATGAATAAAATCTCTGGCAAGGGTTGCACCGCCAACCAGCCAAATATTCTTGTAGGCGGGTCTTAGTTTTTCATTCACTAGTTTGCGTAGATCGCCAGTATACAATTCAACATTTTGTCTTTCTACGGGCAGGTTTCTACTGGTTACTACAATGGTTGGCGTATCTCCATAGGCCCAGCCATAGGATTTTGAAAGTTCCAGTGCATGTTCGTATGTATGCGCTCCCATTACATAACAATCGATTGTTTTGAGAAATTCTACCGGGTCTTGTCCGGATACACCTTTTTCATAATTGCTTGTTGTCTCAAACCAGGAAATGCTATTGTCTTTTTTGGCAATCCTGCCATCAAGACTGGAAACCATGTGTATGGTTATCTTAAATGTGTTTGTTGACATTTATTTGTTATTTGAATATTGTGGTTGAACTATTTTAATTGCCGCTAAGAATTATTATCTAAGCCAGCTCCAGCGCTTTGCCCAATCCATTAATATATCGCTTCTCCATTTTGCGGTTGTTTTTCCACCCTGTATTTTTCCATCGTATAAAGCCGGATCAGATTTATCTGTATACCAGGTATTCCCCAATATATAATCAGTTCTGTGTTGCTTTCCAGGCCATGTATTATCTACTACTAATTTTCCTTCCCGGATAGCAAAGCCCGGAATACCGGAAATAAAACGATAACTCAAAACCTCGGCTTGTTTGGGAGAATACCTAACCGCATACTGCCCGTTGCCAAAATAATAGCCAGGCCATTTTTGTACTGCATTCTTATAAAAAGTTTCCATCCAGAAACAAGCCGAATCTGCCGGTATGTTTATTTCAGGGCCTTTTATATGGAATTCAACAACAGCGCTAAACGCAACCGTATCAGTAATGCCGGTTATACGATCAAATATGATTCGTGAACTATGAGTAGTTTTCTCAAAACTACCACCCCAACTTTCGCGCATAGGGTTATTGGGATCACCATCCATCATATATAAAAGAGAAGGCGTATCACCCATTTTAATATTGCCGTTGTAATAATTTTTAAAATCTTTTCCTAAATAGCCTGCTGATGACATATACCGGTTATAGTAATCAGTAGTGTTTACACTGTCTAAGGAAGTGTTGTTTGAAAAGAAACCATAATAGGATGAATTAACTTCTATAAACCAAAGTTTGGGGAAGTTAGCTGCTATATAAGCATAACTGTTTGCACTCCATTTTTTATTAGGACCACCGATCCAGTATATCCGTATATTTTTTTGAATTTCCGGTGCATCGTGTAATGCCTGTGCCAGATCTTCCAATCCGCCCCACCCTAATATCCATAGTGGTTGTGCGCTTTTCTTTTTGGCACATTTGATGATCCAGTTTGATCCTTCGGTAGCATTTGTGTAGCCTATATAAGGTGCAGCACCATGTTTCCCTTGTTTGGTGATTGATCGTAAATAATCGGGTGAGAGAAACCCTTTTTTATGTTTTTCTAATTTTGGTAAATCTTTTTCATAGAGGCCAATCATCCGTAAAATTTCTTCTTTGTTCCCGTTTCCATATGAAGGCGATGAAATAAGGCCTTCTATATTAAATCGGTCACTATACATGAGCAAATGAGCCATTGATTGGTTATCATCAGGATCGGTTCCGCCAATATCTGTACTGATGAGTATTCTGGGCTTAACGGGCACAGGTTGCTGGGCCATTAGTGTAACTGAATACATGCAAAACGAAATATGTAAAATCAGTTTATTCATGTCCTATCATTTGCAGGTAAAATTAATCAGGCTTTAAAAGTAATTGATTAATAAAAAAATCTCACTCTGTAACAAGCGGATGCCCGATTTCCCAATGAAGTCCAAATGGATCTGCAAGCCGTCCCAATCTCCAGCCATAGTCCTCTCCTACCGGAAATATTTCTGTGGCGCCGGCTGCCAAAGCTTGTGCAAAAAACAGATCAGGGCTTGCAACAGTAAGGATGATCCGCACAGTTTCGCCTCCTACTGATTCAGCAGTTGTTTTATCATTACCATCCATTTCGCTACTGATCCAAAACGCCGCTCCATCAATGGATAATTTTACTACCAGCCCACCATCGGGTGTTTCCAACCGATAGCTTTCAATAGCACCAAATGCGATTTTGTAAAATGCCACAGCCAATACACCATTTCGCACAGATAACCAGGGTGCTATGGAGGTTTGAATGGTTGGGGGATTATTTGTATCAGTGTTTTGTTTGTGGGTCATAGTATGTGATTGGGAAGAATAATGTTAGCAGTTATTTATTTTGTTATGATCTAAAGTACAATTGATCCTGTATGCATCTTCCTTATTATCTCGTATCCTTTCATAAAATTTAATAACCCGGTTCAACCCGCTCTTTCCATTTAACCAGATTAACCCCTTTAAAGATCAACCATAAACAAATAGATAGTTCTCCTACAAATGGCGGTAGTAATATAGCCATAGACATTTTACTAAACAAGGAAGGTGAAAGGATCATTACAAAACTGTTGACAAGATAACAAACCCCTGCCAGCTGTATCAATATTCCAAGGATTTTTGGAAGATACCCTGAACGGATGATCAGGTAACCATCGATCAAACATTCAAAACCAAAAAAGATCAATCCAATACCAAAGCCATAATTGTGTGCCCTGATAGAAAGATAAGACCATGCCTGCAACTGATCGGTGGTAAACGCTTTCAGGTAATCTGTATTCTCCAGCAATAGCGGCATTACCAAATTCATTTTATTGGCTACCAGAACTGCGGTTTGAATCATACCAAATAATATGGCCAATAAGGCGAGATCTTTGTTGATGGGCTTTAATAATTTATAATACACCACAGCAACGATCAGATCGCAAACATGCATTAACAGATCGCCGGTGATACCTATACGCCATAACAAAGGAGATGCTGCAATATTGGCCGCCGTTGCTGCCGGGTTACCGGATACCATTATTTTTCCCCTGATAAACAATTCACCAAATGCGCCGGCAATAATGATGAAGAGATAGGCAATGCCTCCAATACGGGCATACAATTGAGGGGAGGTTTGGGTGTTGGTGTTTGTCATGGTGTATTAAATATAAACTTGTTGTTCTATTGAGATACATCAGTTCTCTGCGAATACTCTGCTACTCTGCGGCTCCTATGTGAAAAAAAAATCGGAATATTAGCCAACTCTCTTTAAACAAACAGCTCTTTTCACCGCAGAGAACAAGAGATGCAGAGAAATCGCAGAGTTTATTTATTAAAACTTGGTTATAATATTAGCACAATACATTAAATATAAACCTTTCGTTGGGTAAGCAGATTGTATTGCTGGTTTGTTTTGATAAGCGGTAACATCATTATTTATTGGGGTACGCGCCGGGAAATTTAATGAGCAGAAAGAAATACATTTAGGGTATCGAAAGCATACACTCATGAAAAAATCGATCTTATTTTTTTCTTTATTGATCTTGATTTGTGCATCTGCCCATACAACGCTTGAGAACCCGGTTAACTGGACCTTTGAAGCAAAAAAACTGGGACCTAAAGTTTATGAACTGCATATCAAAGCAAGGATAGATCCTTTCTGGCATTTGTATGCGCAGGATGCGGGTGAAAAGCTGATGAATACCCTGATCAGTTTTACACCTAACCCCATTATAAAACCGGAAGGAAAAATAATTGAATCTGGAACCCTAAAAAAAGAAAATGACCAAAACCTGAAACTAACCCTTAACTATTATTATAACCAGGTTGATTTTGTACAAAAATTAAATTTGCGCTCGCCTGTAAATACAACAGTGAAAGGGATGGTTACTTATGTGGTTTGTAATGATAAGGATGGAAAGTGCTTGCCTACCAAGAAAGTGCCGTTTAGTATTTTGATTGCGGGGAAATGATGTTGTTTCTGAACGTTTAGTAATTAGGTAGAAACGGGAAACTGTGCATTGGTGCATTGGCGACTTGCAGCCTACAGTGAATTTCAGATTTTGTTGAAATAACAAGCAAAAAATAAAACATTACATATGAAACTATCAATGTTTTTTATAGCCACTTTATCGGGTCTTTCCTTTGCTCATGCTCAAAACGAAAATAATAAACCTAATACTGTTTTATTTATCATTAAATCTGAGAAAAATAATATAAGGACCAATCATCTTTTTATAAATGCAAATGAAGTAGCGCATATAGATTTGCCTTCTAAGGCAGAAGCATCAAAAAGTTTAGGTTCAATAAAAGAAGATGTGGTAACGTATATAACGCTTAAAAAAGGGGTTGAATTACTTACTCTTTCCAAGCTATTGGCCAAAAACAATTTAGATATTGAGTATAAAAATATTCCTGTGTACATAGATGGCGAAGAAATACCAAATCCGGATGATATCCTATCAACGGAAACGGGCTTAAAAAAAATAAATAGAACATCTGAAAGGATTGACATTACTTCCATTTCAGGTTACAGACCTAAAAATATAGCCGGAACCAGACAATAGTTGTTTCCATTTGATTTAAAACTGTTATAGTCCCTTAATTGTGTCAATAGATCTGTTTGATGAACTATTATAATCATTAAAGGGGAAATGGGATTTTGTGTTTTCCCGCCGGGAAGTTGCGGTGCTATATATTATCAGGGTATTTTTTATGATTCGTTTATGAAGAGCGTGCAGCGAAAGAATACAAGGAACAGATACGCTCCTTAATAATAATATCCAAAAATGATATTCATTTCATCCTCGCTGGTTAACCCGAAATTGATTGTTTTTGCAGTGGTATTATTATAGGTTACCACACTTGTTAGTCCTTCGCCGGCTTTCAGTAGTATGGGTGTAGAAAGGTTTAGTACCAACGGATGCTCCCAATCTGTATTTTCGTAAACAACTTCTCCGTTACGGGTTCCGCCCAGGATCTTTATTTGAAATTTCTCACCCATTTTATGAAAGTGGGAAGTAAGCGTAATAACGGTTACTGCTTTGGAAAACGTAAAATCAGTTGTGATCGTTTTGCGGGTGTTAGCCGGTATGGAAAAATTATAGTTGGCAAAGTTTATCGACTGCGCTTCATTTACAACATTTGCCTGAGGCACTGTATACATGTTTATATAGTTCTCACCTGCAAGGCTGGTGGTTTGCTTATTAAAATAATGTGCATTTAGATCAAGCGGTGTTGCAGGGGGAATTTTTAAAGCAACTCCGGCAGGAAAAGTATAGGTAATATTTACATCGGTACCCCCGCCGAGAAAAATATGGTTTTGCATTTGTGCAAAGGTGGTAACATTAATACTCGCGTCTGCATTATACAAATCCCTCACTGTATTTACCGGCGGTAGCGAAGTTGTATTTTGAAAGCCATACAAAACAAAATGATGACTGTTGGGCCGGCCCTGCATAATAAATTTATTTACATAAACAGTGGAGGTATTAGGCGTGTTTCTACTTACAAATACTTCGCGTTCTGTATTCGGACTTACTGTAAACAAATTGATCGCTAACTGAAAGCCATCGGCAGGGGCGGGTGCCTGCATGGGTACAAATACTTGTCCGCATACAGCTGTATTTACCAGTACCGCTTCATCAACAACACTTCCTGTTCTGGGTGCGCCTTTGATTATCCACTGTTTAATAAAATCAATTTGTCCCAAGGTCAAATTAGGACCACCCAATGGCA
>CANBSW010000110.1 GCA_947372235.1 Chitinophagaceae bacterium | reverse complement strand
AAACAAAACTCACGACTGACGTCTCACCACTCACGAAAAAAAAACACCATGCTCAAAAAGCTATTCATACAGAACTATGCCATCATTGATGAGATTGTGATTGATTTTTCATCGCAGCTTAATATCATTACCGGAGAAACCGGGGCGGGTAAGAGTATTTTAATGGGTGCTCTCAGTTTAATTCTTGGTGAAAGGGCCGATAGTTCAGTATTAGTAAACACGCAGAAAAAATGTTTTATTGAAGGTTATTTTACAATTGATGGAAAAGCTGCTGTACTTAATTTTTTACAGGAGAATGATCTTGATGTTGAAGAAGAACTGGTACTAAGAAGAGAGATCGCAGCTAATGGAAAATCAAGGGCATTCATAAATGATACACCGGCCACTTTACAGCAGATGAAAGCACTCGCCTCTTTACTGGTTGATCTTCACCAGCAGTTTGATACGTTGGAATTAGGTGATACAGATTTTCAACGTGAAGTAATGGATGCTTTGGCGGGAACAGAAAACCAACTCGCTGCTTACCGGAAAATTTTTCACCAATGGCAGTCAGCAGGAAAAGAACTTACACAATTACAGGAACAAAAAACTGCTTTCAATAAAGAATTGGACTATCACCAGTTTTTATTTAATGAGTTATCTGAACTTGGATTAAAAGAAAATGAACTGGAAGAGCTTGACAAGGAATTGAAATTACTCAGTAACGCTGAAGGCATCAAAACAACATTATCCAAAGTATATTTCGACCTGAAAGAAAGTGAGTTACCGGTTGTACAGTTATTAAAACAATTGGTTAATCAAATGCAGGGATATGCCACTTATCATCCTGATCTGTTGGAAGTGATTGGAAGGTTGCAAAGTTCGCAGATAGAGTTGCAGGATATTTCTGAAGAGATAGAGCGCATCAACGATTCTGTGAATTATGATGAGAAAAGAATTGAATGGATTAACCAGCGATTAATGGATGGTTATAAACTGATCAAAAAACATGGGGTACAAACTACCCATCAATTATTAGAGATTCAAAAAGGCCTGGAAGAAAAACTGCAGGCTGTTTTAAATATGGATGACAGTATTGCCACTAAAGAAAAAGAGCTTGCCCGATTATTTTCTGAAGCCAATATATTGGCTGATAAAATTTCTGTTGCCCGACACCTGCAATCAACACCATTGGAAGTAAAGGTCAATCAGCTACTCGGTCAGGTAGGCATGCCTAATGCACAATTGAAAGTAGAGCTGAAAAATGCACCGCTTTCCAATTCAGGAAAAGACCAGATAGATTTTTTATTTGATGCCAATAAGAGCAACCGTTTTGAAACCATCCGAAAAGTTGCCAGTGGCGGAGAATTAAGCAGGTTGATGTTATGTATCAAATCACTGGTTGCACAATCGATAGATCTTCCAACCATGATCTTTGATGAGATAGATACCGGCATTTCAGGCGAAGCCGCGAAACAGGTTGGTTTTATCATGAAAGGTTTGGCAAACAGCCGCCAGATCATCTGTATTACTCACCAACCACAAATTGCAGGAAAGGCAAATGCACATTTCTTTGTATATAAGGAAATAAAAAATGATGCAGTAAAAACCAATATCCGTTTACTAAACGAAGATGAACGTATTACTGCCATTGCCCGGATGCTGAGTGGCGAAAAACCTACTGCAGCTGCAATGGAGAATGCAAGGGAAATGATGAATTGATTTTATTGTGGAATTAGTGAATTACGGATTAGCGAATTCAAAAAAATCAATCCGTGAATCCATAATCCACCAATCCGCTAATTATTAGAGATATTCTATACTTTTACCACCTCTAAACATTCTAAACTAACGAAGATTATGTCGTACAATTTGCTAAAAGGGAAGCGTGGAATTATAACCGGCGCATTGGATGAGAATTCTATCGCCTGGAAAGTGGCAGAGAAAGCACATGAAGAAGGTGCCACATTTGTATTAACCAATGCCCCCATTGCCATGCGTATGGGCGAGATCAAAAAACTGGCTGAGAAAACGGGTTCACAGATCGTTCCTGCCGATGCAACCAGTGTGGAAGACCTTACTGCTTTATTTACCCAATCGCAGGAAATACTGGGTGGCAAAATTGATTTTGTACTGCATTCCATTGGTATGAGCGTGAACATCCGCAAGAAAATACCTTATACAGAATCTAATTATGAATATTTTATGAAAGGCATTGATGTTTCTGCTATGTCATTTCATAAAATGCTGGCCGTTGCCAAAAAATTAGACGCCATTAATGAATATGGAAGTGTAGTTGCTTTGACCTATATGGCTGCACAAAGAGTGTTTCCTTTTTATACAGATATGGCTGATATTAAAGCAATGCTTGAATCTATCGCCAGAACTTTTGGATACCATTATGGACGAGATAAAAAAGTTCGTATCAATACCGTGTCACAATCGCCTACCAAAACAACGGCAGGTACCGGTATCAAAGGCTTTGGTGATTTTTATGATTATGCCGATGCCATTGCCCCATTAGGTAATGCAAGTGCAGAAGATTGTGCTAATTATTGCATTACACTTTTCTCAGATCTTACGCGTATGGTTACCATGCAAAACCTGTTTCACGATGGCGGTTATTCAAACACAGGTGTGAGCAATGAAGTAATGGAGAAACTGGGTATTGGTGCAGGCGAATAATAAAAATAAGTATGACTGTTTCTCAATAAAAACAAACTAAATGGCAGCATTTGTAATACCCGCCGAAATGGTTGAATACATTGGTTATTTCGGATCATTCTTAACTTCTATCACTTTTATCCCTCAGGTATATAAATCCTGGCAGTCTAAAAGTGTTGGCGATCTTAGTATCTGGATGATCCTGATTGTTGTACTCAGTACCATTGTATGGCTAACTTACGGTTTCGCTATTCACAGCGGGCCGGTACTAGTGGCAAATACAGTGGTTCTTACCTTAACATTGGTTTTATTGTATTTTAAATACACTTTTAAAAAGCAATCATAAAAGCTGAATAGCGAACAAAAAGCACAAGTGTGCGACCTGCCGGCAAGGCACGGCGCAACAAAAGCCATATACTTATTCTGCAGACAATACCAAACAAGAAAGCCATCCCGCAAAACAGGATGGCTTTCTAATACAACAGTTATATAACTCCCCCTATAGGGGGCAGGGGGTGATTGTTAGTACTCGTCCTCATTAAACATAAAATCCTCCTGGCTCGGATAATCAGGCCAGATGTCTTCAATGCTCTCGTACACTTCACCCTCGTCGTCCAGTTCCTGCAGGTTTTCTACCACTTCCAATGGTGCACCACTACGGATTGAATAGTCGATTAATTCGTCTTTTGTTGCAGGCCAGGGAGCTTCTTCCAGGTAACTTGCTAATTCTAATGTCCAGAACATATTTTACCTTTTAATTTTTTGCAAATGTAGCCGTATATATGAAACCACCAAATGTGAGTTTTCAGCTTTTGGAAAGAAATGTTTAAAAATTGACTGATAACCCAGCTCCTGTTGTAGTTTCGTAACCATAAATTAATCCTTCCGGATGCTGAAAGCAGAACATATTACCAAGAAATACGGCAGTTTGCAGGTTCTCAAAGAGGTTAATATTGAGATCAATAAGGGCGAAATTGTGAGTATTGTGGGTTCATCAGGGGCAGGAAAAAGCACTTTATTACACATCCTTGGCACACTGGATAAAGCTGATGAAGGCTCCATCTGGCTTAATAATCAACGGATAGACCAGCTTACCGGAAAGAAATTAGCAGCTTTTAGAAATCACCATATTGGTTTTGTTTTTCAATTCCATCACCTGCTGCCTGAATTCTCTGCTTTGGAGAATGTTTGCATTCCGGCATGGATTGCGGGCCAGAAAAAAAAGGAGACCACTGAAAGGGCTGTAGGATTGTTGACAACTTTAGGGCTAAAAGACAGAATTGAGAACAAACCGCAGGAATTATCGGGTGGCGAGCAACAGCGTGTGGCAGTGGCCCGTGCCCTCATCAATAACCCTTCTATCGTATTTGCCGACGAGCCCACGGGCAATCTGGACAGTACCAATGCCAAAGAATTACATGATCTCTTTGTTCAGTTAAGAAACGATTTTCAGCAAACCTTCCTGATCGTTACGCATAATGAAGAATTAGCGGCAATGAGCGACAGGATACTGCATATGAAGGATGGACGCATAATTTGAAAATGTGGCAATTTGAAAATTTGAAAATGAAGTACTATGTTTTAGAAATATTCTCATTTTCAAATTAGCACATTTTCAAATTCTTAAACCCTCGGTTTCCACGGAATTTCAGATACGTTTAATAAATGCCCGATATAACGGGAGAGCATAAATAAATAATCGCTTAACCGGTTCAGGTATTTGATCACCAATGGATCTACAAACATTTCCTGTTCGTGCATATTTACACAACACCTTTCTGCCCTGCGACAAACACATCGTGCAATATGCGTGGTGGAAACAGCCGGATGTCCGCCGGGTAACACAAAAGATTTCATGGGTGGCAGAACTTCATTCATAGCATCCATTTCTTTCTCTAACAAAACAATATCATCCTCTTTTAAATCTGGGATCTTCATGAGTGGTTCCTTATCAGGATCGCAGGCTAAGGAAGAACCTACGGTAAATAACCGGTCCTGTATTTCTTTCAGTATCGCATTGGTTTTTGCATCAGTAATATGATCATTCACCAGGCCGATATAAGAGTTCAGTTCATCAACCGTTCCATAAGCATCAATACGGATATGGCTCTTGGGCACTTTGGTACCGCCAATTAGTGAAGTTTGTCCAAGATCACCCGTTTTTGTATATATTTTGAAAGCCATACGCAAAATTAGTTGTGGTACTGGTATGGAACAAAAGCGATTGAGAAAAGTTCGGTTGATTGATAGTCCAAATCTAGTCGACAGTCCAAGGTCGACTATGGTCTGTATACACTCCTAATGATGTATCATCGACATTTCTTTCATCGTATCTGTTTCTATTAATCCATCCCTTAAACGAACCACACGATGGGCATATCGGGCAATATCTTCTTCGTGGGTAACCAATACAACCGTATTACCTGCCTGTTGAATTTTTCCAAAGATCTCCATAACTTCTACTGATGTTTTTGAATCGAGGTTTCCTGTTGGCTCATCTGCCAGTAAAAGTGAGGGATTATTTACGAGTGCGCGGGCAATGGCTACACGTTGTATCTGTCCACCGCTCAATTCATTTGATTTGTGATGACTTCTATCTTCCAGACCCACTTTCTTCAATGCCTCCATCGCCCTTTCGTTTCTTTCTTTTTTGCTGATGCCGGCATAGATCAATGGAAGGGCCACGTTTTCTGCTGCGGTAAGCCTTGGTAAAAGATTGAACTGCTGGAATACAAACCCGATCTCGGTATTTCGTACTTCTGCAAGATCGTCATCCGGCATTTTGCTTACGTCTTTATCGTTGAGGATGTATTTGCCGCCGGTGGGTGAATCCAGACAGCCCAGAATATTCATGAGGGTACTCTTACCACTACCGGAAGGCCCCATCAGCGCAACATATTCGTTTTTAAAAATATTTAGGGATATCCCTTTCAAAACCGGGATGGCCTGGTTACCCATAAAATAACTTTTCTGGATGTCTTCTAATCGAATGATTGCATCGCTCATAATTCGGTTTTGTTAGGGGTTAACTCTTTTTAATTACGGTTGGCACTTTGAAAAAAGTTTCATCTTTTACTGGCGAGTTCTGCAATGCTTCTTCACGTGTAACGGATCCCTTTACTTCATCCTCACGTAATACATTGGCAGCATCGCTAATATGTAATAATGGAGCAATACCTGAAGTATCAATTGTCTGCAATTTTTCAACAAAAGCGACCATTTTCTCCAGATCTGTTCTGATCGACTCTTTTTCAGACTCATCAAAACGAAGTCTTGCCAGATGCGCCAGATCCTCTACCATTTTACTGTCTATATTCATAGCAAACAAAAATAACAGAAAGCGTGGCAAAATCGGGCTGTAATTTTTGAAAGGTCAATAGGATTAAGCAACGGTAAGTTTCTCAGCTTTCTGGTAAGGAATAGGATATAGGGCAATATTGACAATATGTTGGATTTCACCAGCATATTGTCAACTGGATAAGAAACTATTCGCCTTATAAGTACCGAAATTTGATCAAAATAAACAAGAAATGAGTGTTTAAGATTTACCCCGGAATAAATTATCACCTAATCAAAATCGTGTAAAGAAATGATCAAAGTCATCCAAAAAAATTGTCAACCCTGCTAATTTCACCTATCGTTTAAAGAAGGATGTTAACATTTCTTAATAAATGATATTGTTAAAATCAAATAAATACGTAAATTTTATTTTAAATTGTACATATAAATCCCCCGATTATGTTAGTGTACGTCTTAGTTATTGTTTACCTGGTATGTCTTTATATGGCATATAAAGGTGCAGCCACTTCAGAAAAATAAAGATTCTCTGAGGCATAAATAGTAAACTTCTTAGTAAATGAATAAGAGGTTTACTATTTATTATCATACATCCCCACTTTTCGATCAAACTTATTGTTTCAATTTTTTTCCTGTTTCAGTTAGAAGTTAAAAAATAAATTCCCCTACCTTCGATATAATTAGTTGCATAACTAACTAATTTTACACAAAGCTTAGCTATATGAAACGTTCTATCAGAAAAGTTGCAGTTTTAGGTAGTGGGGTAATGGGTTCACGCATTGCCTGCCATTTTGCAGGAATAGGTGTTCAGGTACTCCTGCTGGATATGGTTCCGAAAGGCGCTGAAGAAAGCACCAGACCCAACGAACGTAATAAACTGGTTAATGATGCTTTGCTGGCTGCTATTAAAAGCAACCCCTCTCCTGTATTTACCAAAGACGTTGCCAAACGCATAACTACTGGCAACTTTACGGATAACCTGAAAGATATTGCCGGTTGCGACTGGATCATTGAAGTGGTAGTAGAACGTTTGGACATTAAACAAATGATCTATGAACAAGTAGAGAAGTATCGTAAACCGGGCACATTGATTACTTCCAATACATCGGGCATTCCTATACACATGATGGCAGAAGGCAGATCGGATGATTTTAAGAAACATTTCTGCGGAAGCCATTTCTTTAATCCGCCAAGGTATCTGCGCTTATTAGAGATTATCCCAACGCCACATACCGATCCTGAAGTAGTTGATTTTTTAATGGAATTTGGCGATCTCTATCTTGGCAAAACAACCGTATTATGCAAAGACACACCCGCTTTTATTGCAAACCGAATTGGTGTGTTCAGCATTATGAGCATCTTTCATATCATGAACAAGCTGGGGCTTAGTATTGATGAAGTAGATGCTTTAACCGGGCCAATCATCGGACGACCAAAATCGGCTACATTCAGAACAGCAGATGTGGTAGGCATCGATACACTTGTAAAAGTGGCGAAAGGGGTGGCAGATAATTGTCCGGCTGATGAAGCCAAAGAAATATTCACCATACCATCCTGGTTAGAAACCGTTGTAACCAATAACTGGTTGGGAGATAAAACAGGGCAGGGATTCTTCAAAAAAACAAAATCGGCTACTGGTAAAGAAATACTTACCCTCAATCTGGAAACCATGGAATATGGGGCAAGGGTAAAACCAAAATTTGCAAGCATAGAAGCAGCCAAACCTGTTGAAGATCTGAAGCAGAGAATTAAAATGCTGAGTGCCGCCCCGGATAAAGCGGGAGAGTTTTATAAACTGTTTCATTATTCACTCTTCTCCTATATATCACACCGCATTCCTGAAATCAGTGATGAGATCTATCGTTTGGATGATGCAATGATGGCAGGCTTTGGTTGGGAGATAGGCGCATTTGAAACATGGGACACCATTGGTGTTGCCAAAACAGCAGAAGCCATGAAAGCCGCTGGTTATAAAGTAGCAGCATGGGTTGATGAAATGCTTGCCGGTGGTGCAACCAGTTTTTATAAAGTAGAAGCGGGAAAGCGTTTGTATTATGATGTTGCATCAAAATCATATAAGGCTATTCCCGGAGGCGAATCATTTATTATACTAAAAAATCATACTGATAAATTAGTGTGGAAAAACAGTGCCTGCAAATTATATGATATAGGTGATGGCGTTGCCGGTTTTGAATGGAGCACCAAAATGAACAGCATTGGTGGTGAGGTTTTGGAAGGATTGAACAAAGCCATTTCTGTTGCCGAAGAAAAATTCAAAGGGCTCGTAATAGCCAATGATGGCACCAACTTTAGTGCAGGTGCCAATGTAGGAATGATATTCATGTTAGCCATTGAACAGGAATATGATGAACTGGATATGGCCATTCGTATGTTCCAGAACAGTATGATGCGTGTACGATATTCGTCTGTTCCTGTTGTAACAGCTCCTCATGGATTGAGTCTTGGGGGTGGTTGTGAAATTAATTTACATGCCGACAAAATTTGCGCAGCCGCAGAAACTTATATTGGTTTGGTAGAACTGGGAGTTGGATTGATACCCGGCGGTGGAGGAACAAAAGAATTTGCTTTACGCGCTGGCGATGATCTTCATGAAGATGAACCTGAAACTGTTACACTAAAAAACAGATTCTTTGCTATTGCTACTGCTAAAGTAGCAACTTCAGCGCAGGAAGCTTTTGATATGGGCATCTTAAGAAAAGGACATGATGAAGTTGTGATGAATATTGGCCGCCGCATTGCCGAAGCCAAAAAAAGTGTAATAGAAATTTACGACCAGGGTTACTCAATGCCTCAACCCCGTAAAGATGTAAAAGTTATGGGGCGTTTAGGATTAGGCGCCATGTATGCCGGCATTAACGGTATGTGGCGTGGCGGATATGCTACAGACCATGATGCATTGGTAGCACGCAAACTTGCCTATGTTATGTGCGGCGGCGACCTTAGCGATCAAAGCCTGGTTAGCGAACAATATTTACTGGATCTTGAAAGAGAAGCTTTCTTAAGTCTTTGCGGCGAAAAGAAAACTTTGGAAAGAATACAGAGTGTGTTGAAGAGTGGAAGACCAATCAGGAATTAGAAATTTAAAAGTCAAAAGCGAACTATTTTTGACTTTTAAATTTTTACTTTTGATGTATCACACCAAAGGAAATTTCATCCTGAAATAAAGCTGTTTTTCATCATCAAATGAAAAGGAAAGCTCCCCCATCATATCTTCTACTAACTTTTTATGAACCATTAATACTGCCCCTTCTGAAGTTTGAGCGGTATGTAATGGGTTATTGATTCGGTATTTTTTAAAATAATTATCTGTTTCATTTTTACCGGAAGGATCTTTTTGATTGAGTACTTCGATATTACATTTTCCATCACTGCCGGTAACATATACACTGATCACAGATCTGTTTTCACTGGCTTTGAAAAAGTTATTGATCAGCCGATAAAAGATCTGTTGAAGAAAAAGACGATCGGCAATAACGATGAACGATGCAGGAGATAAATGCAACTGTATATTGAGTTCTTTTTTTTCTGCCTCTTCTATTTGTAAGATCACTGCATTTTCAACTTCCGGAATGATATCAATATGCTCATTTCGGTATTTGACCCCGATACTACACTCATCTTCCACTTCAGGTAAAATGGTATTGATATAATCCAGCTTATCAATAGGCCCTTTCACTGCATTCAGGAATACTTTCAGATCGTCTGAAAGTAACTGCATATCCGGCTGACTAAATAAATGCGGCATCTGGCTTGATTTGTCCGGACTCTGCCGGCAGAAAATTCACTGTGAATGTAAATGTAAATCCCTTAAAATATTTTTTAGACGTGTTTTCGTTATAATATAATGCCAACCTGATAATTTACCGCTGGTATCGGCAGAAATGATGCTTATCAAGTATGTGTATAATTCATAAATATCTGAGTATCTTCGGAATAAGAAAGTTGCAGCAGCAACTGATCATTTCAAACCAAGCCTTATGCAAGCAGTTCTCTCACTAAATGGTATTTCCAAATCATATGGATCCATTAAAGCCCTGAAAAATGTTTCTTACGAAGTTCCGGAAGGAAGCGTATTTGGTATTCTTGGCCCCAATGGCAGTGGCAAGACCACGATGCTGAGTATCATTTTAGATATCCTGAAAGCAGACTCAGGCAGTTTTGCCTGGTTTGGCCAGCCGGGTTCTCCCGAAACCAGAAAAAGGATCGGATCCTTATTAGAGACACCCAATTTTTACCAATACCTCTCAGCTGTAGATAATCTGAACATTACGGAAGCCATCAGCGGCAGGGGTAATGCGGCTGATATTGACCGGGTGCTTGAAATCGTAAATCTTTTAGAACGTAAGAAAAGTAAATTCAGTTCATATAGTCTGGGGATGAAACAAAGACTGGCCATAGGTGCCGCTTTACTGGGCGATCCTCAAGTATTGGTATTTGATGAACCTACCAACGGACTCGATCCTGTGGGTATTGCAGAGATCAGAGAGTTGATCAAATCATTGGCTAAACGAGGAAAGACCATTATTATGGCAAGTCATTTATTAGATGAAGTAGAAAAAGTGTGTACCCATGTAGCCATCATGAAACGAGGCACATTGATAGTAGCCGGTAATGTGGACGAAGTATTTGCAAATGAAGATATAGTAGAGGTTTCATCACAGGATACAGATCATCTTCATAATTTATTAAATGGATTTAATGGAGCTACCAAAATAAAACAGGACGATAATAAAGTACAGCTGTTTTTCCCGCAGGGAACTGCCAGACTGGAAGATATTAACCGTTATTGTTTTGAGAACGGCACCACACTTAATCTGCTGGCGATGAAAAAGAAAAGCCTTGAATCAAAATTCCTTGAATTAACCAACGACTAATTTTAAAACACGCACCATGCTTTCGCTTATAAAAATTGAATGGCTTAAAATAAAAAAATATCCTGCTTTCTGGTGGATGCTGGGTATTGTGGCATTAACCTACCCCGGTATCAATGCCATGACCTATTATGGTTATTTAAAAGCTACTACGGGCAAAGAGATGACCAATAATATCGCAAAATTATTATTGGGCAATCCTTTCGCATTTCCAGAAACCTGGCATTCGGTGGCCTATTTTTCTTCGTTCTTTATTTTACTACCATCCATTGTTGTAATCATGCTGGTAACCAATGAATATACTTTTAAAACGCATCGCCAGAATATTATCGACGGATGGAGCAGAGCGCAATTCATCACCAGTAAAATGTTTGATGTATTGATCGTTTCCGTAATCGCCACATTGGTGTATGCTTTGGTAGCATTGAGTTTTGGGCTATATGCAGACAGTCTGAATGCTAATCGATGGGCAGAGCAGCTGCAATACATACCTTTATTTTTACTACAAACCTTTGCGCAGTTATCGATAGCTTTTTTACTGGGTTATTTAGTGAAGAAAGCATTTATTGCATTGGGGATTTTTCTTTTTTATTATTTGATTGTAGAAAATATTGCAGTGGGTTATGCAAGATTTAAGTTGAATGATATTGGAAGATTTTTACCTTTCGAAATATCAGACAGAATTATTCCATCCCCCGCATTCTTCAGCAGATTTGGGAAAGATGCAAAAGCAAGTTATGATCATGCACTCAGCATAGTACCGGAGCATGTTGTTTATACCATTCTGTTAACCGGATTGATTTGGTTTATTTGTTATGCAGTGCATAAGAGAAGGGACCTGTAGAACAGATGAACTAGGAATGAAGAAGTATTTTTTTGCCACAGAAGACACAGAATACCACAGAACAAAATCTGTGATATTCTGTGTCTTCTGTGGCAATTATTTTTTTATTAATTCTTCCAACGCACTCTCTATTGTTGGATACCGAAAATCAAAACGTGCCAGTTGAATTTTATGGGCACTAACAGTTGCACTTTTCAATACTTCGATACTCATTTCGCCCATTACTATTTTCAAAACAAATGAAGGAACATATACCGGGATATAAAAACTGCCGCGCATTTTCTTAGCCAGTGCAATGGTTAATTGTTTATTGGTGACCGGATGTGGAGCTACTGCATTATAGGCACCATTCAGTTCGGTATTTTCGATGGCGTAGATAAACATATTGCAGAGGTCATCTACATGGATCCAGCTTACTACCTGATCACCTCCGCCAAGAATAGTCGCTAATCCGGCTTTCAATGGTTTTTTAAATTCTACCAATGCACCGCCCGTATTACTTAGTACAATACCGGTTCTCAGTTTTACCAAACGCTTGCCTAGTTTAGTAACCGGTTCAATACTTTCTTCCCACAAACGGCAAGTATCACCGAGAAATTGGGTATCGGCAATGGCATCTTCGGCAAAACCATTTTCTTTGCTTTTAGGAGTGTCTGCACCATACCAGCCAATGGCAGAAGAGCTGATCACAGATTGAACATAGTTGGGTATTTCCTGTAATGCTTTTACGATGATGGCACTGCTTTGAGTGCGGCTATCAACAATTTCCTGTTTTCGTTTTTCGTTCCAGCGCTTATCGGCAACACCTGCACCAGCGAGATGGACGATATGATCTGCTTTGGCAATCGCTTCTTGATCGATGGTTTGTTTGGCAACATCCCAATTAGCAAGAGTTACTCCTGTCTTCCCACGACTCACGCCTGACGACTGACGACTTAATATGATCACTTCATATCCCTTTGCTAAAAGTAATTCTGTTAAACGCGTTCCGATCATTCCGGTTCCGCCTGTGATGAGGATGGTGGGCATTGTGCAAAGGTAGAGGGAAATGAACAGATGAACAGATGAACAAGGAACATCGAACAGACGAAGGATTACACTCATAAAAGTAGCTATCACATAATACTTCATCATTCCTTGTTCATCTGTTCCTTGTTCATCTGTTCAACAAAAAACCCCCGACTTTCATCGGGGGCCACAACTAAAATCACCAATTGTAAAACACAAATATAGCAAGCAAGGGTTAGTCTGGTTTTTTACCATCCAGGAATGTGTTGATGGTAGAGATCTGTGTTTGATCGTTCTCATCTTTACCTACCGTGTACTTACTGTAGAAGTTTTCTACAGAAGTAAGCGTATTCCCAAACAATTCCATATTCCTTCTTACATAAGCCGGTACTGCATCAAACTCATTATTAGCATCGGCAGAATTGTTCATATTGAACGAGAGGTTCCGAAGTTTTTGAATTCTTTCAGCAGCTCTTCGTTTTTGTTCTTCCACTTCATCCATACCCATAGAATCTTCCAAAAATGCATGCTGCATAGCTGCATGAGCAACAGGTGCAGGTGCGGAAACAGCCGGTGTTTCTTTCATCACCAGTTGAATCTCTTCTTCCTGCTCTTCTATTTTTTGAACAGGTTGTGGTATGGGTTCTGGTTGTTTCATTTCAGCAACAACAGGTGCTGTAGCTGGTGCGGGAGTTGGTGTTGTTGATGCATAAATATTGGAAGGCTTGTTAAGAAAACCCGTATGAACAGCAACCGGTTGGGTTGGGGCTTCATTAACTTTAAAATTAACCAGTTCTTCCATTTCTGTCTTAGGAACAATAACTTCAGCAACCGGCTCTTCTACTTTTACTTCAGCGGTAATTTCAGGGTTCAGTTCAAACTGCAATACCATGTTTTCTTTTTCCTCTGTCACTTCTTCGTATACATGAACTGTATTGTTAGTGAATTCAGGATTACTGAAAACAGTAAGCATATCTTCCAAAGGCAATCTTTCTTCCATGCTTGGTGCAAATGGATCTGCAGTTTCCAGTACCGTAAGCAATTGCTCAATAGCAGGGCTTGCAGTTGGTACGGCATCAACAGGAGCCGAAGCAATCACTGTTGCTTTCGGTGCTTCTGTTTCCAATACCATTACAATCTTTTCAGGTTGTGGTTCTACTTTTTTTACTGCCACCGGTTTTGCAAAGGGATCTTTGTGTTCAAAGCCTGTTGCAATCAGGGTGATGCCGATTTTTTTATCCAGCGATTCATCATAACCCATTCCCACGATCACATCTGTATTTTCACCGGCCTGCATACGGAGAAAGTTATTAATGGTTTCCAGTTCATCCATCGTACACTCATGTTCTCCTTCTGCGCTGTTGATATTGATCAGGATCCATTTGGCTCCACGGATATCATTATCATTCAGCAATGGCGAAGACAATGCTTCTTCAATAGCGAGCTGAGCTCTATTCTCTCCTTCAATTTCTGCTTTACCAAGAATTGCCACACCACCGTTTTTCATAACGGTACATACATCCGCAAAATCTACAATGATATGCCCGCGGCTGTTGATGATATCAGTGATACATTTAGCAGCAGTAGCCAGCACATTATCTGCTTTACCAAATGCTTCTTTCATTTTCAGGTTGCCATATTGCATGCGCAATTTTTCATTGCTGATCACGAGTAAAGTATCAACATAAGGCTTTAATGCCATGATACCTTCTTCTGCCTGCTGGTGTCGACGTGGGCCTTCAAAACCAAATGGAGTGGTAACGATACCTACGGTGAGAATACCTAAATCTTTACAGATCTGTGCAATAATAGGTGCGCCACCGGTTCCGGTTCCACCACCCATACCTACAGTAATGAAAGCCATTTTTGTATTTACTTCCAGGATGCGTTTGATCTCATCGAGGGATTCTTCTGTTGCTTTTTTACCAACTTCAGGATTGGCACCGGCACCCAAACCTTGAGTAAGGTGTGGCCCCAGTTGTATTTTATTCGGGATGTTGCTTTGCTCGATGGCTTTGGCATCTGTGTTACAGATGATAAAATCAACACCTTCGATATTCTGTTCAAACATGAAGTTTACTGCATTACTTCCTCCACCTCCCACACCCAGTACTTTGATGATGGAAGATTTTTGTTTGGGAAGATCGAAATGAATCATGGCGTACTTTTTTAGTGA
>CANBSW010000109.1 GCA_947372235.1 Chitinophagaceae bacterium | reverse complement strand
TGGTGTAGGATTAACAGTAAAATTAAATGTTGCAGAATTTGAACAACCTGCATTATTAGTAACTGTATAGGTAATGATAGCAGAACTTGGAGTAGCGTTTAAATACCAAGCTTGTGGTGGACCATACACACCATACACATTACCCTCTGCATCAACAGTTGCAATATTTTCATTTGAGCTGCTCCAGGTTCCACCTGGTATATTACTGCTTAATAAAGTAGTGGTGCCTTCGCAAATTGTATTGTTACCGGTTATCGTAATAACTGGTAACGGATTCACGGTAACAGCCGTTGCTAAAGATGTTGCAGAACAACTGCCGTTAGAAACGGTTACTGTATAAGAACCTGCTGCACTAACCGTAATAGACTGGGTGTTTGCACCATTGCTCCATGCGTAACTGCTGCCGGCAGAGGCAGTTAAAGTAACTGAACCGCCTTCACAGAATGTAGTTGATACATCTGCTGTAATAGTTGCAGAAGGTGTTGTGCCAGGAGTTGCTGTTCCTGATCCTGCTGCACTGGTACAACCATTAACTGTTGTTGTTACTGTATAGGTTCCGGCAGTATTTACTGTGATTGTAGAACTTGATAAACCATTGCTCCAATGTAAAGTACCTGTAGCATTAGTAGACAATGTAGATGTTCCATTACAATTATTGGTAACGCTAACTGTTGGAGCTGCCGGTGTTGTTTTTGGCGCCGCAGTTACTACATTACTAAAACCACTAACACACTGTGCGTTTGCACTTCTCGCTTTATAAGATCCTGGAGCACTAACTGTAATTGTAGTGCCACCTGCTATAATAGAATTGTCAGCAAGAACCCATTGAAAATTAGTAAATCCTGAAGCTGTTAAAGTAGATGTTCCATCACAATTATCCACTACGCTAACTGTTGGTGTTGGCGGTAAAGCCGGAACTGTAAAGTTTGCAGTGGCTGAACAGCCATTTATGTCTGTAAATGTGATCACAACGCTTCCACCGGCACTAGCAACAGCGGTTACTTTACCTGTGTTATCTACAGTTGCGATTGATGTATTAGATGAAGTCCATGGATTACTTGCAGCTGGTGTACTTAAACTTGAAAGTTGTCTTGATGTAGGAGCACAGGCAACCAATGTACCGGTGATAGTTGGCAATGGATTCACTGTAACTGTGAATGGAGCAGAAGTTGCATGGCAACCATTTCCATCAGTTGCAGTTACACTAAATGTACCTGCACCGAATACAGTAATTGATTGTGATAGAGGACCATTGCTCCAATGGTTTCCTGTTACAGCACTTGATGTAAGAACGGTAGAACCACCCTGACAGAATGAAGCATTACCGGAAATAGTTGGTGTAGCTGGTAATGGATTAACTGTTACAGTTACAGATGCTGAACTTGAACAGCCTGTATTTGGATCAGTTCCGGTTAGTGTATATGTACCGGATGCTGAAACAGTAATAGAAGAGCCGGTTGAACCTCCTGTCCATGAATAAGTAAGACCAGGTGCTGTATTTGCATTTAATATAACCGATCCGCCTGCACAGAATGTAGTTGATCCGTTAGGTAAGATATTTACAACAGGAAGTGCATTCACTGTAAAGTTTACAGTATTTGAACAACCGTTAGAATTGGTATAAGTAATCACAGTATTTCCAGCAGTAACACCGGTTACAACACCTGCATTATCTACAGTAGCTACTGCATGATTAGATGATGACCATGGATTTGAAACAGCAGGTGTACCTGAACCAGTCAATGTTCTTGTTGAACCGATACATACATTGGCTGCACCACTAATTGTTGGTAAGGCATTTACTGCAACACTGAATGGAGCTGAACTTGCCTGGCAACCATTTCCATCAGTTACAGTTACACTAAATGTGCCTGCACCAAACACAGTAATGGATTGTGAAAGAGGACCATTGCTCCAATGATTTCCTGTTACAGCACTTGATGTGAGAACGGTAGAACCACCCTGACAGAATGAAGCATTACCAGTAATAGTTGGTGTTGATGGTAATGGATTAACAGTAACATTTACTGATGCCGAACTTGAACATCCTGTATTTGGATCAGTTCCGGTAAGTGTATATGTACCGGATGCTGAAACAGTGATAGAAGAGCCGGTTGAACCACCTGTCCATGAGTAATTAAGTCCTGGTGATGTATTCGCATTTAATGTAGCTGATCCACCTGCACAGAATGCAACAGGTCCGTTAGGTAAGATATTTACAACAGGCAATGCGTTCACTGTAAAGTTTACAGTGTTTGAGCAACCATTGCTGTTTGTATAGGTGATGACAGTGTTTCCGGCAGATATGCTGGTAACTTGGCCATTATTATCTATAGTTGCTACTGATGTATTTGATGACACCCATGCATTTGATGCGGCCGGTGTATCTGAACCACTTAAAGCAGTAGTTCCGCCAACACAAACATTTGCTGCACCACTAATTGTTGGTAAGGCATTTACTGTAACACTGAATGGAGCTGAAGTTGCCTGACAACCATTTCCATCAGTTACAGTTACACTGAATGTGCCTGCACCGAATACAGTAATTGATTGTGAAAGAGGACCATTGCTCCAATGATTTCCTGTTACAGCACTTGATGTAAGAACGGTAGAACCACCCTGACAGAATGAAGCATTACCAGAAATAGTTGGTGTTGATGGTAATGGATTAACAGTAACATTTACTGATGCCGAACTTGAACAGCCTGTATTTGGATCAGTTCCGGTTAGTGTATATGTACCGGATGCTGAAACAGTGATAGAAGAACCGGTTGAACCACCTGTCCATGAATAGTTAAGTCCTGGTGATGTATTCGCATTTAATGTAGCTGATTCTCCTGCACAGAATGCAACAGATCCGTTAGGTAAAATATTTACAACAGGCAATGCATTTACAGTTACCTGAACAGTATTGGAACTTACAGTACCATCAACAGTTGTAGTAGCATTTCTTCTGTAATAAGTTGTTGTTGTTAATGAAGCGGGGGCATACGTAGAAGAATTAGCACCTTCAATATCATTAAAGGTAACGCCATCCGTACTTTGTTGCCATTGATAAGCAATAGCACCTGTACCACCACTTGCATCTAAAGTAGAAGTAAGTTCAGAAGGAGTGGCTCCACTACAAATAGCCTGAGGTGTTCCTATTGTACCCGGTGTAATTGGTGCAATTGCAACCGCTTTTACATTGTATACATAATTAGTATTTGCAGCATCATTGCTTGCAACAGTAATTGTTAAGTAATAGGTACCCGGAGTTGTAGAATAGAAAGTAACTACAAAACTTTCAGAATTACCAACCGCAATAGTAGCAGGGAAAGTTGGTGCACCATTGATACCAAATTTAGCACCATCCGGACCTGATCCAATAATAGAAGTAACTACTAATGGAGCAGTACCAACACTATTGATCTTAAATGTTTTATTAAGAGGAGTACTTGTAGTTGTAGTACCCATATCCGTATTATCTGATGTCAGATAAGTAACATCTCCATTAGGGATAAGGTTATTATTACCTGTGATTGTTATCTGTGGATTGCTGGACCCAATTACAGTAACATTGAAAGTACAGGTTGTAGCATTACCTGCAGCATCCTTTATTGTTACAGTTACAGGTGTAGTTCCTATATTGAAGGAGCTGTTATTAGGTATACTATATGTTAAAGATACTACGCCACAATTATCATTATAAATCAATTGACCTCCACTCGTGATATAATTAACTGTTGCAGAGGATGCACCTTCAGCAGCTGTTATACTGATATCATTATAACATTGAGTAATAACCGGAGCGATATTATCAACAACCGTTACAGTTTGTGTAGCAGTTGAGGTATTATTTGAAGCATCTGTAACTGTCCATGTAACAGTAGTTGATCCTGTTGGGAAAGTGGCAGGTGCATCATTGGTAACAGATTTTACACTGCAATTATCGGAAGTAACCGGAGTTCCTAAAGAAACATTGGATGCATAGCAGGTATTTGCGTCTGTATTGATATTTAAATTAGCAGGAGCAGTAATAGCAGGGGCTTGTGTATCACTAACTGTAACCGTAAAACTACAGGTAGCTGTAAGGCCTAAATTATCTGTGGCTACAAAAGTATTTGTGGTAACCCCAACAGGAAAAAATGATCCACTTGGCAATCCTGCTGTTTGAACAACAGTAACTGTTGGTGTGAGTGTCCATGTAATTGTAACAAAACCATTATTTTGCCCATCAGTTCCTGAAATACTAGCTCCTTTAAGATTATTTGGACTGGTACCAGAGTTATAAGAACCACCGCCACCACCAAATGAACCTGCGGTAGCATTCACAGAACTTTTAGAACCACCACCGCCACCATTAAATCCACCACCACCACCACCTGCGTTTAATGCACTACCACCACCACCATATCCACCTGCACCGTTTGTTAGAAAAGAAACAGGAATCCCTGATGCATTGGATGCCAAAGCCAAAGATGGGCGAATACCACCAGATCCAACAACGGAAGTATCTGCATCCTGGCCATTCGCTGTCCAACCGGCACCACCGGCGCCACCTTTATTACCCTTGGCACCCTGAACACCTATATTAGCCTGAGCAGCACTGGATCCGGAACCACCTCCATCACCTGGAGAATAATTGGTACTGGGCTTTGCTCCGTTACTTGCACTAATGGTTATGTTCCCATCCATTACAAGCGTAGAATTGGTTGTAGTTACCGAAGCACCACCACCACCGGCTGCCGCAAGCATTAGATTAGCTGTGTTTGTAAAACTCGATTCTGAACTTACAAATGTTGCACCACCGCCACCTGCGCCAGATGCAGTACTGGTAAAACTGCCTCCTTTTTGTCCAATTAGATAATATATTTTTTGATTGGAACTAACAGCAAATACACCCTCCATGGAAGCACCGCGACCTCCTGCTGACACAACCGCACCGGTACTGGCATTTAGTCTGGGCCCTCCCGCAGCACCAACTGCACGAATTTTAAGACTGGTAATACCTGTTGGAACTACGAAAGAATCAAGTGTTTTGCTATTGTAAGCAAATGTAACACTGGTATCTCTTGGAGATTCAGATGCAGTAGGATCTGAAAAAGTAACTATTTGACCACACTGGTTTATAGCGTTTGTTACAGAAATAGGGCTAGGGCAATTTGAAAAAGTAGGACCCAAAACCAATGGCATAAAATTTCCATTGAGAGATTTAAACATCCCTTGTGTTAAACTGTTTGCATCCACCCCTTTCGAGGTTTCAAAATTTTTGTACACAGCAACACGATGAAAAGTTGCGTCTTCTACCGCCTTATTACCAGTATTCCCATAAATATCAAAAAATGCAGGTCTTGCACTGATAGATGATAGCGCGCTCAGTAAAATGACAATAATACTTGCGGAACTGAGGGCTCTGAGTAAAACTTTTTTCATAAAAGCAGGTTTAGGCGAACTATTTTAAATTCTTTTGAATTCTGGATGACGAATTTCAGCCTGTTTTACTTAAAAAAATCTGGCATGGCATAAAGCCATGTTTTCTGATTCTTTATCAGACCGAAATGGATATTTACAGGATATAAGAGTAGTTACTCTCGTGGATTTTAAAAAACAGAATTCAATGAAACTCTTTCTGGTTAAGGATTTTACAATGTTATGATATTTTACAACCTTGTTAAATCTTTGAAAATATTAGATGTTTTCACACCATGTTTTCGAAATAGTTCATCAGATCTGTGCTGAATTAACAACACAATTTGTTAATTCACTAAACAATATTATAGTATTTGTAGTAATTATCCTACAGTTTAAGCATTATTTAATCTTATTTTATTGTAGTGGGATTTTGTAGTGGGACAAGAAGTAAAAAATAAGGGGATTGTATCCTAAAAAATATATTAAATATTTATTTTTCAATTAATTAAACATATTTTTTATTAAAATATTTATAAATCTGATTTTGTAGACATCCTGTTTTGTGACTAAAGTCGGAAAAATGCTTCATCTACTTTTATAATACCCTGGTCTACAAAATCTAACCGATCAGCGCATTTCAACCGTTTGCGAAGCATTTGATAAAGAAAAGCTCATCTCAGGTCCAAACTAACTTTTGTACCCGTTTTAGCTGCCAGATAAACTGCATCGATTATTTTCAGGTCTTTTAAAGCTTCTTTCCCATCCACAGGCAAAATTGGTTGTCTCCCTTCGAATAAGATGGACGCCATTTCTTCCATTTGCACGGTCTGATGGGTAATGTGCGGCTGAGATAATTCGCCCTTATGGGTTCTTCCCTTTATCGGACCATAATTAGTGGAAGGCTGCATCTCTGCAAAACCTGAATCCCCATCCAAAAAAAAGCGATCCAGATTATTCATGGCATAGGTTGACAGGCATGACGCGACCGCCCCACCGGGGAAACCCATTTGGAATTGTATGGTTTCATCAACCCCTTCCTTAAATTTCGCAGAATCGGTCTTGGTTTCCTGAGCAGTAACCCAAACCGGTTCTTCTCCTACCATATATCTGGCGCCATTTACAGCATAAATGCCGATATCCATCATCGATCCTCCACCAGATAATTTTTTGTTCAAACGCCATTGACCTGGATCTCCAATCCGGAAACCACAGAGGCCCTGAAAAAATCTGATCTTTCCAAATTCTCCTTCATTTCGCATGCGGATCACTTCCAATGTTTTGGCTTCAAAATGCATTCGGTAGCCTACCAGCAGTCTCACTTTTGCTTTTTCACAGGCATCAATCATTTCCTGTCCTTCTTTGGCGTTAAGAGCCATGGGTTTTTCGCAGATCACATGTTTGCCTGCTGCAGCAACACGTATCACCTGATCATGGTGCAATGCATTGGGTGTGATCACATAAACAGCATCGATATCCGGATTGTTTTTGATCTCATCAAAATTGCCATAGTGATAGCAATTTTTTTCGGGGATGAAATATTTTGTCTGCCAGTCTTTTATTTTGGATGGGGTACCACTGATCACACCAACCAGTTTCGCTTTTTTGCAGGATTGCATTGCTTCGGCCACACGGCTTGCATAACTGCCTAATCCCATAATGGCTACACGAAGTACGGGCCCTTCATAGTTAGTTTCTTTTACGGATGCAAGAGCTTCTCTCGAGATCAAAGAAAAACTAAATACAGAACCTGTGATCATCTGCAAAAAACCTCGGCGTGAATTCATAACGTAATTTTGCATTAAGATACAAAATTGTTATGCTGAATTATTAGATTTTTTCAGTAAGTGAACACAAGATAAAATGAGTAATGAAGAATAAATCATTTTCCTATTTATTGAATGACTTCATCTGCCATTGTTTTCAATGCCTTGTATTTTTCGTTTCTTCCTTTATTGTTGAGATTGAAGGTCATCAAGAATCCTGCATATTTTTTTTCATTGTCTATCCAGGGAAAACTTCCAAATAAACCCGGGCTTGACACTGCTTTGCTGAGATTGTTTTTTGTAGAAGTTTCCATCACCCATTCTCCAAAACCATATCCGAAATCTCCTGCTTCGGCAGGGGCATATTTTACATTCACTTCTTTTGTAACCCTGTTGATCTGCATTTCGGCAATACTATTTTCACTCAAAATCCTTTTACCATTAAACATTCCTTTGTTTAGGATCATCACCAGAAAATTGATATAATCTTCAGGCGTGCTATTTGCACCGCCTGCAGGCAATGCTACTTTGCCTTTACCAAAATCTGTATTTTTCATCCCAATGGGTTTGGCAATCCTTTCTGCAAACAGGGTTTCAAAACTCTTGCCGCTTATTTTTTCTATCACTGCTCCGGCTATTTGTAAGCCTGTATTACTATAATGAAAAACTTTACCGGGCTCTCCTTCCATTGGCAAAACAGCAATGTTTTCAATGGCTTCATCCATGCTTGAAATATTTTTCATTTCCTGCAGGCTTTCTTTTAATTCAGGGGCTTTGATGCCCGTTAAATGTGAGAGGCATTGGCTGATAGTAATATTTCCTTTGCCATGTTTGGAAAGTGCCGGAAGAAATTTCCCAACGGTATCTGTTACTGATAATTTCCCTTCCTCTACAAATGTCATCACCAATGCGGCACTCAACCATTTACTGCAACTGGCAATAGGCTGTCTGGATGTAATAGTATAATCATCAACATTAGCTTCTTTACCCTGCCGTCTTGCTAAAAATTTACCAACCAGTTTTTGGCGCTGGCTCATTTCATTCACTGCATTTTGGTAAATGAGTTTTCCGTCTTTATAGATCACGAGTATGGCACGGCCGCCGAGTTCTTTTACATTCTTATCCAACCAATCGTCTAATTTAGAATAGTCAGATTGGGCAAAGCCTGTTATTGCAATAAAAAATAAAAGAACAGATAAATAGAGATGCTTATTAAATGAACTATTTTTTTTCATGATCATAAATGTAAAAATGTTATTTTATCTTATAACGGATCTCATACCACAAATATCTGAAAGTGTATGGCATTTAAAAGTAGACATCTATTTTAGAAACCCAATCCGGTTTCTTTCTTCCCATTTTCGTTCTGCAGCTTTTTCATCCAATATATTTTCCATTGCATCATATATCCGGTTTAACTGTGCATCATGTTCTCCAAGGCGTTCTTTGATCTCTTTCAATTGTTCTTTGAGATCATTTTGTTTTAATACTATTTTTCTGATAGCCACAAATGCACGCATGATATCAATATTCATATTAATCGCTTTTACAGAATGCAGAACGCCACTTAACATGGCAATACCCTGCTCTGTGAATACATAGGGCAAAACATGCACATTTCTTTTATTTTGTGATGAGATCAATTGAAGTGCATGCGTATCATCCGATGCGGTCACAATTTGTGACCGCATGATTTCCCATTCTAAAGAGGTTAATCGAAACATAAAATCTTCCGGAAATCTTTCAATATTTCGTTTTACGGATTGATTCAACACTTTAGTAGGAACTTCATATAGATCCGCAAGATCAAAATCAAACATAATCCTTTCGCCTCTCATCTCATAGATTCTGTTTTGAACACTTTTTATTATCTGCATAACAGGTATTTTTACCAATCAAAACTAATTGAGAATACGCATTCCGTGATTAGGTATTTACCGCACTGACTATTAGTATTTTTATTTATTAACAGTCTATTACAAATAGTAGACCACTACTTTCCAATACAAAATTTCGAAAAGATAAAATCCAGCTGATCCTCATTGGTGATCTGCCCTGTAATCGTTCCAAGATAATGAAGGCATTGCCTGATATCCAACGCCAACAGATCACCCGGCACTTTTTCATCCAGTCCATGCTGAACATCAGCTAACGCATGACTTAATTTTTGTAGTGCATCAAAGTGTCTAGTATTAGTTATAATGGTTGATTCTACATTGATATCACCATGAATGGCTTTGGCTACCAGTTCGTTTTTTAACTGATCTATGTTTGTGTGCTCTTTTGCAGAAATAAAAACGATATCAGGAAAGGATGCGAATTTTTGTTGTACGATCAACTCTTTTCCATCAACCTTATTCCCGATCAAAATATATTGGATATTTTCTTTTACAAATCCATCAACAACCGTTTGCAAGATTTGTGCATCAATTTCATTTACATCAAATAAATACATCACCACATTTGCGGCGCGCATTTTTTCGTAACTTTTTTCCATGCCAATACTTTCAATACTATCGTTGGTATGTTCTCGGATACCGGCTGTATCTATCAAACGAAAGAGTACGCCTTTGATATTCAAAATTTCTTCGATCGTATCTCTGGTGGTTCCTGCAATCTCACTAACAATGGCACGGTTCTCATTTAAGAGTGTATTGAGTAAAGTTGATTTACCTGCATTTGGTTTTCCAATGATAGCTACCTGTACTCCATTCTTAATTACATTACCTAATTGAAAAGAACTGACCAATTGGTTAGTTGATAAACTTAATTGTGAGATCAGTCCGTTTAATGCAGCGCGATCTGCAAACTCAACATCTTCCTGAGAAAAATCGAGTTCCAGTTCAATCATCGCAGAGAATTTAATCAGCTGTTCACGCAGTTGATGGAGGTCTGATGAAAATCCACCACGCATACTGTGCAAAGCTGTTTTACGGCTTGCTTCAGTATTACTTGCAATCAGGTCTGCCACTGCTTCAGCTTGTGTAAGATCAAGCTTGCCATTTAAAAAAGCACGTTGTGTAAATTCGCCCGGCTTTGCCATCCGAACACCTTTCGCAGTAATTGCACGAATTATATTTTCCTGAATAAAAGGTGACCCATGGCAACTGATCTCTATCACATCTTCTCCGGTATAAGAACGCGGATTTTTAAATAATGATAGCACCACTTCATCCAGGATCTGTCCTTCATCATGCAAAAAACCAACCTGTATGGTATGAGAAGCCTGTTTGTTCAAATCTTTTGAAGGAAACATTTCATTGATCACATCAAAACTATGTTTGCCACTTACCCGTATCACGCCAATTGCGCCCACGCCCGGCGGCGTGGCCAATGCAACAATGGTATCATCCCATCCACTCAGTTGTCCTAACATAGTTTTTGTTTTCGGTGCAAAAGTAGAACAAAGGGGGGAATGGTGAATGGGCAATGATGAATTGTGAGTGGTGAGTAGTGAGTACTAAATTTACAATCCAAAACTGACGACTCACTACTCACTACTTTAATTGTCCGCAACCCTGAAAGTAACATTCTGTCTGTGACGGTAAATTACTTTTTGTCCGTTCTGGATGGCGGGCTCCCATTTGGGGCCTTTTTGAATTACGCGGATCGCTTCTGTTTTTGTACCGAAGCCAGGATCATTTTCTGCTTTTACATCGCTGATCACTCCTTCCTTGTTTACAATAAAAGAAACGGTAACCGTATATGATCCGCCAGGAGCGCCATTCTCTGCGGGTAAATCGGCATTCAAATTGCGTTCGAGGTATTTTCTCCATCCATCAATATCGCCCGGGAATTTGGCGGGAATTTGTACTACAGTAAAAATTTCATCAATATCAATGGTAGGTTTTGGAGTTATTGAATTTATACCTTTGTTTTCAACTGGTGGGGCAACAATATTTTCGTCTTTTATCCCTTCCTGATTGAAATTACCAATCTTAGTATCTGCCAGTTTTTCTACATCTTGAATTTCTTCTTCAGGTTTTACTTCTTCATCAATTACAATTTTAGGTGGTGTAAATTTTGCCATCTCCACTTTCGGTGGATCTTGTTTTGGTAAAGGTTTAGGTGGTTCAATTTTTGGCTCATCTTTTTTAAAATTTTCCAACTCAACGGTTGTACTTAATTCCAAAGGGCCATTTTTCTTTTTTCCATTGGCCAAAATAGAACCAACAATAAATAATAAACAAACCATAAAAGTTCCTGTCATTGCATAGGTAATGCGTTTGTCGTAAGTTTTACGAAGCTCATACGCACCGTAGGCTTTATTACGACCATCAAATAAAATGTCGAGAATGTCTGCCGAGAGAATTTGTAACTTTTCCATAGTAGTAAGTTTCTACTATGATTCGTTGTGTTTTAAAATCCATAAATCGTGAGATGTCAGTCGTGAGTGGTGAGTGAATTACAACATTTTGTTTGCAATTACCCAACCCGTCCCAGGCTAAGCCGCCGGGTTTCCTCTCCCTACTGCGTAGGGAGGGGAAACCATTTTTATTTAGATCGTTTAACTATTTTAACCTCTTTAACTTTACTACTGACAACTCACGCCTGACGTCTCACAAAAAAAAATCCCCACAAACTGTGAGGACCTTTTCAATATGCTATCTCAGAAAAAATTATTCTTCTGATACAACGAATGTGATACTTTGTTTGTGACGATAGATTACGTTCCTACCGTTTTGTACCGCTGGTTTCCATTTAGGACCTTTGGTAATTACACGGATAGCTTCTCCTTTTGTACCATAGCCAGGATCATTTTCGGTAGTAACATCGCTGATATCGCCTGTTTTACTAACGATAAATGAAACCACCACTGTGTACTTGCCCGGAGGTGCACCATTTTCTACCGGTAAATCCCTGTTCAGGTTACGTTCGAGGTATTTGGTCCACGCAGGTAATCCACCCGGAAACTCAGCAGCAATTTGTACTACGGTAAATACTTTATCGTAGTCTTCTTCTACTTTAGGAGCTTCTACAACACCGGTACTTTTTTCAACGGGTGGTGCAACAACACCTTCATCCTTTGCACCTTCCTGGTTGATGGTACCGATCTTGGTATCTTCCAGTTTTTCCACTTCTTTGATTTCCTCATCAGGTTTTACCTCTTCATCCTTCACAATTTTTGGAGGGGTGAATTTGGTGATCTCAACCTTTGGAGGTTCTTGTTTTGGCGGAGGTGGAGGAGGTGGCGGTTCAGGCTTCTTCTCTTCTTTATTCAGATTCTCAAGCGATACGTCGGCCACAACCAGTTCGGTTTTGGATTTTTTGGTCGAATTCGCGATCAGCGAACCTACCAGCATGAGAACGCAAATCAGAATCATCCCGCCCATAGAAAATTTGATACGCTTGTTATACGTTTTACGAAGATCATAAGCACCATACTCCTTATTTCTTCCGTCAAAAAGGATATCAAGAATATCAGCGGATAAAATTTTATTTAACTCCATGATAAATTCTTTTGTAATTAGATTCAGTTGATGAAAATTCCACTACTATTTATTGGCGGTTGCCGCTGCAGTCTGCTCTGATATCTGAATCAACTTTGTTTCAATGTCAGTAATATCAACCAAAGCATAGCGCGTACAAACATTAATCGTCATTTCATCCAGAATATCTACCACGTTTTTATAAGTACATTCTTCCGAAGGTTTCAATATCACTACAAAATCCTTCAGTTCACGTACGCTGTTCTTCTTTTTGATCAAAACATCACGGATATCATGAAAGTTTGAAGACGAGAAGTTGGATGCATTCGGTGTTAATTCACCTTCATAGTAAAAAACGTTATTGTCTTTTCCTAAAAGGATGGTAATAACACCCGACTGTTTAGCCTTGTTCTGATCTTCCGGTTTATCCGCATCCTTGGGCAGGATCAGCTTCATAGCTGTAGCCTGGCTCATGGTTGTTGTGAAGATAAAAAAGGTTATGAGCAGGAAGCCCAGATCAACCATGGGCGTCAGGTCAACACGGGTAGATAACTTCTTCGATTTCTTGACCCCGGGGCCTTTCTTATGGCCACCGCCAGAGGTATCCATTTCTGCCATGTCGGTAGAATTTAGTTTTCGTTTGTAATTAATTTACTCTTCTCTCTTTTCGCCTGCCTGTTGTTTCTTAAAGAGATCAGTACCTGCCGGAACACCTTCAGGACTGGTAACCATCTGAAACTTCAGGATATCATTCTTCTTAAATGCAGTAACTACACTTTTAAAAGCAGGAAACTTAGCCATATTATCCCCTTTCAGAAGGAAGTTTGGCTTTTTACCCTGATAGGCGCTCAATACATAACGCATCCATTCTGTTAACTCATTGTTTGAAGAATCTTTCACCGGTATTCCTGGTAACAAATTCCCTTTACGCTGATCTTCAGGAAGACTGAGAAATGATTTCAGGCTTGCGAAAGGAGCTCCGAAGAACTGGGCTTTTTTGAATGCCTTGGTATCAATTCCCAGGTTCTTGGTTGTATTGAGTTCATTTGCGATGATATCTTTAATACTCTCATCGTCCATTTCGAGAAACACTTTACCGTCCTTGTCAAAAATTATCTGAACAAAATCCTTATTAGGAGCCACTTTGGCGGCTACCGATTTAGGGATTGTAACAGCGATCGCCTCTGAAGGCTTGAATTTCGTTGTTAAGATAAAGAATGACAACAACAGAAAGGCCACATCGCACATCGCTGTCATATCGATGCTGGTACTCTTTCGAGGTAATTTGGCTCTACCCATTGTTAGTTATTTAAAATTTCACATTATATGATTCAAATCTTTACCGTTTCCACAAAAAATCTAAAAGATTATTTGTAGTTAGCAGCAAAACTTTGTGTTAAAGTGAAACCTGATTCGTCAATACCATAGGTAATTCCATCAATACGGGTTGTGAACACGTTGTACATGATGATAGAGATCGCTGATGTACCGATACCCAAAGCTGTGTTAAACAAGGCTTCAGAGATACCTTTTGACAATTCACGGGCAGCATCACCACCACCTTCATCACCTAACGCAGAGAATGATTTGATCATACCCATTACCGTACCTAACAATCCCAACAGGGTTGCTACTGATGCGATAGTTGATAAGAATACCAGATTCTTCTCCAGCATAGGAAGTTCCAAAGCGGTTGCTTCTTCTACTTCTTTCTGGATATTCAATACTTTTTGTTCGGTTACCAATTCTGTATTGGTAATCATTTCCTTGTATTTTTTCAAACCGGCTTTCATTACGTTTCCTACAGAACCTTTTTGTTTGTCGCAAGCTACCAAAGCCTTATCTACATCTTTGTTAGCAAGGTGAAACTGAACGGTACGAACGAATTCAGCAATACTTCCTGTTCCTGCCGCTTTAGAAACGGTAAGTAATCTTTCGATCACGAAAGTGATAACAGTTAATAAACAACCGATCAGGATTGGTACAATGATACCACCCTCATACATTTTGGTTAATGTACCTTTTGGTCCTTTGTGCTGTGGCCAAAAACCACCATTGGGATCAGGGGTTGTAAAGTTACTCGGAGCACCCAACACAAAACGCCAGATCACGTATCCGAAAATGATACATAAAAGTGGCGCCATCCATGAAATTGAGTTACTGCTCTTCTTGGGTTGTGCAGAAGATGGGCTTTTTACGGCAGCACTTGCAGTTGGTTTTGTTTCAGCCATGATTCAATTGATTTTTGGTTTTTTAAAAATTACAGTTGATTTAAAAAATTTGTC
>CANBSW010000108.1 GCA_947372235.1 Chitinophagaceae bacterium | reverse complement strand
TTCTGGAAAAAAGTGGTGGATGCATTGCGGATCCCAAATACGTTATTACTAAAAGCAACTGTATTTAAATAAAGGGTGATGATCTCTTCCTTGGTAAAATTTCTTTCCAGTTTAATGGCAATGATGGCTTCCTTGAGTTTCTGGATACTTCGTAATACAAAATTTTTGGTACTCCAGTTTTCTGTGAACAGGTTTTTTGCGGTTTGCATGGTGATGGTGCTGGCGCCACCATCGCTTCCGAGATAAAGGAATGCACGCGTCATAGAAAATCCATCAATACCGCTATGATCATAAAAGCGTTTATCCTCTGTTGCCACCAATGCATTTACCACGTGTTTACTGATATCCCGGGTTAATACATTCACCCTGTCTTCAATATAATATTTACCCATCGGGGTTCCATCATCTGCAAAAACCTGACTTGCCTGAGAAGCTGATGGGTTTTCAATATCATCAATGGATGGCATATCTCCAATCCAGCCGAGATTGATCAGTAATAACAAAAGGATCACTGCCCCAAAACCTCCAAAAAAAATGCGCCAGAATATTCTAACAGACTTGGTCATATTAAATAGAATAAGGTATTTATGTTCTTACACGTAAAACTAAAAAAGACTTGCGTGCGATAAGTTTTCTCTTAATTAAAATTTATCAGGAAAGATCTTCTGTATAAAGGTATGATAACCTTCTATATCCTGTTTGCTGATCAATATCTCCATATTGGCATTACTGATCATACTGAAACTATATTTATCTGCCGTTAACCATGGAACGATCCGTGTTTTAGTTAATGGTCTTGTTCGGTCAATATAAGTGATTGCTTCGCCGGCATTCGCGAATGGGCCTATCATCAAAAATGTATACTGGGCATTGATACGCCGGTTATACAATTCAATTTTTTTATCGGCAAACATATCCTGGTTATAACGGTTAAAGGCATTCCGGCCTTCTGTTACAAAGATCGGATCCACATTATTTAAAACCACTACTACGTATTGGGTGTCTGCAGGATTAAATTGGTAGGTTTTGTTATCATTAGGCGCAGCAGTCACGATATTGCTGATCTCCAGTTTCTTCATCTCTTTCGGCATGACTGTTGTAATAGAATCTTTTTTTATGGGTGCCGCTGCTGTAATGGTTTTGGTATCTGTTAAATCTACCAGTTGTTTCGGTGCTGTTTTTATTTCCTTGGGAATATTCATCACCGTATCTTTTTTCCTGTTGCTAAGCGCCGTTATAGTTGAAGTACTGTTAAGATCAACTGCACGGGATACGCCATCCTGTGGTTTGTCGAGGTTAAGTTCGGTAAGGTATTTTTCAATCTGCGGCCTTCTGTATAAAACATCGATCATAGTTGCCGCTTTAACTGCCAGTGGCGATTTTGGAAACAGTGTAACTATATTCTGTAATCTGTCTACCGCAGTACTGTCCATTTGTTTTTTGATATAATAGATCGACTCGATATACAACAATTGGGGTGTCCAGTAATTTTTACCGAATTGTTTATCAGCTTTGTTCTTTGCTTCTTTCGCCTCATCAAATTTTCCGGAAAGAAAAAGGTTATACACATTCTGGTATTGTTCCTGTGCCGGATCTGTTTTTTTTGAAGCAGCCGCAGCAGTAATTGCTGAATTTAATTGCGACACATATTTTCCATTAGGGAAGCCATTTTTTAATTGTCCATACAACTCATCTGATTTAGCCCCGTTTCCATTTTTCTTATAACAGTATGCCAGGTTAAAAAGTGTCTGTTCAACTTCTCCACTTTCAGGAAAACGTTTCAGGATCTCCTCATAGGTTTCAATAGCAGTTGGATAGTCTTCCAGCATATTTTGAAAGGTAAGCGCATTGGTCATCAGTGCTTTCAGAATGGCTTTGCTGGAATTGTCGGTTTGTTCTTTTGTTAATGGGATATCCTTGTTTAATGATTCAATACTTAATTCCTTTTCAGGCTCTTTTTTTGCACCACCGGCTGCTGTTTTTTCGTTGGTGTTTGAAGTGATATTGGTAAGATTACTTAAGGAACTGTTCACTGCGGTTTGCCTGCGCCAGTTATCTACATTGGGCCTGTTACCCCAACGACTTTTAAAATCAACGGTACCTTTTGCTTTTACAGAGGCATTTTGAAAATAAAAATCAGAACCATTACCTCCAAAAAGATTGGAAGATGCGTCTTTGTTTGCTATGGGTAAGGTATTGCCAAAAGAAACACTTCCATTTTCAGCATCTTTCAATCCTTTTTCTTTGCGTAATTGCTTCAATAATTTTTTCACAAAAACTTCTCTTTCTTCAGGAGTTAAGGAAGCAAGTTTTTGTAAGCTATCTTCTCTTGTAATAATATCCTGGTTCTCGCTGATGATCTTTAAAGCCGGTTTTCTTTCAGTAACTCTTTGTGCATCTTCATCCTTTAAAAGAACGGTGAGTATGCTGTCGTAATATTTATGAGAGGAACCGTATTTCTTTATCGGGTAATTCATATCACCCAATAATAAAAAACTGAGTTGCTTTTGTAATGGGTTGCTTACGCTCGATTTAATACTGGTTAACAATAATTTCTCAGCGGCTGCATAATTTTTTCTTTTCAGTTCCAGTTGTGCGGCTGCATAATAAATGATATCGCGATGCATTTCATATTTATCGCGTTTGGCCATCTTCAATAATTCATCCAGGTTTTTTTGAATGGCATTTTCCTGAGTGGCAGATGCGAGGCTTACTATATTCATTCTTGCATATACTTCCATCAATGGATCGGATGTATGCAATATGGATCTTTCAAAAGTAGAAATGGCTTTGGTGTCTTGGTGTGCAAGTTGGTATAACTGTCCGGCTAAATATTCCCATCTTGCTTTTTCCAGTTTGTTGGCTCCGTTATTCAGTGCTAAAAGTAATTCATCAGCAGCGGGTCCGTAGTATTCCTGTTTGTATAACAGGTAGGCTTTCATTTCATGAAAATCTGTTTGCAGGCGTTCCGGAAAATTAGGGTCTGTTCTGATCAGCTCCAGTAAACTTCCCGCTTCCACTAATTTATCCTGTTCAATGTAGGTGCGCACCTGTAACATAAAACTTTCATTACGGCTGGGAGGGAAGCTGGCAATCTTTTTCCAAAGGCTTCTGTTCTCAAAAGTAGAAATGGTAAAAATGCCATTGGTATTGCTGGCATTACTTCCTATTGGCAAATCATATCCGTCACTCTTCGGCGCGAATGCATAATTAATGTATTGGAATACATTAGAGGCAGAATCAAAATCTTTTCTGTAGAGATAGGCTTTACCCATTAACAGGTATAATTTATCTACCCAATCACTTCTTAAATCATGCAACAGAATACCGGCGGTGCATTTGTAAATGATCGAATCCATTTGCCCTTTTGCCGTTTCTGTTAAATTGTAATTGTAAAAAGAAAGCAGTTGTGTATAATCATCCTGATGTGCTGCTTTTGCCTGATCAAGTGCATCGTTCAATTTATTATTTGCATTAAAATAATAATTGAAGCGGCTTACCAGATCATTATAAAAACGCCTTGGTTTCGTAAACTTCTTATTCCCCGTTTTTTCTGAAGGCAGTGTTCTTGCTTCATATGCTTTGGGTTTGATCAGTTCAAAGGAAAGATTTGGCAAACTGGGTTGTGCCATGGCTGAAAAAGCGAAAATCTGAAAAAACAGACCCAACAGGCAGGTCATCATCCAGGTATCTTTACGGTTGTATGTTCTTAGGTTGCTCTGGTACATAAAATGTGTCTAAAAATACAGCTATTTCTGAATTGGAGATGGCTAAAAGCAGATTGATTGTTACCTTTAACGGGTTATTTAGAAAATGAACAATTTAGAAATCAATAATACCCTCAAAAGACTTCGCAACAGCTACCGGTTGGTGGTGATGAACGACGATACTTATGAAGAGGTTGTTACCTTCCGTTTAACCCGGTTGAGTGTATACATTGGACTTAGTACCGTATTTGTTTTGTTGGTAGGGTTAACAATTGCTTTGATCGCTTTTTCGCCCATCAAATATTATATTCCCGGTTATGGAACCCGTGAAAGCCGCTCAGCATTGCAGGTTTTGAAGATCCGGACAGATTCTCTGGAACAGGCCCTTCAATACAAAGAACAATACCTGGATGGGGTGAAGAAAGTTTTATCGGGTAATTCGCCTTCTCAGCTGGACACGATTCCGGTGGTATTGCCTAAGGCAGAAAACTCAAACGACTGATCCTGATGAAGGATAAGCCCAATAATTCCCAAAATTCATTGATGCAATATGCAGGCTATGCCGGACAACTGGCAATTGGGTTGATACTAGCTGTTTATGCGGGGATGTGGATCGATAAGCAGATTGCTATTCGCATTCCCATATTCATTTGGTTATTACCTTTACTTTTATTGATCGTAATGCTTATCAAAGTGGTAAAGGATACTTCAAAAAAATAATATGAACAAAGAATACCGGACACTGATAAGGCCACTGGCTATTTTCTTTTTCTTATCAATTGCTTTTTTGGTTGCCATACAACACAAATTGGAATTGTATAAAATAGATGTTGCCGTTGTAGTAGTGGCCAACCTGTTCTTGTTTGTGGTGAGTTTGGTAAACATATATTTTCAGTGGAAAAATATCAATAACCCCAATCCAAATGCAGTGATACGTGGTGTGATGGCTGCCACTTTTATTAAATTATTTGTATTGGGTGCTGCAGCTATTATTTATTTATTGGCAGCAGGTGCCAACAGAAGTGTAAATGCCGTGTTTGTTTCTATGGGACTGTACATTTTCTACACCTGGCTGGAAGTAAAGATCTCTTTACGGCTGAACCCTAAGAAATAATGCCGGTATCCGAACATCCCATGCAGGCACTGGCGGCATTTCTGCCTGATGGATCTTTTGACCAGGTGGTGTATTATATCCATCATTATAAAGTTCATCTTACCATCAGCAAACAACGAAAATCCGTTTTAGGTGATTATCGTCATGCAGGATGGGGTGGAAATCATCGGATCAGCGTAAATGGAAATCTGAATAAATACGAATTCCTCATTACTTTATTACATGAGCTGGCGCACCTGCTTACTTATGAGTTGCACAAGAACAGGGTAGAGCCACATGGAAAAGAATGGAAAATGAACTACAGCAGATTATTGGTTGATTTTGTACAACATAAAATATTCCCCGCAGATATTGAAAAAGCATTGCAGAAATCGATCATTAATCCGTCTGCAACAGCGAATGGAGAAACAGATTTGTTACTGGTGCTTCGCAAATACGATGCGGCAAAGAAACCCGGGTTTATTCATATCATAGATGTTCCGGAAGGAGCGGTATTTCAAACAGAGAATGGAAAGATCTTTCGGAAAGGTGCCAAAAGAAGAAAACGGTTTGAATGTGTGGAAATCAAGACTGGCCTGCATTATACCTTCAGTCCTATATCAGAAGTTAAAGTAATAGAAACCCCCATTTAATTCCGTGCCTCTCTGTCTCTGTGGTTTTAAATGAATCACAGAGACAGAGATGCGACAGGGAGAAATACAACGATTTTATCCTTGATTATTATCGTAGATTTAATAAAAGATTTTATGAAGAAAATAATCCTGGTTGCCTTACTATGTTGCGCATCTGCTCAAATGATCAGCGCACAATCTTCCACCGAAAAAAATAAAACCATGAATGTATTACGTCATGTGGTAATGTTCAAATTTGTTGATAAGGCCACACCCGCCGATATCAAAAAAATAGAAGAAGCTTTTCGTGCGCTTCCTTCTAAAATAAATTTGATCAAAGATTTTGAATGGGGTGTAAACAACAGCCCGGAAAAACTGAATCAGGGATTAACGCATTGCTTTTTTCTAACATTCAGTTCTGAAAAAGACAGGGATGCCTACCTTATTCACCCCGCCCACAAAGCATTTACAGATATTGCCGGGCCGAGTATTGATAAGGTTACTGTTTTAGATTATTGGATGCATAAATGATTTTTTATGTTGAATGTGGAATGGAAATCCCTTTAGGCTTTTAAAATAATCCATTGTAAAACAACCTAATCACAATTTTTTTGAAACACATAAGGACATAGGTTAGGCAAAAGTTCACATAATAGGTGTTCTATATGCCCTATTTCCTAACCTATGTCCCTCCTATATGTTTCAAAAAATCATTCAACATTCAAAATAACTCATAAAAAACTCCTGCCGAAAACGACAGGAGTTTTTTATACGAAGTAGATATTTAATAATTACGCTACTGCCTGCTTCACCAATTCAGCAGCTTCACTTAACTGGATAGCTGATTGTACTTTCAATCCGCTTTCATCAATTAATTTTTTGGCTTCCACTGCATTGGTTCCCTGTAAGCGAACAATGATTGGGATATTGATATTGCCCAGCTTGTTAAATGCTTCAATTACACCGGCTGCAACCCTGTCGCAACGTACAATACCGCCGAAAATATTGATCAATATTGCTTTTACGTTCGGGTCTTTCAGGATGATACGGAAACCGGCTTCAACCGTTTGAGCATTGGCAGAACCACCTACGTCCAGAAAGTTGGCAGGCTCACCGCCACTCAGTTTGATCATGTCCATGGTAGCCATCGCAAGTCCGGCACCATTTACCATACAACCTACATTACCATCTAATTTTACAAAGTTCAGATTGTATTGTCCGGCTTCTACTTCAGTAGGATCTTCTTCAGTAACATCTCTTAATGCAGCAATATCAGGATGGCGCATCAATGAGTTATCGTCGATATTCATTTTACAGTCAACCGCAATAATTTTCTCATCACTGGTTTTAAACAGCGGGTTAATTTCCAGCATACTGCAATCCAGTCCTACATAAGCATTGTACAGGCTGGTTACAAATTTCACACAGCTTTTAAAAGCTTCGCCACTCAATCCAAGGTTAAAGGCAATCTTTCTTGCCTGAAAACCCTGTAAGCCGCCACCGGGGTGTACCCATTCTTTAAATATTTTTTCAGGGGTATTATGGGCAACTTCTTCAATGTCCATACCACCTTCGGTGCTGTACATTACCACATTCATGCCTTTGGTACGGTCTAATAATATAGAGAGATAGAATTCTTTAACCGGATTAGGGCCGGGATAGTATACATCCTGGGCAATTAATATTTTATTCACTTTCTTACCATCTGCGCCGGTTTGAATGGTAACGAGGGTACCACCAAGGAGGTTTTTGGCAATATTGGTCACATCTTCCAGACTTTTACCTACTGCAACGCCTCTTTGCTCGGTTCCGGCGATCTTGCCTTTACCACGTCCACCTGCATGGATCTGGGCCTTAATAACGGCAAAACTGTTGCCTGTTTGTGTTTTGATCTGGCGGTAAGCCTCTTCTGCAGCCATTACGGTATCAACGGCAATGCCTTCCTGTACAGGGACATTGTATTTTTTCAGTAATTCTTTGGCTTGGTATTCGTGAAGGTTCATGCTGGTAAAAATTTTTGCGAAGATAAGTGAAACCGTAATTCAGAATTGTGCGATTATTATCATTGTTGTAACATTAATTATCGCTAATTTTACATAAACTAGTAAAATCAAACTTGTAAAACGTAAAACATTTATGAAAAAAGTATTATTTGTAGTGGCCCTGTTGGTAGTATCTGCCAGTATTTTCTCATTTATTCCTAAAACTGTAGCTGATACCTTTACGGTTGATGTTGCAAAAAGTAAAATTGAATGGAATGGTGCTGCGGCTGATCATTACCATCCGGGAGTAGTGAATATTAAAAGTGGCAGCGTGTTGGTTGAAAACGGTAAAATAACCGGAGGAAAATTTGTTATTGATTTAACTACTATAAAATCGACAGACGGAGCTGGTGATAGATTAGATGGCGCTATAAAATCGCCTAACATGTTTAATGTAGCCCAGTTCGGCGAAGCTACTTACGAGATTACTGGAGTAAGCTACACCTCAGATAATTCAGCTGATATTAGTGGTAATCTTACTGTTAAAGGTGTAACTGTGCCTGTTAAATTTTTAGCCAAGATTAGAGGATTAAAAGATGGAAAATTGTTTGCAGAGGCATTTTTCACACTGGATATTGCATCAATAGGTGTAAAGAATTATGGTGCAGATATTGCAGTTCATTTGTTTGCCGCAAAATAGTCTTTTATACCCCCAGTTATAGGAGGCATCAGCGAAAGTTGATGCCTTTTTTGTTTGAGTAGATGAAACCTTTAACAACAACTTTCTCAGTATCTTGCTTTTACTAAAATGATTTTATGGCAAAAATTGATCTGTCTGCTATCGAACCTAAAACCTTGATCGACGGCTATCTTGCCCGATTGATCCATACAGAAAATATGACTTTTTCTTTTGTAGACGCGTCTGCCGGCAAAACATTGCCCGAGCATTCGCATATGCATGAGCAAATATCCATTATGCTGGAGGGGGAATTTGAATTAACGCTGAATGGTGAGCCGATACGTTTTGGCCCGGGTTCGGTAATTGTAATCCCTTCCAATGCAAAACATTCGGGATTGGCGATAACGGATTGTAAACTGCTGGATGTATTTTATCCGGTAAGGGAAGATTATAGGAAGCTTTCGGAAGGGTAGGAGCGTTATTGTGAGGAACGCCGTCATTGCTGAGGTACGAAGCAATCTGTGGCTCAACAATCAACCTGTAGTTCGAAACACAGATTGCTTCGCGAAGCTCGCAATGACGTCTAATGTCATTTATGTGGATGCATGCAATTTCTTAATCTCCTCCGTCAATTTCGGAACCACTTCAAATAAATCTCCTACAATACCATAATCCGCCGCCTTAAAGAAAGGTGCCTCAGGATCTTTATTGATCACTACAATTACTTTACTTCTGTTTACACCGGCCAAATGTTGAATGGCTCCGGAAATTCCTAAAGCAATGTATAAGTTCGGAGCGATCTGAACACCTGTTTGTCCTACATGCTCGTGGTGCGGACGCCAATGCGCATCACCCACCGGGCGACTGCAAGCCGTACCTGCATGAAGTTCTTTTGCGAGGTCTAATAAAACACCCCAGTTTTCAGGGCCTTTTAACCCACGACCGCCACTCACAACAATATCGGCTTCGGTTAACGGAACTTCCCCAACAATTTTATTTATTGCAGTGATCTTTATTTTGGAAGCATCAACAGCTACATTCAATGCAACCACTTCCGCAGTTCCTTCACCGGCAACAGTTTTGAAACTGTTGAGGTTTAATGAAATTACTTTGATGGGAGAACTGATGCTTATATTGGCAAAAGCTTTGCCAGAGAAAACAGTTTTCTTAACCGTGAAGCCATTACTGGTATCAGGCAATGCACAGGCACCGGTAACAATACCCGCTTTTAATCTTGCAGCTGTTCTTGCAGAAACTGCTTTACCTGTTTGTGTATGAGAGAATACCAGTACCGTTGCACCGGTAGCTGTAACAGCTTCTGCAATTACTTTGGCATATAATTGTGCATCCACATGATTAAGCGTTTCGTTGGCTACCTGGTGTACTTTGGCAACACCATATTTGCCAAGTGCAGCAAGGTCATCTGTAACGGTACCCAGTACCAGCGCTTCTGCTGAAGTACCCATTTGTTTGGCAAGTGCTGCACCATAAGAAAGAACTTCGAAAGAAGCTTTCTTGATATGGCCTTCTGTTTGATCTGCGAATATGAGAACTGACATATATTTTGAAAATTTGAGGATTTGAAAATTTGAAAATTGGCAGTATTACTTTAACTCCCCCTTCAGGGGGCTGGGGGGTGTTATATTGCTTTCGCCTCTTCATGCAATAACCTTACCAACTCCGCCACATTATCCGGACTCACCAATTTAACACCGGCTTTTGCGGGCGGTAATTCAAAACTTAAAATACTGGTTAAAGCATCTATCGCTGCGGGTTCTGCAACCTGTAAGGGTTTGGTACGGGCTGCCATAATACCGCGCATGTTTGGGATGCGTTGTTCGGCCATACCTTTCTGGCAACTTACCACAACAGGCAAACTAACTTCAGCCACTTCTTCTCCACCTTCAATTTCACGGGTGATGCTGGCAGTTGTTCCGTTTAATTCGAATAAGGTTGCGAGAGAAACATAAGGTGCATCTACTAATTCAGCCACCATCCCTGCAATGGATGAACCATTGTAATCGATGGTTTCCTTGCCGGTTAAGATCAGATCATACCCGCCTTTCTTTGCCACTTCTGCAATTTGTGCGGCAATGTAATAACTGTCGCTGTTATCTGTATTGATGCGGATGGCTTCGTCGCCACCTAATGCCAGCGCTTTGCGGATAATAGGATCGCAATCTGCTAATCCAACAGTTACCAGATGAATTACAATAGAAGGATCTTTTTCCTTTAATTCAATGGCGCGAACCAAAGCATACCATTCATCGTAAGGATTGATGATCCATTGAACACCCGCTTCATCAAATTTGGTATTGCCATTGGTAAAGGCAATTTTGGAAGTGGTATCAGGCGTTTTGCTTACGCACACTAAGATTTTCATACTCGAAGATTTAAATAGTTGTTTATGCAACTATTTGCAAATATAAGAAGGTTTTTGAAGTGGCAAGGGGGGAGGGGAGAAATTTTTGTTGGGCGGTAGTAAGTGTGGCGAGGAAACTATGTTTTTTGTTGATTACACTATTTAAAAATTGTTTTGCTATACAGAGTTGCTCTGCCTTTGAGTTTAGGCCTGTTCTTAAAACTTGCCTGCTCTTAAATTTGCCCTTCCCTTGAAGGCGGGGGTATGAAAGAACATAATTATTATTTTCGGGCTTTAGCCCGCTTCTTAGAAATGCCCTGTTCTTCAAACTTGCCCTGCCCTTGAGGGCGGGGGCATAAAAGAACAGGCGTGGAGGTTGCTTGGTTTTGGAAAAGCTGATAAATTCTATTCGGGACTAAAGTCTCAAAAGAAATTTAGAGAATCAATGTTAGATATGTTGTAACTGCATTACTGTTCCTGAACATTTGTTGTCCGTCGTCTCACTTCCCTACCTTTGCCCCATGGACAGAATTGCCAAAATCAAAGAATTCTTACAAGCCAATCCTACAGATAATTTTCTCAGGCATGCTTTGGCATTGGAGTATATAAAAACAGAAAATAATATTGAAGCAAGAGAATTGTTTGAAGCTATTCTAACTGCTTCGCCCGATTATATAGGTTCCTATTATCACCTTGCCAAACTATTAGAAAAACTCGAAGAAAAAAAGCTTGCCATTGAGTGGTATGAAAAAGGAATGGCAGCTGCAAAGAAAGCCGGTGACAACCATGCGTATAGTGAGTTGCAGGGGGCGTATGAGGACCTGGTGTACTAGTTAATTAAGAATTAGGAATTAAAAATTAAGAATTATAGTGATTCTTTTTTTTGAATTTTTACTTTTGAATTATTTAATCGATTGCTTTATGATAACACAACGCTATGATGCTGTTAAATACAAAACACCAACCGGTTCAACGCTTACCTGTAAAGGATGGGTACAGGAAGCGGCTTTGAGGATGTTGTTGAATAATTTGAATCCGGAAGTGGCTGAGAGGCCGGATGATTTGATTGTATATGGCGGGAGAGGGAAAGCTGCTAGGAATTTTGAGAGCCTGGATCTGATCATCAAAGCATTGAAAGATTTAAATGATGATGAGACTTTATTGGTACAAAGCGGCAAGCCGGTTGCCATGTTGAAAACGCATAAAGATGCACCGCGTGTATTGATCTCCAATTCGCAACTGGTTCCTAAATGGGCCACCTGGGAACATTTTACAGAGCTGGAGAAAAAAGGATTGATGATGTATGGACAAATGACTGCCGGATCCTGGATCTACATTGGCTCGCAGGGAATTGTGCAGGGAACGTATGAAACTTTTGCAGCGGTGGCGGATAAACATTTTGGAGGATCATTGATGGGAACATTGAGTGTTACCGCAGGTTTGGGAGGAATGGGTGGAGCGCAGCCTTTATCAGTAACTATGTGTGATGGGGTTTGTTTAATTGCAGAAGTGGAAGAGTGGCGGATTGATAAAAGATTAGAGACAAAATACCTTGATATAAAATTTACAGATATTGATCAGGCGATAGATCGTGCTGTAAAAGCAAAAGCAGAGGGACAAGCGTTGAGTATTGGTGTCTTATGTAATGCTATCCATTTACTGCAAAGATTGATAGAAAGAAATATTACGATTGATGTATTGACCGATCAAACATCTGCACACGACCCGTTGATCGGTTATGTTCCGCATACTTTATCTAATGAAGAAGCCAATCAGCTTCGCGAAAAAGATCCTGAAAAATATATTGCACTCAGTTACGATAGCATGAAATTGCATGTAGAGTTGATGTTGGAATTACAAAAACGTGGTGCCATTACTTTTGATTACGGTAATAATTTACGTGCCCGTGCACAGGAGCATGGTTTGAAAAATGCCTTTGATTTTCCGGGATTTGTTCCTGCTTATATCCGTCCATTGTTTTGTGAAGGGAAGGGCCCGTTTCGTTGGGCGGCTTTAAGCGGAGACCCGGATGATATTGCGGTTACCGATGAAGTGATTATTCATCTTTTCCCCGAAAATAAAAGCATGCAACGCTGGATGAAAATGGCGAAAGAAAGAATTGCTTTTCAGGGATTGCCGGCGCGTATTTGCTGGCTCGGACAAGGTGAGCGTGAGAAAGCCGGTCTTGCTTTTAATGAACTGGTAAAAACAGGAAGAGTAAAAGCACCCATTGTGATTGGCCGCGACCATCTGGATACGGGGTCTGTAGCATCACCCAATCGCGAAACAGAAGCTATGCTGGATGGATCTGATGCAGTGGCCGACTGGCCGGTATTAAACGCATTGGTAAATACAGCAGGTGGCGCCAGTTGGGTTAGTCTTCATCATGGAGGTGGGGTAGGTATGGGTTACAGCATTCATGCGGGTATGGTGATTGTAGCAGATGGAACAGATGAAGCTGCAGCAAGACTAAGCCGCGTTCTGCGAAATGATCCTGGTATGGGTGTGATACGCCATGCAGATGCAGGATATGATGTTGCGAAAGATACGATGCGGAAGTTTGGGTTGTCTATTACCGATAGATTGGGATAATTATTTTGAATGTTGAATTTTATATGTTGAATGATTTTCTCACAACATATAAAATTCAGCATTCAAAATAAATCTGCTCAGCTTCCTCTTGATCCACCGGTTTTAATCGGTTTTTTTCCTCCACCAATGGCTTTTGCGCCACTGGGCTTGGCAATAAATTTAGAACCCTGACCAGCACCTTTCGGTCCTTTACTGCCGGGCTTGCCGTTGTTTTTATTGTTTACAGGTAATGACATATTTTCTTTTTTAGAAGTGATAAATCGGGTGTTAAGGTATGCTGATTTTGCTTATTTTCAAACTGCATTCAGGCCGAAGGCTCAAAGCTGAATGCTGAAAGCAAAAAACATTTATGGGAAAAGGAAGACTGGAAGCGTTTAGTGATGGTGTTTTAGCCATTATCATCACCATTATGGTGCTGGAAATGAAAGTGCCGCATGGCGATACAATGGAAGAGCTTAAAAAACTCCTTCCGGTTTTTATAAGTTATATTTTAAGTTTCATCTACATTGGCATTTACTGGAATAACCATCATCATTTAATGCACGCCACACATAAGATCAATGGTAAAATCATGTGGGCCAACAGCCATTTGCTTTTCTGGTTATCCCTAATGCCTTTTGCTTCGGGATGGATGGGAGAGAATCATTTTACTACTTTGCCTACAGCTTTGTTTGGTGTGATATTGTTAATGGCGGGTGTTGCATACTATATACTTTCACAGTGTCTTATTAAATTTCATGGTAAAGATTCTACGCTGGCGAAAGCAGTGGGGAATGATGCAAAAGGTATTATTTCTGTGATTGTATATGCCATTGGCATAGCGCTGTCCTGTTTTAATGCATGGATCAGTCTGGCTTTATATACATTGGTAGCCATTATGTGGTTGGTGCCTGATAAACGTATCGAGAAAAAACTGGCGGAAGAGCAAAAATAAAACGCTGTATCTCTTTTTCATATAAAGTCATTGCGAGCTTCGCGAAGCAATCTGTGGATTGTGCCGACAGAGGTATTGGTTAAATATAGGTGGGTTCAATTCTATTTGCTTGATCGTTTAATTTTGGCAGCACAGATTGCTTCGTGCCTCGCAATGACATTAATCAAGCCTTTTCATCAACTCATCATCTATCTTTTTAAATAAGTGATAGGGTTTATAAATCCGCCATTCATCAATCTGCATTAGCTCGATATAATAATTCAGTTTTTTCTTTCTGAAATCCTGCTGTGTAGCGTTGGGCATATTGATGGCAACGATCCATCCATTCTCTTCACTTACTTCTTCATACCATTCCTGGTAATATTCTTTATCACTGCTGTGATAATTGAGTACGTTCTCTGTAATGAGTATGTATTTGTAAATACCAAGATGGTATAATGGATCCATGATCTCCCGCTTCAGTTCCATGATATCATTTTCGATAGCATCGTTCCATTCGCCCAGTAATTCGATGATGGCAAAATTGAGTTCGTAGTCTACATAAATGATCTTCAGGTATAAAGTGCGGCTACCAAAATCATCCCATTGCGGGTGGATATAATAATTGTAAACAGTTTGAGAATATTCGAACTCACTATATTTCCTTCCAAAGAAAGGCGAACGTGGGTCTTCTTCGGCTATATAAATATGTCGCCAGTTATAAAAAGGTTCAATATCATGCATACACTATCCTTATCCTATGAGGCAGTAGCGGCTTCCACCGCTTTCTTTACACTGCCGTGTTTTAATAAGAGGTCTTTGGCTTTCTCATAATCACTTAATGACAGGCCATCCATTACCATCTTCACACCCCTGTCAACCAATTTTACATTACTGAGTTGCATATTCACCATTTTATTGTCTTCCACACGCCCTAACTGGATCATTACCGAACTGGAGATCATATTCAAAACCAGTTTTTGTGCGGTTCCGCTTTTCAT
>CANBSW010000107.1 GCA_947372235.1 Chitinophagaceae bacterium | reverse complement strand
CCGGTTAACTGGAAAGCAGATATTGCCCGTGTAGGAGAGAATTATGCAAAAGCCATTACGGCTAACGGAATCAAATTTGTTGTTAACCTGAGCAGCATTGGAGCACATATGCCTGATGGAGCAGGCCCTGTTAGCGGTCTATATCGTGTTGAACAAATATTGAATGCTTTGGCTGATGTGCATGTAAAACATTTACGCCCTGCTTATTTTTATCAGAACCTATTGGCCAATGTAGGATTGATCAAAGGCATGGGAATCATGGGAAGTAATTTTAGTGCCGAAGAAGGCAAATTTGTGATCGTTGATCCCACTGATATTGCAGCCGTTGCAGCAGAGGAACTTACCGCTTTATCCTTCACCGGAAAATCATTCCGCTATATTTCAAGTGATGAAGTAGCTACTGCACAAATCGCATCAGTGATCGGTACAGCCATTGGAAAACCTGAATTACCATGGGTAGCTTTTACTGATGAGCAGGCTTTGGGTGGTATGCTGCAGGCAGGATTACCCGCCGAGGTAGCTAACAACTATGTTGAAATGGGTGGTGCTTTAAGAAGCGGATCAATGATGGAAGATTACTGGAAACATCGGCCAACAAATTTTGGAAAAATAAAACTGGCAGATTTTGCAAAACAGTTTGCTCAGATTTTTAATGCGTAATAGATACTCAAATCAAAAAATAATCTCCGTGTAACTCCGTGCATTACTTTGTGGCCTCTGTGTTAAAAAATTAACCACTGAGTTTACAGAGTTTCAAACACAAAGCTTCACAGAGAGTTCATAACAATTAAACAAAATAAAATGGCAAACAAAATTGCATTGGTTACCGGTGCCAATAAAGGCATTGGTTTTGAAACCGCCCGTCAACTGGGTAAAGAAGGGGTTACTGTTATTGCAGCCGCACGTAACAAAGAAAATGGCAGCAAAGCTGTGGAAACACTAAAGAATGAAGGTATTGCTATTGAATTTCTACAATTGGATGTTGACAATGATGCCGATATTCAATCTGCCTATGAATACATCAGCAATAAATATGGTAAACTGGATATTCTGGTAAATAATGCGGGTATCCAAATCGAAAGTGATAACTGGGGCGAGAATACCAGTACCAATATTTCAGACAAAGTATTGCGCCAGACATTCGACACAAATTTTTTCAATGTAGTAAAGCTTACCAATACCTTACTTCCATTGATCCGTAAAAGTGATGCAGGTCGTATTGTAAACCTAAGCAGTATTTTAGGTTCTCTTAAATTACACAGCGAAGTGGGATCACCTGTTTATGGTTCCAAACTGTTTGCATATGATAGTTCCAAATCTGCTTTAAATGCTTACACCATTCACCTGGCTGCAGCATTGGCTGATACGAATATCAAAGTAAACTCTGCTCATCCGGGCTGGGTTAAAACAGATATGGGTTCTGATGCGGCACCTATGAATGTGGTGGATGGCGCCAAAACATCAGTTGCTTTGGCTTTATTAAATGCAGACGGGCCAAGTGGAAAATATATTCATTTAGGAAGTGAATTGCCGTGGTAAAGAAGAAGTGAACGGATGAATGATTGCTTCGTTCCTCGCAAGGACGTAATTCATCATTCATCTGTTCCTTGTTCATCTGTTCAATATTCAAAGGCGTTTATAAATTAGTTATTATGCAATGTTATGGTAAAACAGCCATCGTTACCGGAGCTGCCCAAGGTATCGGCCTTGAAATTTGCAAACAATTACTTGCTGCAGGTGCCAATGTTTTATTAAATGATATTGATGCCCATCTTATAGAACAAGCCATAAAGAAAATAAGTTTAGAGACCGATGCAGGAAAATGTATTGCGGTGTGTGGTGATGCCGGGGATCATATTTTTATTCAACACATGGTAGATACAGCAGTTACAAAATTTGGAGGTCTTGATATTGTGATTGCCAATGCAGGCATTACGTTATTCGGAGATTTTTTTACCTATACACCAGAATCTTTTTTCAAAGTAATGCAGGTTAATTTGGGCGGAACATTTTTTCTGGCTCAAGCTGCTGCCAAACAAATGAAACAGCAGGGAAGGGGTGGTTCAATTTTATTTATGTCATCGGTAACGGGTCATCAGGCGCATAAAGACCTTGCTGCCTATGGTATGAGCAAAGCTGCCATTGAAATGCTTGCCAAAAATTTAGTGATTGAGTTATCGCCTTATCAGATCAATATTAACTGTGTAGCGCCGGGTGCAACTGCAACTGAAAGAACTTTATCAGATAGCAACTATCAATCTACCTGGCAAAAAATAACTCCCATGGGCAGACCCGCCACAGTTTCAGATATTGCAAATACCGCATTATTTCTTGTGTCAGATGAAGCCAAACATATTACCGGACAAACGGTTATTGTAGATGGTGGCTGGACAAGTGTAAGTCCTTCGCCATATTAACGTCATTGCGAGGAACGAAGCAATCTGTGTTTCGGATTTTATTATGTAAATGAAACAGTGGGTTTCTGAATAGTTGGCCTACAGTTTTTTGCAACACAGATTGCTTGTACCACCGCTAAAGCTATAGTACGTGGTCGTACCTCGCAATAACAGTTATTCCAACACCCTCACCATAATATTTTTAAAATGCACTATACTATTTGGATCATGCCCTTGTAAAGCAAAAGTTCCGTTTGATATTAACCGTTGAGCATTACCCGCCGATCGTTTTACATCATCAGGTTCGGTATAATCCACCACAGTTTTATCATTGATCTTTATGATCACTCTTTTACCTTCTACTTTGATGTATTCTGTATACCATTCATAATCCTGCACATATACTTCTTTCACATCCTGAATGCCATATAAACTGCCGGTTCTGCGCCAGTCGGTATGCGAGTTGTTTACCTGCACTTCATAGCCTTTAGATGGCCAGCTGCTTTCCTGGTATGCGGTATGGAAATAGATTCCGGAGTTGGCTCCGGGGTTGGTCATCACATCTACTTTCAATTCGAAATTTTTAAAATTGTGATGCTGTACATCACCATCATAAAACAAATGTGCGGTTTTTCCATGAACAATGATCATGCCACTATCTACAGAGAAAGTACCTGCATTATCGCCCACTTTCCAATGATCGAGTGATTTACCATTGAACAGGGAGACCCATTTATCTGATATTTTTTTTTGTGCATGTGCAAAGCTAAAAAGACTGAACAATGCGAAAAGAAGGGCAATGTTTTTTTTCATGATACGTAATTGGAAGTGAGAGGAATGAACATTCAATTTACCATAAATTATCGAATAAGGAGCGCGGGCAGACGGTTTCACATAAAGAAATAGTTCAAAATAATGTGGTCAAATGCAGAACGATTTCTTCTTTTTATTTAGTTATTATTGCATAGAAATAAAAATCAGTATGGGTGAAATAAACATTGTTGTAGTTGATTCAGGCTCGGTTTATATTGAAAAGCTCAATAAAAGATTGTATCAGGAGGTTGAGTATGCCCATTATTATCACGAAGTGGCAGAACTGGCAAAAGGGTTGCAACGCTCATTACATCTTTTCAGGGGAATAACGAATGCTACTTTCCTTCCTGTATTATTACGCAGCTATGAAAGTCTGGAAGGAACGAGAATCTATTCGGGCAAAGTATTATCCATCCGTAAATATTTTATTCATGGGAATAGCGGGCCCGAAGGAAGATTGAAAGTGGAAGCCGATAATAAGCAATTATACGATATCCCTATAGAAGCACTTATTCAATTAGGAATGTGATCCGGTTTATTTAAAATATGATTCAGGGATCGTTCTCCAGAGATCATGGGAGAGATGTCCTGTTAACAACTCATACACAAGATATACCGGCCAGAAAATATAATGTACGATCAGTAGCACAACAGAATGATTGTAATGCCAGCTGATCATTAATGCATAAATTCCCAGAAGAGAATATACGATACCGGAACTGTTCTTATTCATGTAGTAAAGATTGTTCTTAAAGTTAAACCTATTATTGGCTTATATAGGATTTATTTGAGCTTAATACCGGAATAAAAATTTCGCTGGAAGTACTTCCACTTTCAGGTCTTTTGCAGTGTAAAGATCACCATCAGCCTGTATATCCATTTCTTTTTCTGTATTGATTGAGAATGAAGTTCCCATAGAGTGGGTTACAAAAGGCATATGCATGTGTTTCCCTTTTTTGATCACCGGTAAGTATTTCAGTCTTTTTAATACAGGCAATTTTTTGCATAATACCATATCCAGTTTCCCGTCATCAATCATGGCATCGGGTGCAATATTAAATCCGCCACCGGCACGGGAAGAATTTACCACCATTACTAATAAAAATGCTTCTTCCCAGGTGTTGTTTTTTGTTGAAATGGAGAAAAAATATTCCCTGAAACTGAAAATTTTTATAACAACGGCTAATAGATAACCCAAATGCCCGCCCAGCAAACGTATCGCTTTCATCGATCGAACGATCTCTCCGTCAAAACCCACACCTAAACAGTTTATAAAAAGAGTGTCATTAAATTTTCCTGCATCAATTTTTTTAGGTATTGCATTCATCACTTGTTTAAAATGATCTTCCAATGATTGATCACCATATAATTTCCAGGCAAAATCATTTCCTGTGCCTCCTTTAAAAAGTGCAATTGGTTTGTCACAATTCTGATAATGATTGATAAAATAATGGATGGTTCCATCACCACCAATCAGCCATACATCAGAGAAAGCTTCAAGATCTTCCGGCCATGAACTTGTAAAAATGGTATAAGCAATATTTCTATCAGCCAATTGCTTACCCAACCAAACAGCTGTTTGCCCCGAACTGCCCTTACCCGCAGCAGTATTCCCTAATATGGCAACTGAAGTGATTTGCATAGGTTAAAAAAGAAAGCTAAAAGATTTTGACGGAATTGCCAAATGGGAGCAAGGAACAAGAAATAAAGATACAAGAAAATCAATCCCCCAAAATTTCTCCTCCTCTCAGGAGGGGCGATATATACTCCTGCTTTGCAGGAGTATATATCGGGTGGTGTTTATGGGAATTTGATTGTAAAAAATCATTTCCTCGCCTCAATAATAAAATAAACATTCAATGCAATATAGATCACCAAAAATACCTGCGCTGCTATCATATCAAACCGGTTGGCTTCTTTTAACTTATTCTGTTTTACCAGTTTCAATGAGTATACAGAAGAGGTAACCACGGCAAATATAAAAAACAGGGTTAGCCCATGTAAGGTATCTACCAGCGTAAATGTGGTCGACTCCGGCAATGATGAATCAATGATATATTTATTGCCGATTGCAGCAAACAATGATCCTACACTCAGTCCAAACCTTGAGTCGATATTATCTGCATGAATATAAAAACAGATATAAGAGATCAGAAATGCAACATACATTCCTAAAAACATTTTCCAGAACAGATCAGTGGCATCTCTATGAATGCTGATTCTAACTTTATAGGAACTGTATTCTTCATGTGGTTTAAGGATAGACTTATCACCAAAATTGGTTTCATAAGCTTTAATACCTGTTGAAACAATAAAGCTATCTATGATCCAGTCTCGCAAAGTAAAACGTGGATCATAATGTTTGCCTGAGGTATCGGAAACAAATATCAGGTCTTTGGAATCGAACTGCGAGTTTTCCAGTGATAATCTCAGCTTTTGTTTATCGAAAGGGAAATTGCCAATCTTCCAGGAATCTTTCATGATACACTGAACTTTCATCAGTGTATAAATTTCTCCTTTAGAAGAGTCGATGGTGGAATATAACTTAGTAAAAGATTTGGCCTGAGGTATTTCAAGATTTTGTGCAAAATCAAATGCCTTATTCTTATAGCGTAACCATAACCAGAAATTGATGGTATACTCATTCTGTTTAAAATCGATATCATGGATACTGGTAATATACAATCCTGTTGAAACTGTATCTGGATGTGATTTTTGTGCATCTGATTGTATCACACAGAAAATACAAATAGTCTGTAAGCAAAATATTTTCAGTAATAACTTTCGCATGATTATCGATTTAGTACATCGAAAGTTAACCAATTGATTTTGAAAAAAGAAGTTCCCTATAACTTCCTTATTTAGGAACCACAGCCACATGGATCTTATGTCTTCTTGCTTCGTGGAGATCTACAACCCAGTTACCTACAAAATATCCGATGGCTGCGCCGATCAGTTCATCTGATACCCAGTGTTTATCCTGATAAATTCTGGAGAAGAGCGTAAATCCTGCCGGTATATAAGCAAGTATTTTTAAACCGGTGGTATGTGCATGTCTTGCCATTACGGTAGATAATGCAAAAGCACTGGTTGAATGACCACTGGGAAAGGAGTTGTAATCTGTTTTTGAGCCAACAAATACATGGAAGTTCCCTGGTCCAAGATTCATATAGGGCCTTGCTCGTCCTACAGTCATTTTTAATACTTGTGTTACCAATTCCGAATAGACACCCGCCTGAAATAATTCGATCGATATTTTTTTTGCAGAAGTATCTTTTGCCATCCATCCATATAAGGCAAATGCTCCGGCAACTCCGCCAATGGAATACCATTCGCCGTAAATTCTTCCTCCTACCACTGCAGCACTGGTATTATATTGTTGATTGCCTTGTGTGGCATTGCGAAGAGGCTGATCTGCATAGGTAAGCAAGATGGTTCCTGCAGTTAATGCACCCACGGTTAACCATTCTTTGCCCTTCCATCGCAAGGGTTGTTTAATAAATAAAGCCGACTCGCGGCCAAATTGTGCAATGCTGTACAATTGTTTTTCTCTCGTTTTTTCGAGTTTGGTTTCTGGTGCAACATCCAGTTTACCTTTTGTGCCGGGAAGCGTATCTTTTTTTGCTTCTTCTGTTAATTCCGATCTTGCTTTTGTACCAGGAAGCGTATCTTTCTTTACTTCCTGCGCATGCAATGCAGTTTGAAAAGAGAAAATGAATAATAACAGTATGAGAAATTTATACGCCATATATCAATATGTATTGTAGATTAATTGTAGTGTCCGCGTCTTTGACCATCTTCAAGATACAGCATCAGGAAGATCTTTTGTTCATTTCGGTTGATATGAACGATTGGTAAATTGGGTGAATGGATATTGTTAAAATAAAAAGCTTCTTCATAACCGATTTTCAGATTTCTAAAAAGTTTAAGGGTTACTCTTGGTTTTAAGATAGTAATAAAATTATTTTCTGGTAATCCAATATAGGTATGAATCCATGTATAATAACCAACAATAGTTGCGGTTGACCATTTGCCAAAATTGATGGTGCTTTCCAGTTTTGTTTCCAATCCACCGCCAAAATTATAATCTCTGAACTGTGAAGTGTCCGGACCAAATCTTGTGCTGCTTCCTGCAAAAGGCACCAATGCCAAATGGAATGCTGTATATAAGTTGGACTTGTGTAGTTTGCTAACAGGCAGTTTTGTGATCACACCAACGCCAAATCCGATAGCACCCAGTTCAAAAGTTTTGTTATCCCAATAATCGTAATATTGAAAGGCGCCGATCAACATGGCTTTATTTCCTGAATCAGATTGAAGATTTTTTCCTTTCAATAAACCATAACCGGTAATATTATCAATGATCTTTCTACCGGCACCAAAACTAAAATCCATTCTGAATTTAAAAAAATCGAAAGGTTTTCGCGTGCGTAATTCAAATGGATTTCCATAATCCAATTGAAGATTCAGGATGGTATTGGTATTGGCTGTAGGTATTAATTCGGTAGAGTTACTGGATTGTTGTTGTAATATACCTCCATACAAAGTAATATTCAAAGGCTCTTTCTGATACACTTCTTTATTGGTTCTTCTAAAAGTTTTTCCCTGTATCAATCGTTTTATGCCTCTGGCCGGATCCACAATTCCGGCTGTTAATTCTCTGAAAAAACGTTGCATTCCCCGTGATCTGTCATCCAGTATATTAGAACTGATACGGTACATGATCTCACCCAGAAAAGCGCCATTCACCGGCGTATTAATGATATCATTATAAGAGGGTAGTGTATTCTCTCCAAAATATTCCCACATCAAACTACCTCCAATCGAAAAAGGGATGGCCTCCCAGAAACTATAGCCGTCAGATCTTGCAGCGTTAAATGCGAGAGCACCTGAATAGGGGTGGCCCAGAAAATTGATACCAAACCTGTCAGTATCCCATTCCCAACCCGTTTTAATATTATGCCCCCAGGTTTGAAATCCCACCGGCACAGAAAAATCATATTTAAAAACATATTTGTCAACTAAAAATGTAGCCAGGTTACTTACAAATACTGCTCCGATTGGTTTCCATATGGGATACTTTTTATTAAATGCAGTGTCATCGTTTAAAAGATCACCGTATTTATTTTGTTTGGTTGTATCTACCAATACTTTTTTAGGTTCACTCCCTGTAGAATCGGAATGTAATTCTATTTTTTCTTTTTTAATTTCCTTTAGTTGCTTATTGATATCTTCTTTAGAAACGGTCGTATCTGTTTTTGGAAGAATCTGAGCCTCTAATGAAATCAGTGGTAAAAAAAGAAGGACAATGCTATAAATGATTTTCATGATTCGGTTCAGGTAAAAAATAGGTTAACATATGTTCATAATCTGTAAATAAAAGTAGGCTGTAGCATTAGCTGATGTATTACACCTTATTTGAAAAAACTTACATCTTTCACAGTTTCGTGAAAGAAAAAGATAGTATTAACTTTAGTGAAAAGAATGTTGTTATGAATAAACTGTTTTTTTGTTTGCTCATTTGGATACCGGATTTTCATTTACAAGCTCAAAATATATCCAAAGGGTATCATTTGGTCTGGGCCGATGAGTTTAATAAAAATGGTGCCCCTGATCCTGCAAACTGGACTTATGAAAAAGGGTTTGTACGTAACAAAGAATTCCAATATTACCAACCAGAAAATGCTTATTGTGAAAATGGTTTTCTGATCATAGAAGCAAAAAAGGAGAGCAAACCCAATCCGGGATATCTGGCCAATAGTAATGACTGGAGAAAAAATCGTGCAAATATTGAATATACATCTGCCTGTATTGAATCAAAAGGCTTGCAAAGCTGGCAATACGGACGTTTTGAAATGCGTGCAAGAATTGATATCAGTAAAGGATTATGGCCCGCATGGTGGACATTGGGTAGCACCAAACCCTGGCCCGCAAATGGGGAAATTGATATCATGGAATATTATCGCGGAATGTTACTGGCTAATATTGCCTGTTTGGATAATAACAGAAAAGCTGAATGGTATAGTAATCGGTTTTCAACAGATTCATTGGGAGGAAATAAATGGGCAACAAAATTTCATATCTGGCGGATGGATTGGGATGAAGTTTCTATTTCTCTTTTTTTAGATGATGTGTTACTAAATAAAACCACGCTCGATAAACTGGTAAATAAAGACGGATCAGGATTTGAACCATTTAAACAGCCACATTTCATGCTATTGAATCTGGCAATTGGAGGAGATAATGGAGGAGACCCTTCTACAACTATTTTCCCTAACAGGTTTGAAGTGGATTATGTGAGGGTGTATCAGAAAAACTGATTAGAACATAGCCTAAAAAATACCCCCTCCTTCATGTAAGAAGTAAGGGGGTCTGGGGGGATACAATTTTCTGATCAATTATTTAATTTACCCTGTGCTATCCATGCATTAAATTGGGCAATATAAGCCGCAGATAACGGGGTAGAACCCTGGGGCATTCTTGAACCACTGCAATAAGTTGTTCCGATTTTATCCTGAATGGAAGTGCAACCTGTGGTATGACTAAGTACACCAGCATATGTTTTGGTATATGAATGACAGCCTCCACAAGAATTGGTCAGGGTTGGCAGCAAATCTTTTGAAAAACTTACCGTTGTTGTTGCTGCATTTACGGTAAGTGCATAACTGGCTGTGCTGCTGCCGGCACTATTGGTTGCTTTAACAGTAATGGTATACACTCCGGTTGTTAATACAGTACTCCAACTGATTACTCCTGTACTTGCATTGATGGTGATACCGGCTGGAATAGTTCCCGTTAAACTATAGGTGATAGTTCCGAGACCGCTATTGATGGTTGGCGTTGCTGAACTTCCGGCTGTACCTGCTGTGATGGTACTGCTTGATGGGCTATACAAAAGACTTGATGGAGCAGTAACCGAAGCGATCGCAGTTACGGTAAGTGTATAACCCGTTGAAATACTTCCGGCACTATTGGTTGCTTTTGCTGTTAATGCATATATGCCAATGGCTACTGCATTACTCCAGCTGATCTCGCCGGTTGCGCTGTTGATCGATATTCCTGCAGGTAGGGTTCCTGTTAAACTGTAAGCAATGGTTGCTCCTCCTGTAATGACAGAGGGGATCACTGATATTCCTGCAGTTCCTTTTACCACAGAAGCTGCAGACGGTGTATAAGCAAAACCCGAAGGTGCTGCTATCGTAGCGGGATTATTTACCGTTAGCGTAAAACTTGCAGTAGCATTGCCTGCGCTGCTTGCAGCATTTGCAGTTATTGAATAAACACCTGCCGTAAGAGCATTCGTCCAGCTGATCTCACCGGTTGACGCATTGATACTGATTCCTGCCAAAATATTTCCGGTTAAACTGAATGTAATATTGCTTCCTCCGTTATTGATTGAAGGAATGCCGGAACTGCCGGCTGTACCTTTTGTTACAGTGCTGTTGGAAGGTGAATAAGAAAATCCGGACGGAGCAACTATCGCGTTGCTAACAATAAGTTTATAAGTGGCGGCTACTACTCCCGCATCATTGGATGCTGAAACAAAAATATCATAACTGCCAATACTAACCGTATTAGCCCAGTTGATAATACCGGTATTCTGGTCAATGCTAATACCATCCACTGCAGAACTTATAATGGCAAAAACAATTGTGCCGCCTCCATTGTCAATAGAAGGGGTAACGGAACTACCAGTTGTTCCTTTGGTTATTGTTGAAAAAGCCGGGGTATACACCAGGTTGGAGGGCGGATTTGATTTTTTGTCGATCTGATGCTGACAGGCAAAGACCAAAATGGCAAGGAGGCAGATAACGATTGTTTTTTTCATGTGCTTTTTTTTGATTCAATAATTTCTTTGCATCCATCGTTTCAGTGATTACTGCTTCTATGGATGTTTTTTTGCACCTTATTTCTATTACAGTTGTAACAGTAACAAAAACGCAATAAATTAATTGAGTAAAATTTAGATCATGATACAAACACAGTTTCGGCTGTTGCCTGCTATTTTCAAGGTTTGATAATCTCAGTTATAACACGGGACAGAGTGTATGATTATTCAGTGTTTTCAACTGTTATGCTCCGTAAATACCCCCTGTTATGTGATTTCTTTTTGATAATAAATTATACTTTCAATTACTGTGCTAAATAGATTTTAAGGATGTTAAAACTTATGCAATGTGTTTTAATCGTAATGTGAACGATGATAAAATGGATATTTTGAACGGTGCAAGCATAAAGCAGCTATTATACATAAATCACTGAAATTATCCCTCAAAAAGCGTTTTAATTATAAAAAACTAAGTTTGCAGCTTTATCAGTGCGCTACAATGTGATTTGTTGCAAGAATGCAGTTTATCCGGTAAGCCCAACAAATAACAAATCACGGTTTATTTTATGAGAAGAATTTTAGGACACAGAAAAACGCTGGGTGTTACAGAAACAACTGAATTGAAAGAATTAAAGTCAGTTTATCGAAATCTGATGAAAGAATGGCACCCAGATAAATTTCAGGATAATCCAGATCAGAAACACGAGGCAGAAGAAAAAAGCAAGAAAATTATTGAGGCCTATCATTTCCTTGTAAGTATTTCACCTGAAACAAGGGAACTTACCATAAATGAGTATACCGAAACCACCACAAATGCCGGTATTGATGATTTTGAATATAAATCAGAAATTTTATCCATTAGTTTTTCGGATGGCAACAGTTATGAATATTATGGTGTTCCAAAAGCGGTCTATGTAAAATTGATCAATGCAGAAACCCCTTCACGTTTTGCCAGAAGGCATATCTATCATTCTTATACTTATAGAAGTGTTAGCAAATTGGTTGCATCTGTTTAACGCTAACCGGATGCTGTTGAGTTATCAGGCAGAAGCAGGATTGTTATCACTTCTTTTGTAAGCATTAAACAATTTACACGATCTTAAAATAAAAAAGCCCCTTCATTTTGAAAGGGCTTCTTTGTGTATTCAACTTTTGATGACTGCTATCAATGTTATTTTTTGATATCATAAAAACGCCATTGGGTACTAAAGTCTCTTTTAATAGGTTGGTTGGTAAGTATTACCCTTAACAGTTCGATAGGCATACTTCCTTCCGAATAAATGGCATCGTTGAATTGTTTAATGGTCATTTTTTTTGTATCCACGAGTTCTTTTTTCAAAGCGTATAATTGCTGTCCGCCTGTCATATACGCCAATTGATATAATGGAGGATAGCCACCTACAAAAGAACGGCGTACTTCACCTTCTGCATTGGCCCTTTCAAAGCCTACACGGTCTACCAGAAAATCAATGCATTGCTGCGGTGTCCATTTTCCCAGATGAAAATTCAATGAGAATAAGATCCTGGCACAACGGTGCATTCTCCAGAAAAGCATTCCAATCCTGTCTTCTGCCGTGCGTGGAAATTTCATGTCCCATAATAAAAGCTCCCAGTATAAAGAACTTCCTTCTACCCAGAATGGTGTATTGGTGCCCAAAAGGTCTCTTCTGTACACTTTATTTCGTGCCGACATATATCCCTGCAAATGATGTCCTGCAATCAATTCATGATGCACTGTTGCGCGTGAAAAGGCAGGATTATTGCCGCGCATACTCATTAGTTTTTCTTCATAGCCCATGGTATTGGTGGGGTAGGAGATGATTAGTGTTTCTCCACCCAGAAAGAATGGACTAACCAATTGCCGTTCCGGTGTCATCATCATCATTCTCCAGCTTTCTTCCGATAATTCGGGGATGGTGATGAGATCATTCTTCTTTAAAAAATCGATCGATTGTTTGTAGAGTTCAAACATTTCTTCCGGTTGTTTGCCCGGGGCAACATAGGTGTTCTTTACTTTTTCCTGTGCAGCTTTCCAGTTATCTCCAAAACCCATTTCACGGGATGCTTTCAGTAATTCTGCATCGCAATAGGCAAATTCTTTATTGGCCACTTCAATCAGTTCTTCAGGAGTGTAAGGAATGTATTCTCTTTTTAACTGTCGAATGATCTCATCCCTGCCTGCGGCAACACCTAATATACCACTGCCATCATCTTTTGGTTTGGCATCCATATTTTTGCCTTTGCCTTTAAGCGCGGTAGCATAACTTTCTAATTGGGCATCTAGGTCGGTATAAGTTTTAGGAACCCACCAGGTAAACATGGGGTCATATCCATTATAAAAATCAAACTCATTTTTAAGTACTACCTGTAAGGCTTTTACCGCATCGTTGCCCAATTGGGCCAGTTTATTATCAATGCTTTCTTCTTTCTTCAAAGCCTCTTTTGCTTTCTGCACCATTTTAATGATCTCATTCATTTGTTTGGCCACTTCTTCACCATTCACATTCAATCCGCGGCGGCGTGGTTTTTCCAGATTATAAATGATATCAGAGAAAGGAAGGAATTTCACGATCTTACTATAATCGTCCTGTTCTTCCAACAATTTTGCCTTGGCATCATCAACTATGCGTTTGAATAATATATAATCTACTTTGCCGTATACACTGATCTTGTCAAAATTTACGGCAAGCATTTTTTTCTCGTATTCATCAATCAGTTGCAACAATCTTGCACGACGCTCAGGTGAGTTATAATTGCTGGTATTATTTTGTCCGCCACGACCACCGCCGCCGCCGCCAAAACCGGCATTGCCAGAGGTTGTATAGAAACGGCTGATATTACCCCAGTCGGCAGTATAATTAACCATCAAATCATGCATTTCACTGGTTTGCAGGTAAAGACTGTTGGATGGGGTTTGCGAGATCAGGGTTTGATGGCAGGCAATACTGAATACGATCAGTAAGCAAAGAATTTTTGTTTTCATACAGTTTGAGTTGGTAAAGAAATGATCTTAAAGCTAAGCCATTTGCATTAACAAAGAAGGCAAAATGGAACAGAATTATGAATATCTGCACCGGAATTCTTTTTAAGGGATGTTTGATATAATATTCATCTAATGTAATTAACCAGCTGTACAGAATGAGCTCTGCGATACCTTTGCTTCATATGTTCTGCGGTGAAAAGAATTATTTGATTTTTTCATGCAGGCTATCTGCGAAATTGCTTTCACCGCAGAGTGGCAGAGTATTCGCAGAGAACTGATGCATTAAAATAGCACAATATTTTATTAAATAAACTATTGAACGATCTCAATTTCTGTTCGCCCACTTTCATTCCCTAATCTGTCTACCGATGAAACAAATACTTTTGTTAGCGCTACATCTTTCTTAGCCTTGTCTTTTGTACTATTGCTAATATCAACAGATCTATCCTTTCTATTTAAGATCTGATAAGTTTGTGTACTTCCATATTGTGCATATACCACCCATCTGAAAATAGTTTCCGGATGTTTGTGCAACCAACTGATCGTCCATTTATCTGTTTTATTTTCTTTTTGCAAACTTTCCGGTGCCTCAGGAACTTTTGCACCCAGCCATGGGCTTGCAGGAACCAATGCATCTTTCTTATACACCGTTTCAATCAATGCTTTTGAGAGATTCGGGTTTTTGGTTACTGATGAAATACTCCAGTGAATGGCACCATTACTTTCCGGTAACATACCTCTTGTGATCATGATCTCGCTCAAAGTTTCTGTTACTCCTTTTACACTGGTATCGCCCACATTCATACCGGGCCATAAATGGCGCTGTTTGGTATTTTCTTTATTCCACCATCCCAGTAAAATGGGAAAACTTAATGGCATACGGTTAATGGGCCAGTATAATTGCGGAGAAAAATAATCAACCCATCCTTTGTTCAGCCATAA